>QHVV01000020.1:0-7873 GCA_003222385.1 Acidobacteriota bacterium
ACCGGCATCACGAAGAAGAGAGAACCTTCATCCCGTCCGAAGTCGTAGATCGGCACGATCGCGGGATGATCCATCTGCGCGACGAGCTGTGCTTCGCGCTGGAACCGCTCTTCGATCTCAGCAGTGAGATCCGCCGATGAGATGAGTTTGACGGCGACCTCGCGGTTGAGCAGCGGGTCGCGGGCTCGGTAGACGACTCCCATCCCTCCGCGGCCGAGCTCGCCAAGGATTTCGTACCGATTCGCGAGCCGCGTACTGATCATCGGAGCGTCGCTCATGGGAGGCGCCGAGTCTATATAACCGGGAATTCGGAACCGGCGGGGTTTGGCGAAGAAGGTGGGACTTTCCCGGCGGAAATAGAATTCCGCCGTCGTGACGCTTTCGCAGGGTTCGAAGCTCGGCCCCTACGAGATCCTTGCGCCGATCGGCGCGGGCGGGATGGGAGAGGTCTACACGGCGAGGGATGAGCGGCTGAAGCGCGTCGTCGCGATCAAGGTGCTGCCAAGCTCCTTCTCGGCCGATCCGGATCGTCTTCGGCGATTCGAGCAGGAAGCCCAGGCAGCGGGCGCGCTCAATCATCCCAACATCACCGCCGTCTACGACATCGGACAGGCCGACGGCGCGCCCTACGTCGTCCAGGAGCTTCTCGAAGGCGAGACCCTTCGCGCGGAGCTTGCAGGCGGACGATTCTCCCAGCGAAAAGCGATCGACTGCGCACAGCAGCTCGCTCACGGCCTGGCGGCGGCGCACGAGAAGGGAATCGTGCACCGGGACTTGAAGCCCGAGAACGTCTTCGTTACAAAGGACGGGCGCATCAAGATCCTCGACTTCGGCCTGGCCAAGCTGACGCACCAGGAAGTCGGCTCCCAGGCCACCAGCATTCCGACTGCCACCGCCGGCACCGAGCCCGGCGTCGTTCTTGGAACCCTCGGCTACATGGCGCCGGAGCAGGTTCGGGGTAAGCCTGCCGACGCCCGCTCGGACATCTTCGCCTTCGGCGCGATCCTCTACGAAATGCTCTCGGGGCAGCGCGCCTTCCGGGGTGATTCGGCCGCGGACACCATGTCGGCGATCCTGAAAGAAGACCCGCCGGATCTTTCCGTGACCAACCAGTCCATCTCGCCGGGCCTCGAGCGGATCGTGCGGCATTGCCTGGAAAAGAACCCCGAGCGCCGCTTTCACTCCGCGCACGACCTCGCCTTCGATCTGGAGGCCCTTTCCGGCGTATCGGTACCCGCGGGACTGGCGGTACCTGCGGTTCACGAGCGCCGGGCGAAGTGGACGTTCGGCGCCGCCGGACTCGCGCTCTGTGTCGCTGTGGGACTTGGGTCGTTTTTCGTGGGGCGGGCTACGAGTCCGACGCGCGGATCGCGCGGCGTGACATTCAAGACGTTGACGTTTCGGTCGCTGCCGATTTTTCGCGCGCTGTTCGCTCCGGATGGACGGACGATGGTCTTCAGCCAGGCGTTGGAGGGGAACCGGCCCGAGCTGTTCACGCTCGCTCCCGACTACCCCGAGCCGCGCCCGCTCGGAGTGCCGGATGCGCAGCTTCTGTCGGTTTCGTCGAAAGGCGAGCTCGCATTGCTGACGCATGCCCGGTACATCCATCACCGACTCTTCACCGGGACGCTCGCCCGAATGCCGCTCGGCGGAGGCGCGCCGAGGGAAGTCCTCGAAGGGGTACGAGAGGCCGACTGGTCGCCCGACGGGGAAAACCTCGCGATTATCCGAGACGTGGACGGGAAGGACCGATTGGAGTATCCGATCGGCAAAGTCCTGTACGCGACGGGAGGATACGTGAGCGACCTCCGGTTT
This sequence comes from Acidobacteriota bacterium, assembly GCA_003222385.1. GTDB lineage: Bacteria > Acidobacteriota > Thermoanaerobaculia > UBA5066 > Gp7-AA6 > Gp7-AA6. The sequence goes on from QHVV01000020.1 coordinate 1,816, forward strand.
TCGCCGAATGGCGACCGGATCGCGTTCCTCGAACATCCGTTCCGCTGGGATGACCGGGGCGGCGTGGCGGTCGTGGATCTGGCCGGCAAGAAGACCCGCCTCGCCGATGGCTATTGGGGAGAAGAAGGTCTGGCCTGGTCGCCCGACGGCAAGGAAGTCCTTTTTTCCACGGGCGTCGGCTATTCGAACTTCGACGTCCGCGCCGTGACGCTGACGGGCAGGAACCGAGTCGCGCTGCCGAGCTCTGGAGGTCTGACGATCTTCGACATCTCGCGCGAGGGGCGGTGGCTCGCTGCTCGGGAGGACGTCAAGTGGCGATTGATGGCCATGGCTCCCGGAGCCAACACGGAGCGGGACCTCTCCTGGCTCGACGGCTCACTTGTCGTCGCTCTCTCCACCGACGGCCGGTCGCTCCTCTTCACCGAGTACAGCGGCGTTTTCGGAAACAACTATGCGGTCGGTCTTCGAAGGACCGACGGGTCGCCGGTCGTGCGTTTGGGAGAAGGCTGGGCCGGCGATCTCTCACCGGACGGCCGGTGGGCTCTGGCGGTCGTGGCCACCTCGCCCGACCGGCTCATGCTCTACCCCGCGGGCCCGGGAGAGCCGCGACGTCTGGAGAGCGGCGACATACGGGAATACAGCTCGGCGCGGTGGTTTCCCGACGGAAAGCGCATCCTCGTGTGCGGCGCCGAGGCCAAACATGCCTCGCGCTGCTACGCGCAGGATGTCTCCGGCGGCAAGCCGCGGCCCGTCACGTCCGAGGGCAGCATCAGTGGGATCGTTTCCCCGGACGGCACGCTCATTCTCGCTCAGGGAAGCCGCGACGAGTACCAGCTCTACCCGTCTGCCGGCGGAGAGCCTCGGTCTGTTTCCTCGCTCGCGCCGGACGACGTCGTGGCTCGCTGGACCGCTGACGGCCATGGCTTCCTGGTCAATCGCTGGTCGGACGTGCCCGCCCGCCTCGAGCGCGTCGACCTCGCGACGGGACGCCGGGAGCTCGTTCACCGTCTCGCTCCACCGGATCTCGCCGGCGTTGTCCGGATCCAAAATGCGACTGTTGCGGGCGACGAGAAGGTTTACGCCTACTCTGCCATCCAGCGTCGGTCCGACCTCTTTCAGGTTGACGGAGCGCGATGACGCGGACGACCTGGGTTCGGCGTGCCGACTCCGAGGGAGTTCTCAAAACCCAAAGGTCGAAGGTTCAAATCCTTCCCCCGCAACCAAGTCGATAAACCGCCGAGAGGAGACTCTCGGCGTCGTTTTTTTGTATGCCTCTCGGAGGTTGCGATGCGCAAGTTGATCGCTGGAATGAAGGTTTCTGTGGACGGGAAGATGGAGGGACCGGAGGGGACCGCGGATTGGGTCGAAGCGTGGTCCGAGGACTACGGCCTGATGCCGCAAATAGACGCCTGCCTGCTCGGCGGAGGTATGTATCCCGGCTACGAGGGGTATTGGACCGGGATACAGAGTGACCCGGACAAGCCCGCCTGGATCACAGGCAACGCGCCGACGCCAGCCGAGCTCGAGTGGGCCCGCTTCATCGAGCGGACCCCGCACTACGTGCTGTCGAACACCCTGACCTCGGCTCACTGGCCGAAGACGAGCTTCGTCCGGGGACTCGAAGAAATCGCGGCCCTCAAGCAGCAGCCGGGCAAAGACATTTATCTCGTGGGGGGCGCTCGAACGACGGCGAGCCTTCTCGATGCCGGGCTGGTGGATGAAATCCGGCTGATCGTTTATCCGCTGATCGCCGGTGAAGGGAAGGCGCTCTTTGCGACGACGCAACGTCGTCATGGGCTGAAACTGCGGAAGGTCGACCAGCTTCCCGGTGGGCGCGTCCGCCTGATCTACGGAATCGGCTAGAGGTTGTCATGCTCGTGAATGGAAAGACAGCGCGGGCGCGAACCCCGCATCGCTCTTTCTTCACCCGTCCGCGCTGTAGAATTCCGCGCCTCTTTCGCAGATCCAGTGGCCGTTGAAGAACCCGGGGGTGATTTCGTCGTGATCGGCCGCAGTCTCGGCCAGTACCGCGTCACCGCCTCGATCGGCGCGGGCGGGATGGGAGAGGTCTATCGCGCGACCGACGCCCGGCTCGGACGCGACGTGGCGATCAAGGTGCTGCCGGCCGACACGGCCGCCCATCCCGATCGCCGCCAGCGCTTCGAGCAGGAAGCGCGCGCGGCCTCGGCCTTGAACCACCCGAACATCCTGACGGTCTACGACGTCGGCGAAGCCGAAGGAACCACCTACATCGCGATGGAGCTCGTAGACGGGAAGACGCTTCGCGAGCTCCTGGCGTCGGGGCAGCCGCTCCCGACGAAGAGGTTTCTCGACGTCGCCGTGCAGACCGCCGACGGTCTCGCCAAGGCCCATGCGGCCGGGATCGTGCACCGGGATCTGAAGCCCGAGAACCTGATGGTCTCGAAGGACGGCTACGTCAAGATTCTCGACTTCGGGCTGGCGAAACTGACCGAGACCGTTTCGCAGGACGCGTCCGTGCTGCCGACCATGATCGGGGCGACCGAGCCCGGCACGGTCATGGGCACGGCCGGGTACATGTCGCCCGAGCAGGCGAGCGGCCAGCCCCTCGACTTCCGCTCGGATCAGTTCACGCTCGGCGCGATCCTCTACGAGATGGCGACCGGCAAGCGCGCGTTCCAGAGGAAGACCGGCGCCGAGACTCTCGTCGCAGTCATCCGGGAGGAGCCCGAATCGTTCGGACAGCTCGCGCCGAAGGCCCCCGCGCCGATTCGATGGATCGTCGAGCGCCTGCTCGCGAAAGATCCCGAAGAGCGTTACGCCTCCACCAAGGACCTCGCACGCGATCTGAAGAGCGTCCGCGACCATCTGTCGGAGACCTCGGCCTCCGGCGGACTCGAGGCGGTCGAACCCGCCCGCCCGCGCCGGCGCGGATGGGTTCTGCCGGCGGCCGCCGCGCTCGCAGTAGGCATCGCGGCAGGATTCCTGCTTCGCGGTTTGACTGCGAACACCAGGACGGGCGCGCCCGTCGAGCTCTCGCAGCTGACCTACGCGCGCGGTTCCATCATGTCCGCGCGGTTCGCTCCAGATGCGCAGACGGTCGTTTACGCCGCAGCCTGGGAAGGGCTCCCCCTGGATGTCTTCACGACGCGCCCCGGAAGTTCCGAATCGCGCTCGCTGGGGCTGGCGGGGGCCGGCCTCCTCGCGATCTCCTCCACGGGGGAGCTCGCGCTCTCTCTCAACCGTCACTTCATGTTCGGCTTCGAAACGGCCGGCACGCTGGCGCGGGTTCCGCTGGCGGGCGGCGCGCCACGCGAGGTCCTCGAGAACGTGGAGGATGCCGACTGGTCGCCCGACGGCAAGAGTCTGGCCGTGGCGCGCCACGTGGGGAACCGCAACCGGCTCGACTACCCGATCGGAAAGGTCTTGTATGACGCGTCCGGCTGGGTAAGCGACGTCCGCGTCTCGCCCGACGGCCGCTTCGTCGCGTTCATCGACCACCCGCTGCGCGGAGACAACAACGGCTACGTGAAAGTCGTCGACACGGACGGCAAACTGCGGTTGACCGGCCCGTTCGCGATCTCCGGGCTCGCGTGGTCTCCGCGAGGCGACGAAGTCTGGTCGAGCGGACGCCACAGCATCTCGGCGACTTCGCTTTCGGGCAAGACCCGGCCGCTCTGGAACGTTCCCGCGGGATTCCTCCGGGACGTTGCGCGCGACGGGCGCGTTCTCTGCGCCGTGAAGTCCTCCCGCCGCGAGATCGTGGGCGTTTCCGCAGCCGACCGAGTCGAGCGCAATCTCACCTGGCTCAACTGGTCGTTTCCCAAGGGCATCTCCTCCGACGGGAAGACGGTTCTCTTCGAAGAGCAGAACATCCAGCCTCAAGGCGTCTACCTGCGCAAGCTCGACGGCTCTCCCGCCGTCCGCATCGGAGATGGAGGGGCCTGGGGCTTCTCGCCGGATGGGCGCTGGGTCCTGACGACGCGGCGGGAGGGTGAGAAGGACTCTCAGCTCACGCTCCTCCCCACCGGCGCCGGGGAGCCAAAACCGCTCGCGCGGACCAACATCCTGGTCCAGGCGGCGACCTGGTTTCCGGACGGGCGCCGGATCCTCTTTTCCGGCTACGAGCCGGGGCACGGCTCGCGGCTCTTCGTTCAGGACATCCCCGACGGAAAGCCCCGTCCCATCACTCCCGAGGGAGTCGGCATTCGCTTCGAAGTCGTGTCGCCGGACGGCAAGTGGGTCGTGGCGACCGGGACGGACCGCCGGATCGCCATCTATCCGACCGAGCCGGGCGAACCTCGTCTGGGGCCCGGAATGGAGCCCGACGACATCCCGCTCAAGTGGACCTCCGACGGTCGCTCGATTTACGTCTACCGCCCGTCGGCGCCTCCGCTGCGCATCGAGAAGGTCGACGTGAGGACGGGAGGCCGCACGCTCTGGAAAGAGATCCGTCCGCCCGATCCGTCCGGCGTGGAGCAGGTCGGCCCGGCGCAGATCACGCCGGACGAATCGTCCTACGTGTACTCCTACCGTCGCGCGCTCGACGAGCTCTACCTGGCGACCGGGCTGCGCTAGCGATTCCTATGGTCGCAGCAGAGTCTTGATCGCGCGGCGCTCGTCCATCGCGCGGTAGCCCTCCGCCACGTTCTCGAGGGGCAGGGTCAGGTCGAAAACCTTGCCGGGGTTGATCTTTCGGTTCCACACCAGGTCGATCAGCTCGGGGAGGAAGCGGCGCACCGGGGCGGGGCCACCGTGGAGGTGGACGTGGGCGAAGAACAGCTCGTGGGTGTCGAGCTCGACCCCGTGCGGGACGCCGACGTAGCCCACGAACCCGCCCGGACGGGTGGAACGGATCGCCTGCATCATCGACTCGTGCGTGCCGACGCACTCCAGCACCGAGTCAGCACCGATTCCGTCGGTCAGCTCCTGGATGCGGGCGACTCCATCGTCACCGCGCTCCGTCACGATGTCGGTCGCGCCGAACTCGCGGGCGAGCTTCTGCCGCGGCTCGTGACGGCTCATCGCGATGATCCGCTCGGCACCCATCTGCCGGGCGGAGAGCACGCCGAGAAGGCCGACCGCGCCGTCGCCGACGACCGCGCTCGTCGTGCCTGGCTTCACGTTGGCCGCTTCGGCGGCGAACCAGCCGGTGCCCATGACGTCGGAGAGCGTCAGCAGGCTCGGGATCAGGTCGTCAGAGGGAGGATCCGGCGTGGCCACCAGCGTGCCGTCCGCGAGCGGGACGCGCAGCATGCCCGCCTGCGCACCGCCGACAAGCTCCCTGTGCTGGCAGGACGACTGGTAGCCGGCCTGACAATTGGGGCAGGTGTTGTCGGAGGCGAAGAACGAACCGATGACGAACTGACCGCGCTTGATCGTAGTCACCGCGCGTCCGACCTCCTCGACGATGCCGCAGTACTCGTGGCCCATTGGCGTCGGCTGAGTGAAGGGATCGATGCCCCGGTAATCCCACAGGTCGGAACCGCACACGCAGGTGGCCGGGAGCCGGATGATGGCGTCCGTCGGCTCGATGATCTTCGGCGCCTCGCGTTCCTCCAGACGAACGTCGCGCGGGCCGTAGAGAACAGCTCCTCGCATGACCTACTCCTCCCTTTCGCCCGCCGCGTACTCCTCGTCGGTGACGTGTTCCATCCAGTCGACGTTCTTCCCGCCGAGCTGCTCGAGGATCGCGATGTGCGTCATGGCCGTCGTGGACGTCGCGCCGTGCCAGTGCTTCTCGCCCGGCGGGCACCAGACGACGTCGCCGGGCCGGATCTTCGCGACCGGGCCTCCCCAGCTCTGAACCAGGCCGCAACCGGCGGTCACGATCAGGGTCTGGCCGAGCGGATGGGTGTGCCACGCGGTTCGAGCGCCGGGCTCGAACGTGACGCTCACGCCGAACGCGCGCGCGGGTTCGGTCGTCTGGAACAGCGGGTCGATCCGCACGGCGCCGGTGAAAAACTGGGCGGGCCCTTTGCCGGACGGTTGTGAGCCGCTTCGCTTGATGTCCATCGTCAAGACTCCTTTCCTCTCGCCCCGGAACGTGAGTATCACGCCACCATCGGAATAGACTCCG
>QHVV01000020.1:7888-8421 GCA_003222385.1 Acidobacteriota bacterium
CGTCTACACGTGCCGAAAACCTGCGTGGGTCGCGGCTCGTCGAAACGGGAATAGCATGAGCAGCACAATCCCTCCAGCCGCCTGGAAGGGCAAGTGGGGTGCCATGACCAAGCTGCCAGTGCTACTGAGCATGCTCGCATACCTCGGGGGATCCAGCGCCACTGCCAAACCGATTGAGCGGGTAGAGCAGTCTCAAGAGAAGCCGGAGGCACGTTCGTCAGGTGCACGTCTGACTTTTCGGGAAACGTCGCGACGCGCGTCACCGGATGGCGAAATCGTCAACTACGCTTTGCAAGCTGATGGCCTTCCGCAAGGGAAGTCGTACACCCTGGTAGGCAAGTGGATGAACGGGAAGGTCGGAGTCATCAAGGCCCTACATCTCGATGCATCCGGTCGCGTCCTCACCCAGGACGGCGAGGAACTGAGCGTGGCGCTGGGGAGGATGTTTCGGGGTGAGTTCATCGAGTTCACGTTGGCGTCTGACGATGGAACCGTGAAGGCCTCCGTTGCGATGACCCTGCATCCCGTAGAGG
>QHVV01000020.1:8483-10111 GCA_003222385.1 Acidobacteriota bacterium
CTTCCAGCCTGGGCAAAAGGTCAAGGCCGTCGCGATCTCCGAGGGCGAGGTGGCACACCCCCGATGGAAGGCCAAGGACGACGGCAGCTTGAACGTGGTCGTGCTCCCTGCGGTCGTCGGCAAGAGTGGCGGGGAGGCGAGCGTGACGGCATCGGATGCGTCATGTTCCGTCACTGTCCGCTACAACTGGGGAGATGCCATGATGCGAGCGGCTCCCGAGGGGCGGGCGACTGCATCAGCGCCTCCGCTGCCGACACAGTCGCAGGCTCCTGCTGGCCAGTCACCCACACCATCAGCCCACCTGGCGACGACCCCGACGCCTGAGCTTTCCAAGGGGGGGCAGTGGGTTCGGCTCGCGATGCTTACCGTGAACCTGGACTACAAAATCGCGGTAGTCAAAACCTTCCTTCCCATGGTGAAAGACGCGATTCACCTGGGCGAAGAAGAGATCACCCATAAGAATTCGAAGGATGTTCTCGAGCGGTTTCAGCGCGAACGGCGGGCGCTAACCGAGGAACGAGAGGGTTTCAGCAAGATCGGTGGCGAATACGACTGGCGCTGGGGGACGCAGGGCGAGTGCAAGCTCAAGGAGCTACCGCCGGACGCTTCGGGGGCAGTCACCGTGATTCAGAATGGACACGACGTGGAATTCAAGGGCAAGGGCCTTGAAGGGTGTGGAATCGTCGTTGGCACAGTCGCAGTCCTAAAGACCGGGAAGTGCGGAGGAGTTTCTACGATGCGGCTGGTGGTTGGAACGGATCAGGGCAGGATGGTGCTCTTAGACACCGGCTCGGGCATTCGCTGCGATGCAGGTACCCTAACCAAACGTTAGGCCGAGCATGCGCTACATCATGGCCTAAGCGGAAGCTACCTGCTGCGACGTTAGCTCAACGACAGTTCACGGGGCTCCAGACGCAAAGCTGGCCCGACCGAAGTCTGGTGTGTCCTTTGGGGGCCGCCTTCGCTAGGTGCCCTCGTGCAGAGTTTCTTTCCCAACCCCAGAGTCGCCATCACTCGATCGCTACCCTACCGGCGACGAATGGACGTACTACACCACTGAAGCTGTACAAAGACCGTCGCCGCTAAGTCGATGCGAAGCAAACGGCGGCTCACCGAAAATGGACGGAATCGGGAGCCGAAGAGCTCGCGGTGGCGAAGCCGACGCTGCGACTGGACCGAAGACCAAGCCCCGCGCCGGGCGCCACCATCGGAATAGACTGCGGCGTCCAGGGAGGATTCCAATGAGCCGTCTGTCCCGCCTGGTCTTCGCACTATCTCTCTGCCTCGCGGTCTCTGCGCCCCGGCTCTTCGCCCAGGCCGCTCCCGCCACGCAGCCTCCCGCCATATCGAAGGCGGCTCCCATCGCGACGGCCGCCGAACGCGCCGCCGCCGACAGCCCGCGAACGACGCCCGCCGGCGCGACGTTCACGATTCCGTCGGGCTGGTCCATGACGACCCGCGGACCGATGGTCGTGCTGGAGCCGCCGGAGCCCGATTCGCATCTCGTGATCGTGGACGTCCCGGGCGCGAAGGACTCCGACGCCGCGATCGCCGCCGCCTGGGCCGCCTATCGCCCCGAGGCGAAGCGTCCTCTGAAGCTCATGCAACCTCAGGCTGCGTTGAACGGC
>QHVV01000021.1 GCA_003222385.1 Acidobacteriota bacterium
GGTCGTACTCGATGTTGCCGACGAAGAGATGCCGCGGCTCGTAGTGGAGGAACTTCGGCCCGCGGTCGAAGAACGCCGCGTTGTACTCGTCCCCCTCCAATACGAAGACGGGACCGTGTCCGCGGCGATAGCCGCGCCCCAGGTTCTGCATCTCTCCCCCGATCAGGAACCCGGGTTCGCGCCCGGAGTCGAGCAGCAGCCAGGAGGTCAGCGCCGAGGTCGTGGTCTTGCCGTGGGTCCCGGTGACCACGGCCGAGGTCTTTCCCGGCAGCAGGTGCTCCCGGATGGCCTGTGGCATCGAGAGGACGGGGATTTCCCGGCGGCGCGCCTCGGCGGCCTCGACGTTGTCGCGGAGCGCGGCGTTCCCGACGACCACGCAGTCGCAGCCGGCGGGCACGTGCTCGGGCGCAAACCCCCGCGCGACCGGAATTTGGAGCGAGTCGAGCAGCGTGGACATCGGCGGATACAGGTCGAGTGCGCTTCCCGAGACGCGATGGCCCTCCTCGGCGAGGAGCGCGGCGAGCGGCGTCATGGCCGTGCCTCCGATCGGCACGAGGTGGATGGTTTTCGGTTCCGCCATGGCCCTTCGTAAGAGGCGGGAATCGCCGGCAAAAGCGCCGGATTCTGGAATTTCCGCCGGTCGACCCGAGTTTGACGGGTTCGGCATACTCTAAAGCACCATGTCGGAAAGGGGAGGATCGGAAATGCGTCAGATCGGAAGGTTGGCCTGCCTCGCGGCCGCGGGCCTGTTCGTCGTTGCCTCTGCCCGGGCGCAGAAGGCGCCCGCCGCCAAGCCGGCTGCCGCGAAATCGTCCGCCGCCGCGCCCAAGATCGAAATCTCACCCGAGACGAAGGACGCCGGCACGGTCGCCAAGGGCCAGATGGTGGAGGCCACCTTCGTCGTCAAGAACACGGGCGGCTCGGACCTGATGATCTCCGACGCCCGCCCCTCCTGCGGATGCACGGTCGCGTCGTTCGACAAGATCATCAAACCGGGCGCGGAAGGAAAGATCCAGTCGAGCGTCGACACCAAGAGCTTCTCGGGACCGATCTCCAAGTCGGTGCTCGTGATCTCCAACGACCCCGAGCGGCCGCAGTTGAACCTCTTCATCAAGGCGATGGTCAAGCCGTTCGTGGACGTCGTGCCCCAGCCGTTCGTCCGCTTTTCCGTCATCAAGGGGGATTCGGCGGCTCAGGACGTCGTTCTCATCTCGGAGGAGAAGGGCTTCCGGCCCACGATCGCCGAGACCTCCCAGCCGTACGTCAAGGCGGAGATCCTGCCGGCCGGTGACAAGGACAAGATCCCGGGTCGCCCCGGCGAGCAGTTCAAGGTCCACGTCAATGTGCAGCCGGACGCTCCCGAGGGGCTGCTGAACGCCCCGATCCGGATCGCGACCGGCGTTACCCAGCAGCCGACGGTCGAGATTCCGGTCTCCGGAATCGTGCGGCCGCGCGTTTCGGTCACGCCGGTGACCGTCAATTTCGGCAACTTCACCGCGGGCAAGGACCCGATCACGCGCAACATCATCGTGACCAACAACAAGCCGGCCGTCCCGGTCAAGGTGGTCCGCGCGGAAGTGACCGTCCCCGGCTTCATCACCGACGTCGTGCCGACGCAGGACGGCGTGTCCTACACGATCGTCGTCAAGGCGAGCGACCGGGTCAAGAAGGGCGCCGTCGAAGGGATGGTCAAGCTCTTCACCTCCGACAAGGAGCGCGCGGTGATCGAGATCCCGCTGCGGGGGGAAGTGCTGTAGTTCCCGGTCTGTCATCCCGAGCGTAGCGAGGGATCTGAATTCGAAGCCCCGGGAGACCGGGGCTTTTTCATTCTCATGAGCCGCATCTTTCAGACGCGGCTCACCTTTCTCAGCTCATCGTCCTTCCACTCGAAACGTAGCCTCTTCCGCCCGCGCGCCGCGTTCTTCTGGAGCGCGTAGCCGTACAGGAGCGGCAGCGCGACCGACGTCTCGACGAACGCCATCTCGTGGGACGCCTTTTTCGACACCTTGCCCCACGACGTCGCCTCCGACAGGGTCGAGCCGCCTAGGCCGCCCCAGTGTGGAGCGTCAGTCGTCACCTGGATGGCGTAGCGATGGCCGCCGGTGTCGATCCCGAAGATGTAGGACATCACGATCGAGTCGTTGATGTAGTTCTTCGGCACGCCTCCGGAGATGTACAGCGCCGCGGTGGCCGGGCTCTGCACGACGATCTGGGTCAGCTCGTAGTTGTCGCGGATCGAGGAAATGGTCATCGGCTGCCGTCCGAGTTTCTTCATCCGGTGGTAGTGCTCGGTCAGGCCGATGCCGATCGACGAGTCGTTCAGCGCGGGGACGAAGAGCGGCACGCCGCGCCGCGCGCACGCGCCCAGGATCGAGCCCGGGTCCATCCGGGCCTTCTCCGCGAGGAGCGCCAGAAACGCGCGGGACGAGAGCGTCTTTCCCGAGAGCGAGTCCGCGAACTGCGAGACCGCGAGATCCGTCTTCCAGTACTTCTCTTCGTCGATGAACGTGTCGTAGAGCCGGTCGATGTAGAGGTCGCGCAGCTCCTTGTCGTCCGCGTCGACGCTGCCGTGATAGTGGCGGCCGCCTCGAGCCTGGTAGAGGTCCTGCGAAATGATCGCGCCGGTCGAGACGACGACGTCGACCATGTTCTGCTCGATCAGGTCGGTCAAGACCTGCCGCATTCCGGCCGCGATCAACGACCCAGCGAGGCCCAGAAAGATCGTGGGGCGGCCCTTGTCGCGCAGCATCGCGTCGAAGATGGCCGCGCAGTTGCCGAGCGCGCGCGCCTGGAAAGAGGCCTCGCGGTAGGAGTCGAGGAGACCGGCGACGTCGGTGTCGGGCTTTACCTGGACCGGCGTCGTCGGCTTGCCGAGGAGCGCTTTCTTTCGTTTGCGGTCGACGCCGATCGCGGCGGCGTGGATGTACTCGCGGGCGTCCCGGAGCGCTTTGTCCGTTTTCGATCCCATCGGCGCGGCCCTCCCGAAAGAATGCGGTACGCGGCCATCGCCGCCGCGTAGCCCGAGTCGATGTTCACCGCGGTGACCCCGTTGGCGCAGGAGTTCAACGCGGCGAGGAGCGAAGCAACGCCGGCCAGCGCGGCGCCGTAACCACGCGAAGTGGGGACCGCGATGACCGGCTTACCGACGAGCCCGCCGATGACGGAAAAGAGGGACGCCTCCATGCCGGCCACCGCGATGACGACGTCGGCCTTCTCGACCTCTTCGAGCCGGGAGAGGAGGCGGAGGATTCCCGCGACGCCGACGTCCGGGACGAGCGTCGAGGAAACCCCGAGGTATTCGAGCGTGCGGCGGGCTTCTTCCGCGACGAACGTATCGGCGGTGCCGGCGGTCACGAGAACGGCGTTCCCCTCGACCCGCGCCATCGGTTTTCCGACCGAGACGTGGAGGGTCCCCGACCGCTCGTCGTAATCGGCTCGACCCGGCAGAGGAATGGCGGCCAGCTCTTCCCACCGGTCGGGAAAAAGCCGGGTCACGAGGACGTCGTGGGCGCGCGCGAGCTGGCGGCAGATCTCGGCGATCTGGGCGGCCGTCTTGCCTTCTGCGAGAACGACTTCCGGGAACCCGACGCGGCGCAGACGATCGAAGTCGAGCGTGTAGTCGGGAGCCTGCATTGCGGCGGATGATATCTGCGCTCGGCTGTCATTCAGAGCGCAAGCATTTGTCATTCCGAGCCCTTCGCGTCCGCTCAGGACAGGCGCAGCGAGGAATCTGGCGTCTGTCTGAGCGGCCAGATCCCTCGTCGCTTCGCTCCTCGGGATGACAGGAGAGGGCTTCGCCCTCGGGATGACTTTGGAAAAAAAGAGCGGTATCGTCGCGGCTCGTTCTTTGACTCCGTTCGGTCGAGGGAAGCGGGTGTGAATCCCGCGCGGCCCCCGCCACTGTCACCGGGGACGCCCCGGGCAACGAACCACTGGACGCGTGAGATCGATCGAGGTCGCGCGTCCGGGAAGGAGCCCGACGGCGAAGGATCCGGAAGCCAGGAAACCTGCCGGACGGAACGCTTCTCCGACGGGGAAAGGAGAGGGGACGTGTTCTCGACTTCTCGAGACGCGGGACGTCCTCTTCACCTCCGGAGACCTCGTCTCGTCGAACGGGAGGTTCGAATGACGACCGCGCTCCTGCTCGTGCTCCTCGGCGCTCTTTCCCGGCTGCTTCCGCATCCCCCCAACTTCGTCGCGATGGGCGCGATCGGCCTCTTCGCCGGCGCGCGACTTCCACGCCGGTGGGCGTGGTCCGTTCCGATCGCGGCCATGCTCTTCTCCGATCTCGTCCTCGACCTGCCGACCGGAAGGAAGGCGATCACGCTCGTGCGGCTCGCCGTGTACGGGTCCTTCGCCCTGATGGTCATCGCCGGTCGGCGCTTCGCAGGCAACGCCCGGGCCGGACGGCTCGCCGCGTTGTCCGCGGGCGGCGCGGTCTTCTTCTTTCTGGCGACGAATTTCGCCGAGTGGACGGTGTCCGGCGCCTATCCGCCGACTCCCGGGGGGCTCGCGATCTGCTACGCGGCGGCGATTCCGTTCTTCTGGAACACGCTCGCCGCGGAGCTCGCGGGGACGGCGGTGCTCTTCGGACTCGACGCGATCGCGCGCCGCGACGCGGCGCGCCGGGCTGTCCGCGCCGCCGCGGCGGTCGGGATCGTGGCGTTCGTCTCGAGCTGCCTCGTCCCATCCGTCGCTTCCGCGCAGGTTCCGCCCATCGCCGAGAACGTGGTCGTGACCGCCACCGCGGCGCCCGAAGAGATCGGTGAGGTCGGGGCGGCCGTCACCGTCGTCACGCGCGAGGAGATCGCGAGAAACGGATGGCGCACCGTGCAGGACGTCCTGCGGTCGGTCCCGGGTGCGGCGGTGGCCCGCTCGGGCGGGCCGGGAGCCCAGACGTCGGTGTTTCTGCGGGGCGCGAACTCGACCCACACTCTCGTGCTCGTCGATGGAGTCCGCGTGAATTCGCCTTTCTTCCCGGGCTACGACTTCACGCTGCTTTCCACGGAGAACGTCGAGCGGATCGAGATCGTCCGCGGTCCGTTCTCCGCGCTGTACGGATCGGAGTCGATCGGCGGCGTCGTGCACGTCTTCACGCGGCCGGCGGCCGAGAAACTGTCGGGCCGCGTGGTCGGCGAAGCCGGGGACCACGATCAGCGCGAGCTCTCGGCCTTCGCGACGGCGGGATCGGCGTCCTTTGGAATCGCCGCCAGCGCGCGGGACCGGCAGGACGACGGCGATCGCGTCAACGACGACTGGCGGGAACGCTCCGGCTCGTTGCGTCTCGAGGGCCGATTCGGGGAGACCCGCGTGGGGCTCGAGGGATCGACCGAGAACGGGAAGCTCGGATTGCCCGGCCCGGTCGGCGCCGAGACGCCCGCCAACCGCTATTTTCCGCGGGAAGACCGCATCGCGCTGCCGGCGACGTTTCATCCCGCGCCCGGACATTCCGCGAGCGTCACCCTCGGCTGGGTTCGCTCGCGCCCCTCTTTCGAGAGTCCTGCCTTCCAGTCGCACACGGACGCGCAGACGCTCGAGGGGCGCGCGGCCGACACGTTCGGCGCCGGCGTGAACCGGGTCACGGCCTTCGCCGAGTGGCAGCGCTGGAAGGTCGACGACTCCTCGAACTTCGGCGTCAACCTCGCCGGCGAGCACGCGACGATCTGGAGCGTCGGAGCCGAGGACACGATCGACCTGCCGGGCGGATGGCTCGCGACCGCGGGGCTGCGGTACGACGACCACTCCCGTTTCGGGGACGTCTGGAGCCCGCGCGCGTCCATCTCCTGGCGCTCGGGCCGCTGGAAGCTCCGCGCGTCGGGCGGGACCGGTTTTCGCGCGCCGTCGGTGGGAGAGCTCTTCTACCCCTTTTCCGGAAACCCGAACCTGGAACCGGAGCATTCGACCTCATACGACGTGGGCGTGGAATACGAAGTCTCCGGCGGACGCGCCTCGGCCTCGGTCTTCTGGAACGATTTCCGGAACTTGATCGTCTACGACTTCGCGACCGGATTGAACTTCAACGTCGGCCGCGCGCGGTCGCGGGGCGCCGAGCTGTCCTGGCGGCAGCTCCTGTTCCGGGATGTCTCGGTGGACGCCGGCTACACGTACCTCGACACCGAGGATCGGGACACGGGTCTCGAGCTCATCCGCCGCCCGCGGCACAGCGGATTCCTCGGGGTGACGGTCGCGCCGGTTCCGAGCCTCGAGGTGTCGCCGCGGGCGGTCTTCGTCGGATCGCGGAGCGACTTCTCGGCGCTTTCGACCTCCGTGCGGATCGAGGCGCCCTCCTACTGGCGCCTCGACCTCTACGCGCGCTACCGCATCGGATCGGTCGCCCCCTATCTCCGGGCGCAGAATCTGAACGATCGCCGCTACCAGGAGGCCACCGGATTTCCGGCGGCCGGCCGGCGCATCGCGGCGGGAGTGGAGGTGGAGTTCTGATGCCCCGCATCACGAAGGTCTACACGCGCACCGGCGACGACGGGACGACTTCTCTCGGCGGCGGAGAGCGTGTCGCGAAGGACTCGCTCCGCGTCGAGGCCTACGGGACGGTTGACGAGCTGAACAGTCAGATCGGAGCCGCGATCGCGTCCGGGCTGGACTCCGCGCTGTCCGAGCCGCTCGGCTCGATCCAGAACGATCTCTTCCACCTGGGAAGCGACCTCTGCGTCCCGGAGGAGGACAAGTCGGCGCGACCCGTCCCGCGCATCGAGGCGCGCCACGTCGACCCGCTCGAGCGGTTGATCGACCGGCTGTCGGAGGACCTCCCGCCGCTCGAAAACTTCGTTCTGCCGGGAGGATCGCCGGGCGCCGCGCAGCTCCACGTGGCGCGGGCGGTCTGCCGGAGAGCCGAACGCCTGGTCGTCACGCTCGCGCGGAACGAGCCGGTCGGGCCGCAGGTGATCGTGTACCTGAACCGGCTCTCCGACCTTCTATTCGTGATGGCGCGCTCGGAGAACCGGCGAAAAGGAGTTCCGGACGTTCTCTGGGACAGCCGGAGGTAGCGCGGAACTAGCCCCGGTCCACCTCGATGGTCTCCTTTTTTCCGCTGTTCGTGACCGACACCATGATGCCGATGCCGACGGCGATCACGAGACCGATGAGCGCCCAGGTGGATCCGATCGACTCGAGGATTCCGGTCTTCCAGAGAGCCAGCGCGACGCCGGCCAGAAAGATGAAGTACCCGATGAGATACGCGTTCATCCACTTCATGTTCGTAACCCTCCTGTCCTGCCGGAATGAGGAAAGAGCAAGTTCCGGGCCCGGCGGTAGAATCCGCCTCGGAGCGAGGTAACCGCCATGAAAACACGGATTTGCATCCTGCTTCTCGCCGTGACCGTCGGACTCTCGAGCTGCCAGAGCTCCCGGCAGGCCCCGGCTCCTCCCGGCCCCGGGCCGACTTCGGGTGGTACCGGCGCGCCTCCGGCTCCCAATCCGAACCCGGCGCCGCCCAACCCGCCTCCGCCGACGCCTCTCGCCTTGAAGATCCCGCCGCCGGCGCCGTCGCCCGGAGCCACGGGCACGTCGCCGCCGCTCGCGGCCGCGATTCCCGATCAGCCCGCGATCGCCCTGAACGTTCCCGCTTCCCCGCCCGCCCGGCCCTACCGCGCCATCCTGAAGCTGAAGCAGGAGGGGCTCTCCGACGAGTTCATCCTGAAGAAAGTCCGGACGGACAACGTCAACTACCAGCTGACGACGCCGGAGATCCTGGAGCTTCGCGCCGCCGGAATCTCCGAGACGATCCTGGAGGCGATGCTTCGATCCGGGCAGCCCGCCAGCCGCTAGGCGCAGCGACTTCGGCGACCCCGTCCCGCGCTCAGCGCCGGGTGTCGGTCGACTTTTCGGGCGAGAACACGCGGAACGTCAGCACGATCGAGCCGACCTGGATTCTTTCTCCGTCCGCGAGCGCACGCGGCTTCTCGATGCGCTTTCCCTCGACGAACGTGCCGTTCTTGCTGCCGAGATCCTCGATCGTGGCGCTCTTGCCGGCGACGACGATGCGAGCGTGACGCCTGGAGATCGTTGAATCGTCGATCCGCACGATCGCGTTCCGGTCGCGACCGATGACGTTCACTCCTTTCGACAGCGCGACCTCGCGCTCTTCCCAGGCGAGCGTGAACCGGTCGCCGGCGGGAGCGCTTTCCGCCTCGAGCACTTCCCCGGAGAACGCGTAGCCGAATCCATAGACGGTGCGGAGCGTGCGGGCGCCCCGCCCTTTCTCCCCGATCCCCCGGCGGATCTCGGCTGCCAGGCTCGCCAGGTTGGCTTCGGAGACGAAGCTGCCCGGCCACAGATCCTCGTGCAGCTCCGCTTTGGACAGGGCGCGAGGCCGGCTTTCCAGCAGGACCTCGAGCAGGCGGAAGGCCTTCGGATGAAGGTGAACCGCCTTTCCGCCGCGAAAGAGCTCCCGGGTTTCCGAGTCGAACGTGCAGTCGTCGAAGCGGACTCGCATGGCGGCTTTCGAAGAAAACCAGAAGAAAACCAGCTGTCTCCCAAGACTCCTTCGGAGGAAACGACGATCGTGATTATCCGGCAACCGAACGACGGAAAGAAGGAGATGACATGACCTCGACCAGACTGGTCCACGGCGCATTCCGGTTTTCGGGTCTGATCGCCCTGCAACTCGCGGCGTTCGTGTCTCCGGCGGGAGCACGACTGATCGCCGTCTCCACGACGATCCAGGCCGCCGTCGACGCGAGTCAGTCCGGCGATACCGTGAAGGTCCCCGCCGGCACCTACCGCGAAAACGTCCTGGTCACGAAGAATGGGATCACGATCGAGGGCAGCCCGGTTGCGGTGCTCGACGGCGCGGGACTCTCCGGCGACACGGGAATTCATGCCGCGCCCGCGCCTCCCGCGTCGGAGATCAAAGGATTCCGTCTCCACGGGCTGACGATCCAGAACTACTCCGGCAACGGGGTATTGATCGAGAACGGACGGGATTTCGCCGTCAGCGGCGGAACGTACGTCGGCAACGGCAAGTACGGCATCTTCGCTCTGCACAGTGCGAACGGCCGCATCGACGGGAACTTCGTCTCCGGAAGCAATGACACCGCCATCTACGTCGGCCAGTCCCGGACCATCGTCGTTTGGGACAACGTCGCGCGGGAAAGCACGGTCGGGATCGAGGTCGAGAACAGTGTCCGCGTCACGGTCTTCTTGAACCGCTGCATCGGAAACTCCGCGGGCGTCCTCGTCGACGTCCTGCCCGGTCTCGACGAGACGGTGACGAACGACGTCACGGTGCGGCAGAACCTGATCCTGGCGAACAATCGGCCCAACCCGGTGACCGATCCCTCCGACATCCTGTCTCTCCTGCCGAGCGGCGTGGGGTTGCTGAACGTCGGCGGCGACGGATTGACCGCCGCCGGCAACATCGTGACCGGCAACGACAGCGCCGGGATCCTGATCGCCCAGCTGCCTCCCGACGCGGCGGCCCTGGATCCGCGCATCGATCCTTTCCCGGACCACAACGAGATCCGAAACAACGTCACGCTCGAGAACGGCGGCAGCCCGGACCCGAAGATCGCGCCTCTTCCCGGAGCCGACCTTCTCTGGGACACGTCGGGATCCGGCGACTGCTGGTCGGGGAACACGGCGGAGAGCTCCTTTCCTGACCCGCTCCCGCGCTGCGGAGGAAAGCCATGAAGAAGGCCGTTTCTCTTCTCGCGATCCTTTTCTCCGCAACCCTGTTCGTGGTCGGGTGTAAGGGGCCCGTCGACGGTCTCACGAGCATCAACTTGGACCCGAATGAACGCGCGACGATCCAGGCGACATTCGAGAACGGGAGCGGGGCCGCGACGATCGGCGACTTGCGCGTCACCTGGGATGGCCAGATTCTCCAGGAGTCGGCGGCCGCGACGCCGGTCGAGCAGGTGATGGTTTCCGGCGTCCGGCTCGGCCGGGAGACGGGCAGTCACCGCCTGTCGTTTCGGATCGTCGACCAGACGTCGTCTCCGAACACGTACCGGGTCACGGGGCTCACGATCACGTCGTACGACACGGCGGGCGGGGTCGCCGGAAGACTCGCGCTGGATCCCCGAACGGCGGCGCTGGAAACTGATGCAGCCATCAACTACGACTTCCGCCTCTGAGCGGCGCGCGGGGCATGCCGGGTCGGCTGATCGGCCCGCCGGCCGGCACGGGGTCTCCCTCGGGAGGCTACCGGCCTAGAATCCTCCCGGCATCCCGTGACACAGCCGGCGGGTACTCGCCTGGGACCCTACGAAATTCTCGCTCCGATCGGCGCGGGAGGCATGGGCGAGGTGTACCGCGCGCGCGACGTGCGGCTCGGCCGCGAAGTGGCGGTCAAGGTCCTGCCCGACCACCTGGCGCGCGATCCCGACTCGCTGGCCCGGTTCGAGCGGGAGGCGCGCGCGGTCGCCGCTCTCGCGCATCCGAACATCCTCGACATCCATGACTTCGGCAACGAGGGAGGGATCGAGTATCTCGTCACGGAGCTCCTCCAGGGAGAAACCCTCCGCCAGCGTCTGACCGGGACGCCGCTGCCGTGGCGCACGGCCGTCGAGATCGGCGTTGCCGTGGCCGATGGGCTCGCCTCGGCCCACTCGCACGGC
>QHVV01000022.1 GCA_003222385.1 Acidobacteriota bacterium
TGACTCACAACCTCATTGGGGCTGACTCAACAGGCCAGCTGCCTTTGGGCAACGGACGAAACGGCGTCTCGATCCGTCAATCATCCAGCGCGAACATCGTCGGTGGCGCATCGCCCGATGCGGGGAATGTGATCGCGTTCAATGGGGCGGCTGGCGTGGCCGTCGGATTCGACGTCACCGATCCTTCTACGGGCAATTCCATTCTGCGCAACTCCATCCACGACAACGGCGGGCTCGGGATCGACCTGGGAAGCGACGGAGTGACGCCGAACGATCCCGGCGACGTGGACACGGGCCCGAACGGGTTGCAGAACTTTCCAGTCCTGACTTCCGCGGCCTCGAGTAGCGGGATTCTCACCGTCTTCGGAACACTCGAGAGCGCGCCCAACACCGCCTTCAGCGTGGAGCTCTTCACGAACTCGTCCTGCGACCCGTCGGGGAATGGGGAAGGACAGAGCTTTCTCGGCGCAATTTCCGTAACCACCGACGCGGCCGGGCGGGCGACGTTCGAGCAAGGTGTCCCGGCTGCTCCCGGCGCGGCATTCGTGACGGCAACGGCGACCGATCCGGCCGGTAATACCTCGGAGTTCTCGGCGTGCAGTCAGCTTGCCGTTGGTCCGTCGGTGTCGGTTCCGGTCAGCCCGATCGCACTCTCGGTTCTCGCCGTGCTCCTCGCCCTCTTGGGAGCGCGATCAGCGCTGAAGGCCGACTAGCTTCGCGTACATCTCCGCGACCGTCTCCAGCGTGTCGGCCTCGGCCGCCGTCTTGTCGGGCCGAAGGCGGACGATTCTCGGGAAGCGCAGCGCGAACCCGGACTTGTGCCGCGCGCTCTTCTGGATCGAGTCGAAGGAAACCTCGAGGACGACCTCCGGCGCGACGGCCCGGACCGGACCGTATCGCCCGACGGTGATCTTGCGGAAAACCGCTCCCATGCGGCGGATCTCCTCGTCCGTCAGGCCCGAATACGCCTTGCCGATGTTGACGAACCCGTCGCCCTCGCGCACCGCGAAGGTGTAGTCCGACAGCATTCCCGCCCGCTTTCCGTTTCCCTGCTGGACCGCCGTGACGACGACGTCGAGCGTCGCCAGCGCCTTCTTGTACTTGCGCCAGGCGCGCCCCCGCTTGCCCGCCTGATACGTCGAGTCGAAGCGCTTCAACATCAGCCCTTCGTTGCCGCGGTCCCGGGCCTCGTCGAAGAGCCGGTCGAGCTCCGCCGGAGTCTCCGCGCGGAAAACGGGGGAGACGCGCAATCCCTGCAGCGAGATCGCCTCGAGCTCGCGCCGGCGCTCGGTCCAGGCTTCCTCGAAGAGCGGACGCCCGTTCCGGGCGAGACAGTCGTACGCTACGAACGCGACCGGGATCTCCGCGACGATGTCGGGCTCCGGCGTTTTCCGGCCGAGGCGCCTCTGGAGGCGGAAGAACGAGTCGGGCCGGCCGTCGCGCCAGGCGAGAACCTCGCCGTCCACGAGAAAAGAGCCGGGCAGCGTGGCGAACGCGGCCGCGATCTCCGGGAACTGGCCGGTCACGTCGTCGAGGGTCCGCGAGAAGAGGGCGACGCGGCCGTCCGACTTGTGCGCGTGGGCGCGGATGCCGTCGAACTTGTCCTCGATCGCGAAAGAGGAGAGCTCCTCGGCCACCTCCTCCGCGACCTCGATCGGGGTGGCGAGCATGAATCCGATCGGGTGAAAGAGGCGGAACCGGATCTCCGAAAGCCTCCCCTCCCGCGCCGCGGCGGCGGTCTCTCCGATGTCCCCGCAGTCTCTCCGGGCCCGCGCGACGGCCTCGCGATCCGCGCCGAACGCCTGCGCGACCGCCTCTTCGATCGTGGTGACGTCCGCTCCGATCCGGAGACCGCCCGAGAGAGTCTTGACGAGATACTTCCGCTCGACCGGCGAAGAGCGCCCGAGCATCCCGGCGACCGCGGCCTGCTTGCCGGCGGCCTTGCGCTCCCGGGCGAGACCGCGCAGCCACACGTCGACCTCGAGCACGGTCGGGCCTTCCGCGGCCTCGCCGCCCGGAAGCAGGCCGACCGCTTCGCCGGGGGGACCATCGGTCGGCGAGCCGGTCAGCAGGAGGCCGACCGCCTCGCCGAGGTCCCCGACCGCCGTCGCGCAGGCTCCGATCGTCTCCAGGTCCCAGCCGGTGACTTCCGCCGCGGCCTTCGCGATCGTGACCCAGCCGACGGAGGTGACGGTCTGCTCCCACTCGGCGAACGGACTGCCCGCGAGGAGACGCGCCGCGACCGGGAGCTCTTCTCCGCCGAGCCGGCCGAGCGTCTCGGCGAGCCGCGCGATCTTCGCGAGCTTGCCCCGCTCGTTCGCGACGCCATCGAGGGTCTCGGCGAGCAGGCGGTATCCGGTCACGATCCTTCTTCTCCTTCGTCTTCCCGCCCGGACCGTTCCGTTCCCGATGGAAGAACTTCCGCCGGCGTTCCGCGCGCCGTCAGGATGCGCGCGAAATCCCGCGCATAGCCGTGCATCGTGACGACCCTCCGCGGCGCCGTGTCGGCGACGTGCTCGAGCAGCTCGAAGAAATCCGCGTGGTCCGACATCGGGAGGAGGACGTCGGCGTCGAAGTCCGCGCGAGACGCCTCCCGCGTCGCCCAGCCGGACAGGTAGACGATGCGCCGCCGCTTGACGTTGCGGACGACCGGGGTCCGGGCGCAGGTTGGCGGAACGATCAGCGCCTCGCCGGGTTTCGCGGGCCCGGTCTCGTACGCGCGCGACAGGGGAAACGCGTGCCCGGCCGCCTCGAACTCCGGCAGCAGTTTCCAGGCCGCGCCATGGAGGACGGTCGGAATCCCGGCGGCGGCGAGGATCAACGCGACCTCCTGGGATTTCCCGAGGCCGTACGCGAGCAGGACCGGCGTCTTCTCTTCCTCGAACGCCCGGCGGCAGGCGGCGATGAGACGCTCTTCGAGCTTCTCGCGCCGAGGGAAGCGGAACACCGGGAGACCGAACGTCGTCTCGGTCACGAGGATCTCCGCGGGCGGCGCCGTCGCGGCGACCGCGGTGCGCGAGGGACGGCGTTTGAAGTCGCCGGTGAAGACGAGCGACCGGCCGTCGCGCTCGAAAAGGAGCTGCGCGGACCCGAGGATGTGGCCCGCCGGATGGAGCTCGAGCGACACTCCGTGTCTCTCCAGGCGTTCCCCGTATCGGATCTCGCGCGCCCGCCCGGCCCAGTCCGGGTTCCGGCGGCGGTAGAGCGCGATCGTCTCGGGCGTCGCCCAGAGCTCTTCGTGGCCGGGCGCGGCGTGATCGCGGTGCGCATGGGAGACGATCGCGCGCGCGGCCGGGCCGGGCGGATCGATCGCCGCTTCGAAGGCCGGGCAGTACAGGCCTTCCGGACCGGTCTCGAGGAACGGCGCGAGCGGTTCTTCCGTCGCCAGGGCGGGCCTCCTAGCGCTGCGGGAGGAGGCCGAAAAGCGGGAGAGTGACGACCGTCTGGACTCCGGGCGGGGCGTCGACGATGAACGGGATCGCGTTGACGACGCACCCGACGGTCGCGCGGTCGCCGTGAAAACCGCCGCTGACCTTGAGGTCGACCGGCGGATCCCCCTGGATCTCGATCGAATCGAACGCCTCGGGGACGCCGACCGCCATCGTCAGATCGAGCTCGACCTTGATCTCCCCGCCGGCGCGGACCCGCGCGATCTGGTGAAGGCCGAGGACGCGCCCGGCGGCGATGCCGTCGGTCTCCCGGGCGGCCAGGACCGGCTCGATCGTCTCCGAGATCTCGTCGGCCGGGACACCCAGGCCGAGCGCGATCATCGCCGCGGACTCCGAGAGACCCACGTGGCCGAGCTTGCGGGCGGCGACGCCACTCTCGAACTCCTCTTTCGACAGGCCGGCTCCCACTTTCGCGCGCAGAGGGCCGCGGCGTTTCGCAGCGTCGACCACGCGGATGACTTTCAGCTTCTCGACCCGCACGCACGCGCCGGCGGCGGCGAGCGCGAGCCGGTCCATTACGAGTCCGGGGTTGACGCCGGTGCCGAGCACCGCGACGCCGTGGGCTTTGACCTTCGCGTCGAGGGAGCGTGCGAGCGCGGCGTTACGCAGGTCGGGGAACGAGAGCTCCTCGCACGTCGAAACGACGTGGAAGCCCGCGGAGACCGCCTCTTCGATCTGCGGTGCGACCGACTCGAGGCGGGATCCCGTGCAGAGAAGGACGACGTCGCGCTTTGCCCGGGTGGAGGAGGACTTCTCGTAGAGCTCCCGGGCGGACGCCGCGATCGGGAAAGGTGCGCCCCCGCCTTCGAGGCGCGCCAGCTCCCGAAGATCCTTTCCCGCCTTGTCGGGAGCGGGGTCCGCCGCCCCGAGGATTTCGAGTCCCGGCCGCCCGATCACGGCTCGCGCGACCTCGACGCCGATCGGCCCGAGACCCACCAGCGCCACGCGCGCGATCGGCTTTTCGTTCATTCCCCCTCCGCCACGGCCGAAGGCGCAAATCTACCTTGAAGGTCCGGCACTCCGCGAAGCAGCAGGATCGCGCCGAGCATGAAGAGGATGAGCGACGCGACGGCCGCGCGATAGCCGACTCCCACGCCGAAAGACCCGAAGAGCCGGTCGGCGACGAGCGCCCAGACGAGCGGCCCGGCGATCGCTGCGGCGCGCGCGGAGAGGACGAGAAGGCCGAAGAACCTTCCCGCTTCGGCGTCGGGCACCAGCGTCAGGAGCAGAGGCCGTTCGACCGACCAGATTCCTCCGAAGACGAATCCCAGCAGCGCGCCTCCGATCCAGAACGCCGAGAGCGTCGGCGCGAGCGCGATCGCGGCGAGTCCCGCGATCCAGCCCCACAGAACGAGAAACAGCGTCCGCCGCGGACCGATCCGGTCGCTCGCGAGCCCGGCCAGGAAAGATCCGACGATCGCCGGGATGGTCAGCGCGGCGAAGAGCCGGACCTCTTCCCCTTTCGCCAGGCCGAGGACTTTGACGGCGTAGATCGCCATGAACGCGATCGCGGTGCCGAGCGCATCCTGGTAGAGGTAGGACGCGAAGAGGAATCGGCGCAGTCCCGGGTATTTGCGGGTCTCGCGAAACGCCTCCGCGATCTTCGCGGCGATCTCGCGGAACCGGATGTCGGGCCTCTCCGAGCGGGGCCGCGGGACGTGGTCGCGGCAGAAGAGGAAGAGCGGAAGAGAGAAGAAAAGGAAGAGCGCGGCCGTCGGCAGAAACGCGGCCTGGCGCCCGGAGGCGCCGCCGACGCTCCATCGGCCGGACACGAACGGCGCGGCGAAGAGCACGCCCGCGATCGAGCCCGCGTAGCCGAGGCCGGTGCCGAGCCCGGAAAGGCGGCCGTGCTCGGCGGGAGCGACGAGCTCCGGCATCATCGCGTTGTAGAAGGGGAGCGCGAGCTGGTACGCGACGTCGGCGAGCGCGAACGCCGCCAGAAGGATCACGACCTGCGTTCCCGGCGGTAAACGAGCACGCGAGAGGGGATCGAGCAGCGCCGTCACCGCGACGCACGCGAGCGTCAGGCCCACGACCCACGGCTTGCGCCGGCGCGACACGTCCGAGCGCGCCCCGAAGTAGGGGGCCGCGAAGAGCACGACGGCCGAGGAAGCGCTCGTCGCGAGCGACCACCCGGTGGCCGTCGCGCCCCGTTCCGCGACGATCCAGACCGGGAAGTAAAGCGTCGCGATATTCATCGAGAAGATCGTGTTGGAGAAGTCGTAGAGCGCCCAGCTCAGGCGCTCCAGGAGGGGAGCCCGTCCTCGGACGCGGAGCTCTCCGGACGGAAGGACCTCGACGCGCGCGCTCATGCAGCGGAATACGATAGTCGCTGTCCGCCGGAGGTGGTCGATGCGCCGGATCCTGTCGGCAACCCTCTTTTTGCTCTCGTCCCTCGTGTTCGCGGCGGAGCCGTCCGCTCCGAAAATCACGCTGGCCCTCGTGGGCGGCCGCATCGTCGACGGCTACGAGGGCCGTCCGATCGAAGACGGCGCGATCCTGATCGCCGGAGATCGCATCGCTGCTCTTGGCCCGCGCGCCGCGATCCGGGTTCCGGAGGGCGTGGCGACGATCGACACGCGGGGGATGACGGTTCTTCCGGGCCTCGCGGACATGCACGTCCACCTGATGATCCTGGGCCACGGGGATTACGAGCACTGGGACAAGACGTATCGGCCGCGCTTCCGCGACGAGATCATGCCGGCGGCGGCTCGCCAGCTCGTGACGAGCGGCGTGACCTTCGCTCGCGACCTGGGCGCGCCGCTGGAAGACATTCTCTTCGTCAAGCAGCGGATCGAGAAGGGGGAGATCCCGGGTCCGAGGCTCTTCGTCTCGGGTCCATTCATCCAGCACAAGCCGTATTTCGAATACGAGAAGGAGTTCCGCTGGGGCGTGAACGGCGCGGCCGACGCGCGGGCGAAGGTCCAGAAGGTGATCGACGCGGGCGTGGACCTCGTCAAGCTGATCGACCAGGACCAGATGACCGAGGAAGAGGTGAAGGCGGTCGTCGAGACCGCACACAAGGGGGGCCGGCCGGTCGTCGCCCACGCGCATCGGGAAGAGGAGATCCGCATCGGCTTGAAGTACGGGATCGACAGCTTCGAGCACACGGGCCTCGCGACCGAGCCGGGCTACCCCGACGACATCCTGCAGAGCATCAAGAAGCGCAACCAGACTCTCTTCTGGTGCCCCACGATCGAAGGGCTCTTCCTCTCCGAGTACACCGCCGACACGTTCCCCGAACGATTGAACGATCCGCGCTGGCAGGAAGGGCTCGCGCCCGACATCGTCCTCGACATCCGCAAGTCGCTCGAGAACATCACGGGGCTTCCCTATTTCGCGCTCGTGCGCCGGCGGATTCCGACGCTCGCGAACAAGTTCCGGCAGCTCCGCGAGACCGGAGTCACGTTGATGGTCGGGACGGACTCCGGGATCCCGGGGAACTTCCACACCGACTCGACGTGGCGGGAGCTCGCGACCTGGGTCCGGCTCGGCATGACGCCGATGCAGGCGATCGCGGGCGCCACGCGCTGGCCGGCGGCGTTCTTGAAGAAGGAAAAGGACATCGGAACGCTCGCGCCCGGCAGGTACGCGGACGTCGTCGCGGTTCGGGGGGACGTCCTGACGAACGTCGAGCTGCTCCAGAGGCCGGACGTCGTGATCAAGAACGGCGTCCGGGTCCGGTAAGGCTTTTGCACGCCGCAGAAGTGGGAAGGAGGACAGCCATGGACGAACAACCGGGGAGAAGCGAGGGCGAACGGTCGTTGATCGACGAGATGCGCGAGCTCGGTTCCTCCTTTTCGGCTCTTGGCAGGACGGCGTTCAAAGGCGGACGCGTCCTGTCGGTCGAAGTGCTCCGCTCGATCCGCGCGATCGTCGACCGCGCCCGCGAAGAGATCGAGCGGATCGCCGAGAAGAAATGAACGTCGGATCGTGGCTCCGGTTGGCCGGCGTCGCGGTGTCGATCGCTCTCGTCGCGGCGTGCGCGAGCTCGAAGCGCGACCCGAACCTCGGCTACAAGTCGCTCGAAGCGACCGTCGTCGACCGCCAGTACGATCCGCCGGGGACGGGCGGGGCGAGCTACGCCGGGTCGGGCAACTACTACCTGCTCTTCGAGGCCCGCGAAGGCGACACCACGTCCCACTATCGGTTCCAGGTCAACCAGCTGCAGTACAACCGGTATGCCGAGGGAACGCACGTCCAGCTCTTTCTCGAGAACAACAACCTGCGCGACATCCGGAAGATCCAATAGCCCGCGGTCCGGACGCCCCGGGAAACACGATGTCCCCCGAGCGACTGCCCGCGCCACCCCGACCGCTGGAACCCGAGGTCCTGCCGCGAGGCGCGCCGGATCCCTGGGTCGAGAAGCTCGCCTGGGTCATGGACCGGTCGATCCCGATCGGCGG
>QHVV01000007.1:0-35272 GCA_003222385.1 Acidobacteriota bacterium
TTCTGGCGGAGCAAGGCGGACGTGGTGTACCCCCCGGCCGTGGGTGCCGGCCCGAAGAGGATGCCGGGGAAGTGAACTTCGGTGACCCGGCGGATGAGCTCCGTAAAGGGCGTGGGATACGGGCTCGCGACCGTCGGACCTCCGGTGAAGGCGCGGACGACCCGAATCCCGGCGGCAGCTGCGTCGCGGAGAAGGGGGCGCAGGAAGTCTTCGGGATCCACTCCGGGCGGGACCGAGATCACCGTGAAGGCTCCGGTCCTCTTCCCCGCGGCGGTCTCGTAAGGCCTCGGTCCCTCCCAGAAGATCCGGGCCTCGAGGAAGCTCCCGTATCGATCCGGCAGGACGGCGAGCTCCGCCGGGTTGCGCCGCACGCGGTCGAGATGTCGCAGCGGATCGGTCAGAGGGCTGACGAGCTGGTTCGCCATCATGTCGAACGCGATCCGGACCTGGGGATGCGGCTCGACCACCGGGGAATGCAGCTTCGACCATTTCCGGACCAGCTCCTGGAGCGGCGCGGGCGCCGTCGATTCGAATTCGCCGATCGCGTACCCCGCCTGGACCGTCTCGATTCCGAAGAAGCGCACGTCCCGGAGGATCACCTCGACCGTGCCCCCTTCGTTCAAGACGTTCTCAACGCCAGCGAGCAGGTCAGGCCGATGGTCCAGGATCCAGCGGATCCCCCACTCCTGTCCGATTTCCTCGTCCGCCTCCCCGATGAAGACGATGTCGCTCGCGGGAACGATCCCGTGGCTCTTGAGATCTCTCATCGCGAGCGCCTGCGCGAGAGCGAGCGACTTCATGTCGTAGGCCCCTCGCCCGTACAGGTAGCCGCGCAGGATCCTGCCCTCGAAGGGGGGCGCCTCCTGCCAGGTCTGTCCGGCGACGGGGGCGACGTCGATGTGATTCAGGAGGAGCAGGGCTCCCCGGCGCGAGCGGCCGGCCAGCCGCGCGATCAAATTGCAGCGCCGGGGACGGGGACAGACGATCTCGGTCGGGATGCCGGCGCATTCGAAGATCGGCTGCAGGAACTTCGCCCCTCGCTCCTCTCCGGGCCCCTCGGTCGTGTCGATCCGGACGTAGTCCCGCAGAAGTCGGACGGGCTCCATCGCGAGCCACTTCTCGGGCCGACGCGTTGCGTCGGCTTCGAACTGCTCCGGCGGCTTCTTCCGACACGCGCTGGCGAGAACGAGCAGGAGGACGATCGGGATCCGACTTTTTTTCATGGAAGACCCGCGCGCGCCCTTTGCCGCGTCCGGACGGCGAGGGATACGGCCGCGAGAACGTAGACGATCGGTCCCCAGAGCGAGGCTTCTCCGCCGGGCACCTCTTCCACCCAGTCGATCCGATGGCGGCCGGCCGGAACGGGCACCGCCGAAAAGGCGAGCTGGGCCGGGACGGCGTCGACCGGGCGGCCGTCCATCCGGACCGATCGAAAACTCCAGAAGCCTCTCAGGACGAAGAGCCACGAAGAGTCCCCGGAGAGCGTTTCCACGATCAAACGCGCGGGATCGTTCCGGAGAACCTGGACGATTCCGCCGGGAGACTCTCCCTGCGCCCGCCTCCCGGTCTCCAGCACGATTTCCCCTGACTTCAGACGCGGCAGGGCCCCCGCCGAAGCGAGCGCGCCGTCCTGCTCGATCCAGCGGGAAACGAGGCGGATGTCGGGAAGAGCAGAGTCGAGCTCGTCCCAATCCTGGAGCCAGTCTCCGCCGAATCGCCGGTAGCCCGCGATCGCGCGCTGGTCGCGAAAGCGAATGCCCCACTTGAGTCCGAAGCTTCCGAAAAACGCGGCCGAATCCGAGAAGCTGGCGGCCGCGATCGAGAGGTGCCGCAGGCTCTGCATGCGCGCGAAGTCACCGGAGTCGAAGTCGTGATTGAAAACGGTGCCGCGGCCCCACAGCCCATGCAGGTGCTCGATCCACGTGCGCCGATAAGCGTCCAGGTAGCTCGCGGTCGAGTCCGCGTACCGGTAGAGCAGCGGCGACGGCGGAGTGTAAGCCGACTCCCCGAACGTCCGATACGAGCCTCGCGGATCCGAGCGCTCGAGAAAGTGCGCGAAGCGGGTCCGCGAGAAAACTTCCTCCTCGTTCAGGGTGCACGCGATCCGGCGGCTCGCGACGATCGGGACCGCCGTCAGGAGAGCCAGGGCGCCGCCGAGAGCGGGGCGCGATCGACGCCGGAGGAGATCGAACGCGACGACGCTGGCCGTCCAGAGAAGGCCGGCCTCGGCGAGCGCGCCCGGAAGCTTCGAGGACGCGATCGGCGCCATGGACGGATTCGCTCCGATTAGCCGCGCTCCCTCCCGGCCGGCGGCGTCCGGAAAGAGAGCGGCGAGCCCCGCGACGAGCGTCACGAGGACGCCGGCAGCGAGAGGCCAGCGGCGGGAAGCCGGAAACGCCCGGAATCGGTCGAAAGCCAGGCCCGCAATCAACGCCAGGGAGAGGACGAGGGCGACCGCGAACTTCTCCGGGTTTCGCAGCGGGAGAGGAGACGCGAGCTTGCCCCAGACGACCGGGATCAGGCTGGGAAGCACGGAGACCGCGAGCGACAGGCCGAACAGAACGCGACCGAAACGAAACCCCTTCGTTCGGGGCCGTCCGCTCGAAACGAGCGCGAACACGGCAAACGCGCCGGCATAGAGCGTCGTGAACATCCCGACCGACTTGCCGTGGAGAAGCGACCAACCCCACGTGTCGGCGTTCGCGAACGTCCAGTTCGAGCCGAAGGGATAAGGGATGAGCAGCTCCAGGAGCCGAAACGGATGGATCGAGAAGTACAGCGATTCGGACAGCTTCATCCCGAGCACGGCGCGGTTCGTCTCCGGGATCCACAGCGCCGTCGCGACGATCTGCGGCGCGGCCAGCAGCGCCGCGAGGACGAGCGAAGATCCGAAGCCGAGCAACGCGCGGAGCCGCTCTGCCTGGGCGGTCTCCAGCGAGATCCACAGGAGCGAGGAAACGAGCGCCATCCCGATCGTGAACACGTCTCCGGCGAGGAAGATCAGGCCGTAGAGGAAGGAGAGCAGAAGGATTCGGCGACCCTCCGATCGAGCCGGGCGGCCCGTCGCCCAGACGATCCACGGCAGCAGGGCCATTCCCGGATGGAGGTTCGGAAAGAAGACCTCGGTCATCCCGACGCCCGAGAACACGTACGTGACCGCGCCGATCCACGCGGCCGCCCGGGAGGCGCGGAGCGACGTCAGGAGGACGATCATTCCGAGCCCCGCCGCGATCCAGTGCAGGACCGGGAAGAGGCGCATGGCCATCGGGAAGGAAAAGATCGAGAGGAGCGGCCGGACCGGATAGAGCGCGCCGGCGTTCGGGTTCGGAAGGAGCGGGCGGCCGCCCGAGATTTCGTTCATCCAGACCGGCAGGCGAGCCTGCGCGTAGGCGTCGTGCATCGCCTTTTCCATCGGGAGGTTGTAGGGCGCGAGATCCCGTCCCGCGAAATTGCGGCGGAAGAAGAGAGGGTCGGCGAAGACCGCGACCACGAGCAGCGCGAAGAGAAGTCCGACCGGGGCGAGCCGACGCCGACGCTCCTCCGGCTCCGTCAGTGGCGACTCGCTCGACAAGCGCTCAACACACGTTCGGGGTCGAGCGTGCGCAGTATCGGGAGCTCGGCATGAAGGATTCCGGCTTAGGATAGGGCATCGCACCGCCGGCGCAAAGTCGCTCTC
This sequence comes from Acidobacteriota bacterium, assembly GCA_003222385.1. Lineage (GTDB taxonomy): Bacteria > Acidobacteriota > Thermoanaerobaculia > UBA5066 > Gp7-AA6 > Gp7-AA6. The sequence continues at coordinate 3,677 of QHVV01000007.1, forward strand.
GCCTCGCGCTCGCGGGAGCTCTCTTCGTCGTCCTCGTTTCGAGCGCGGCGCGGCTCCGGTTCGCAATCGACCGCCCGCTGTGGTTCGACGAGATCTTCACTCTCTGGGCATCGCGGCTGTCCTTCCGCGCGCTCGTGGACGCTCTCTCCAACGACTCGGGACCGCCACTCTTCTATCTCCTCGAGAAACCGTTCGTGACGATCGGCGAGCGCCTTTCGGCGGACGTCTTCGCGCGCTCGCTCCCCTTCGCCGCAACGATCGCTCTTCTCGTCGGCGTGCTCGCCCTCCCCTCCCGCTCCGCGAAACTCCGGTTCGTCGTCCTGGCGAGCATCTCGCCCCTGCTGTTTCTCTATTCCGCGGAAGCCCGCGCCTATGCGCTCCTCTCTCTCGCGGTGTTTCTCCTTTTCCTGCTGGCGATCGTCCTGCCCGAGCGCCCTGGTAACCTCCCGGCGATCGCTCTCCTGGCCGCCGTTTCGCTCTACCTTCATTACCTCGCGCTGTTCGCGGTCGCGGCGCTCATCCTCGTCGCAGCCGCCGAGAAGCGCGGTCGATCGGCTCTCGCCGCTCTCGCGGGATCGGCTCTCTTTCTCTTCTGGATCCCGATCATGAGAGAGCAGCCGCGTCAGGCGGTCGCGTGGATGCACGAGTCCGCGGGGGAGCTCGCGACCGGCATCCTCGCATCGCTGGGGGGCGCCGGTCGGATTCCGCCGCCCTTCGGCGCGCCGCTCCCGCTCCTCCTGGTCGCGCTCGGCGGGGTCCTCGGCCTCGTTCTGGCGTCGTTGCTCGGGCGCTCCTGGCGCATCGATCCGGAGCTCCGGAGGACGTCCGCGTTTCTCGTCCTCTTTTTCGGTTCCGTTCTTTTCGCCTCTCTCGCGCGCCCGGTCGCGTTCGCCGGCCGAACCGAAATGGCCGTGCTGCCCGTCTGGCTCTGGGCGATCGCCCGGGCCGGCGAGCAGAGCCGATTCATCCGGGGCGCGATCTGGTCGGCGGTCGCCGTCGCCTCGCTCTCGACGGTCCTGCTCGCCGCCGCGCCCCGCGGTCCTTCCGCGGCGGCGTGGACTCTCGAGGCTCTCGAGAGAACCGGTCGGCCGCAAGACGTCCTTTTCGCGGGCGCCAGCTTCTACCTTCCGGCCCGGCTCGCCGCCGACCGGGGACGGCTCGCGATGGAGCTCCACGCGTTTCCTCTCGAACAGGCGTCGCACCCCGGCTGGACGGTCCCGAGGCGCTCGACTTCCGAAGACGACGCCGCGGTCGAGCGGGCGCTCGTGCGCGCGGGATCGGCCGGCCGCGTCTTCTTCGCGGTGCCGCCGTCCTACCGCCGAGAGCTCTCCCCCCTGCTCACGGGCCGCGGCGTCACGCGTCGGATCGTGGAGACTCCTGAGCTGGTTCTCCTGGTCTGGTCTCCGAGATAGAGCGCGTCCCGGCCGATCCGCAGTCCTTACGACCGATCGCGACCAGCGAGAGCCCGGCCGAAGGACGCTCTACTTTTTCGCGCTCGAGAAGGGGCATCAACAGCTTGAACGCCAGCAGCTGGCTGCGGGGAAGCACCCGGCGGCGGAGAACCCTCCCGTTCAACCACCAGCCGAAGATCCCCGGCCGGTTGACGTACAACACGTCTTCGAGCACGAATCCCGCCGCGCGAACTTTTTCCTCGAGCTCGTCCTTCTCGTAGCGCCGGAAGTGGCGGAGATGCTCGTCGAGGGTGCCGAAGAGCCGGGCGAAGGCGGGCACGAGGAGCACGAGCCGCCCGCCCGGCTGGAGAAGATCGTACATGTCGGCGAGCGTCGCGCGGTCGTCCTCGATGTGCTCGAGCACGTTCAGGCAGACCACGGTGTCGATCCGCATCGCGCGGACTTCCTCGAGCGCGGTCGGGTCGAGCGGGAAATGGTAAGACGCGACCCGCACGGAAGGGTCGTCCCGGAACACACCCTTCAAGTGCTCGAGCGCGACCGGATCGAGGTCCGACGCCACGAGCAGGTCGCGGCCCTTGAAGTGCCTCGTGATGTTGCCGAACCCCGCGCCGATCTCGAGGACCCGCCGGCCGACGGCGTCCTCGAAGCGCGAGACGAGCCACCGGTTGTACGGCTCCAGCCGCGCCATCCGCATGAGCGTCACGTGGCCCACGTTCTTCGGATCTTCCACTTCGCGGAGCCCGTGGCGCACGATCGTGGCGAGCGCCGAGACCGCGTCTTTCCAGCCGATCTTCTTGCCCTCGTCGTACGTCCGCCCGTAATACGAGATCGGAACCTCGTAAATCCGGTAGCCGCGCCGCGCGACCTTGGCCGTGATTTCCGGCTCGATGCCGAAGCGACGCGACTCGATCGAGAGCGACCGGACCACTTCGCGCCGGAACATCTTGTAGCAGGTCTCCATGTCGGTCAGGTTCAGGTTCGTGAACATGTTGGAGGTCAGCGTCAGGAACCGGTTCCCGATCGTGTGCCAGAAGTACAGCACCCGCCGCGCGCCTCCTCCCAGAAAGCGCGATCCGTAGACGACGTCGGCGTGGCCGCTCGCGATCGGCTCGAGCAGCTTCGAGTACTCGCGCGGGTCGTACTCCAGGTCGGCGTCCTGGATGACGACGACGTCCCCCTCCGCATAGCGGAAGCCGACCGACACCGCGGCGCCCTTCCCCTGGTTAGTCGGCTGCAGGAACACCCGGACGCCGTCCCGACCGTCGATCTCGCGGAGAATCTCGCGCGTGCCGTCCGTCGAAGCGTCGTCGACGATCAGGAGCTCTTTTTCGATCGGGACCGCGAGGACCTGCGCGACGATCTCGCGGATCGTGTCGGCCTCGTTGTAGACGGGCATCACCACCGACAGCTTCATGGAGGATGCCTATTGTCGCCCGGCTCGGGACGGGAGGCAGCGACCGGGAGCTCGAATAGATAGATCGAGTAGCCCACTCGCCCGACCGGCCGGCCCCGGGACGCGAGCTCTCCGTTCAGCCGGCGAAGCGCGGCGGCCAGGTCGTGCGCGCCGTGATAGTCGTGGAATTCCGGGCCGACGGCGAGGTGGAACGCCGAGATCGCGACCAGACCCGGGCGCGGAATCGGATCCGCCGCGAAGTCCGGCACGCCCGTGCGGTACAGGACGTCGTCCCCTCCGAAGTAAACGATCGTCGGCTTCGGGGCCCGGCGTCTCTCGAGCTCACGCGCGAGGCGCTTCAAATCGAGACCCCAGTCCACGTTCGAGTCGGACAGGAGCTTTCGTCCGTTCTCCGGACCGCCCACAAAAGCATTGAAGTAGGAAAGCTCGTGGGGATGGATCCGGAGGAGCTCGTAACCGGCCACGAGCGGAAGCGCGAGCAGGGCGAGCGCCGCCGGGGCCGGCCCCCCGCGTGTGGCCCGGCCTCTCGCTGCGGCCGCGCGCACGAAGACGGCCGCTGCCGCGAGGGCGAGGAACGGGTAGACCGGGAGCATGTGCCGGATGCCGATGTTGTAGGCGGAGCCGATCGAGGAGAGAAAAAGGATCGCGGGCGGCAGGAGAAAGAGGCGCGCTTCCTCCGCGAGCCCGGCGGGCCGGCGGAGGAAGGACACCAGGGTCACGGCGGTCACCGCGAGAAAGGCGATCGAGCTCTTCAGGGCGAACGCCGCGAAGAAGTAGAACGGAAACCCGTGCACCGAGCTCTTCCCGAAGAGGTAATTGACGCCTCCGCCGACCGCGCTCTGTCGCAGGACCGAAGCCAGTCCTCCCAAGTAATGGGCCAGCGGGCGCGAGACCGGAACGAGCGACTCGATGGCGGCCGAAAGCCTCGGTGCGCCGCGGCCCGCGACCATCTCGTGGATCACGGCCCGCTGGTGATCCGGACTCATCCTCGCGCTCAACGGGGCGTAGACCGCGAGTACCACGACGAGCGCGCCCATGACGACCGCGGCGAGCCGCAGGACGGCGCGGGTCGCGGCGCGGCCCGGGCGCGGGTCGCGGCGCGAGGCGAGGAGACTCTGCAGCAGCAGGATGGGAGGCAGCAGAATCGCCGAGAACTTGGTGGCGAGAGCGAGGCCGAGCGCGAGCGCGGCCAGAGCGAGCCGGAGGAGCGTCGGCCGGCGGCGCGCCGCTTCCCAGGACAGCACCGCGGCGAGGAAACCGAGCGACGCGCCGACGTCGGTGTGCACGACTCCGGCGTGCGCCACGAAGTTGGGATCGAGGGCGACCAGGAGCAGAGCGACCAGGGCGGCCGCCGGCCCGTAACGGGACCAGGCGGCGGCGAAAAGAAGAAGGAGGAGAGCGGCGAGCACGCCCCGGAAGGGAGCGCGCGCCGCCGCGGCGATGGCGTCGGGTGAAACGCGGTTCTCGAACAGAAACTCGTGGCCGAAGTCGGTGAACCGGGTTCCCATCGGGATGACCGGAGGCGGCGGCGGAAGCGCTAACGACCGGAGGGAAAGGCCCGCGAGGATCTTCGCGAGCGGCGGATGCTCGATGTTGACGATCGCGTTGCGGCCCGAGACCTCCAGCCAGCCCGACAGAATGTGCACGGGCTCGTCCGCGGACAGTGAGTCGTCGCGCGCATGGTCCCGCACGAGCTCGAGAGAGAGGAAGACGAGGGCCGCGGCGGCGAGGACCGTCGCCGCCCGGTCGCGGCTCACCCCGGAAAAGGGACCGGTTTCGCCGGACTCAGGCCGATTTCTCCGTCGTCGCCGCCTCGCGCGATGCCGCGTCCGCTGCCGGGGCCGGCAGCCGCGACGCCTTCGGGGGACGCGGCCCGAACGAGTGCTTGACGAGAGCGCCGAGCGCGGAGAAGCCGTCCTTCAGCCGGATCTTCTTGCCCTCCGCCTGCGACCGCCCGAAGTAGGAGATCGGCACTTCGAAGATTCGGAACCCGGCGCGAGCCACCTTGACGGTGAACTCGGCGTCGACGCCGAACCGCTTCGATTCGAGGTCGAGCGCCGGAACGACCCGCCGATGGAACGCCTTGTAGCAGGTCGCCATGTCCGTCAAGTTCAGATTGGTGAAGACGTTCGAGATCAAGGTCAGGAGCCGGTTTCCGACGGTGTGCCAGAAGAACTGGACGCGCCGCTCCGAGCTGCCGAAGAAACGCGAACCATAGACCACGTCGGCGCGGCCCGCCTCGATCGGTCGGATTAGAACCGCGTATTCGGCCGGGTCGTATTCCAGGTCCGCGTCCTGGATCACGAGGACGTCGCCGCGAGCAGCTTCGAGCGCCGTTCGGACGGCGCGTCCCTTTCCGCGGTTCCGGGGATGGAGCAGCACCCGCACGCCGTCGCGGCCGTCCCACCGTTTCAGGATTTCGCGCGTCCCGTCCTCGGAGCCGTCGTCGACGACCAGGATCTCCTTTTCGATGGGCACCGCCGCGACCAGCCGGAGGATCTCGTCGATCGTGCGGGCTTCGTTGTAAGCCGGGATCAGGACGGAAAGCTTCACGGTTTCCTCCATGATAGCTCCCCGCGGCAAGCTCATAATGAAACACGATGGCGTCGCGGCGAGCCGTGTTCCTCCTCGGCCTCGCCGCGGCCGTCCTCGTCGGAACGGTCCTCCGGCTGTCGACGTATCGGCAACTCCGCGCGGGACCGCGGACGCGCGCCGTGTCGGCGGACGACTACTACCATCTGCGCCGGGCGCGCTTCTCGGTGACGCATTTTCCGCGCACGATCTTCTTCGATCCGCTGATGAACTTTCCGGCGGGCGGCGTCTCGATCTGGCCGCCGCTCTTCGATCTGGCGCTCGCGGCGCCGTCGCGGATCCTGCACGGGCCGTACGCGTCGCGGGAGGCAATCGAGAGGGAAGCCGCCTGGGTGCCGCTCGTCCTGGGCCTGGCCACAGTCGTGGTCGCCGGCCTGCTCGCCGCACGGCTCTACGGCGCGCTCGCCGGCGCCCTCGTCGCGCTCTTCGTGGCGATTGCTCCGGGACATCTTCTCTGGTCCCAGTACGGACACGTGGACCAGAACGTCGCCGAGTCGTTCGTGGGCGTCGCCGCGCTCCTTGCGTTCGTCGCGAGCCGCGAGAAGCCCGATTCGGGGGGTAACGTCCGCCGCGAGGTCGTCGCCGGAATCGTCCTGACTCTCGCCGTGCTCACCTGGCAGGGAGCGATCTACTGGGGCGCGATCTTCGCGCTCGCGCTTTTCATCGAGTCGCTCCGGACCGGGCGCTCCGTGTTTCGCCCGGCGGTCGCGACGCTCGCTCTGCCCGCAGCGCTCGCGGCCGGCGCGACGCTCGCCTGGACGCGCGGTCTGCCGGCGCCGTTCACCTACGTCTCCTTCGGCCTCTTCCAACCGGTGTTTCTCGCCGGGCTCGCCGCCGGACTCGGCCTCCTCGACACCGCCGTCGCCCGGGCGCGCGGGTCCATTCCCGGAAGAGAGTTTCTCCTCCGCGCGGCCGTCCTCGCGGTCCTCCTCGCCGCCGTCGTCCCGTTCGGCGCAGACCTGGTGAAGAGTTTCGCGGGGGGCGTCGGATACGTCGCGGGCCGGACGGTCGAAGCCTCCGGCCGCGGCGGTTACGTCTCCTATCCGAGCGGATGGCTGAAGGGAATCTTCGAGACCCGGCCGCTCTTCGCGGACGGGATCGGGCTCCCCCTGCGCCAGCTCTCCCTCGCGCTCTTCGTCACCCCGGTGGCGATCGTCCTCTGGACGCTGCGCGTGGTCGCGCGCCGCCGGCCCGGGGTCCACGCGGCGCTCGCGGTCTGGGGCTGCGTGACCCTGTTTCTCGCCGTTTCACAGCGGCTGAACGTGTACTACGCCGTGCCGCTCTGCGCGATCGCCTCGATCGAGGCGGCGCGGCTCGCGTCGGCGTACATCCGCCGGCGGGCGAGGCCGCCCGCCCGCCCGCCCCGCCGTCGGGTCGCCGTTCTCGTGGTGGTCGCCCTGGCGGTCCCGATGGCGGCGGGCATCGTCGAGCAGCTCCGGGCCGAGCAGGTCCCGGGCTCCGACCTCTTCGCGACCCTCGACTGGATGCACCGGACGCTTCCCCGCCCCGTCGACCCGTACGACGCGCGGCTGTTCGGCCCGCCTCCTCATCCGCCCGAGCTCGCGCGAGCCACCGCGGTCCTCGCTCCGTGGTCGCTCGGACACCTCGTGCTGTACGAATCGGAGGTCCCGGTGGTCGCCAACAATTTCGGGTACGGCTTCCTCGACTCGATCCGGTTCTTCCTCGCGTCGTCGGAAGCCGAGGCCCTCGCGATCGCGCGGAGCCGGCGCGCCCGGTGGGTCCTCGCGGCGGACCTGGTGCCGCGCCTGAACGATTACGCGGGGTACCTGGGCCGCCCGCCGCTCCTCGATCGGACCGGCAGCGGGCTCGTCCCTCGCCCCGCCTATTTCGAGACGATGCAGGCCCGGCTGTACGACTTCGACGGAAAGGGCGCCGATCTCGCGGGACTCGCGGTCCAGCCGCTCACGGCGTTCCGCCTCGCTTTCGCCTCGAGGACCGGAACGATCCGGGGCGGCCGCTTCGTGGCCCGGTGGAAGGTCTTCGAGATCACCGAACCCTGAGCCGCTGACGGATCACCGTCTCCAGCGCGCGCTCGCCCTGCCTGTGCTCCGCCGGAGTCGAGGCGCGCTCGGCGACGCGGCGCAATTCGTCGTGGTTCGGATCCCGGCCCGAGTAGTCGCCGTAGATCGCGGCGCGCAGGAGACGCGCCGGGTACGAAAGAGCGGGAGGCCGCAGGAGCAGCACGCCGAGCGGGACGAGGCCGATGAGAATCGCCGCCGGCGCGCCCGGCGCGAGCGGCCGGGCTGCGGAAACCGCGGCGAAGAGGGCGAGGGCGGCGGCGACGGCGCCGACGGCGATCGAAAACGCGGGCGCCAGGCCGAGAGAGCCGCCGGCGCTCGGCGCTACCCACCCGTGCGCGAGGAACCACACCGAGCCGTTTGCCGCCGGAAACGACAGGTCGAGGGGAAAGTTCGGCCACGACAGCGCGGCGAGAGCGTGCCAGCCGGCCGCGAAGGCGACCGCTCCCGCGAACAGCCCCCGGGAGAGCGGGCTGCTGAGCGCGAACGGGAGCGCCGCCGCCACCAGGAAGACGAGCGGAAGGAGATACCGGCTCCCGAGCGACCATCCGCCGTGCCAGTTCGGATAGCCGGTCAGGAGGAGAAAGGAAACGGCCGCCGTCCCCAACACGAAGACGCCGTCGATCCGATCCCGCTTCGAGCGCAGCCATCGGGCGAAGCCGGGCCCCGCCCACAGGAAGAACGGCGAGAAGAGGAGAATGCCGCGCGCCGGGTGGAACAGGTAGTCGAGGGCCACGCGGGCGCTCGGCGGGCCGAAGCCCAGGAAGCGCCGGTGCGCGAGCTCTGCGTAGGCGGGATACGCCTCGCGCGCGTACGACGGCACGAACGGCGATCCGAAGCAGACCGCCTGGTACGCGAGCAGCAGTCCCAGCGGGATCGCGGCGCCCGCGACGAACGCGAGAAGCCGTCCCGCCCGGCTGCCTCCCGGTGACCGCGCGGCCGCTCGCGCCGCGAGCGCCAGCGCCGCCGGCGCGACCGTGTACTCCGAGATCGCCGCCCAGCCCGCCAGGATCCCGGCGAGGCCGGCGGCGAGGACGGATCGGCGTGCCGCCGCGGTCGCGCCGTCACCCGAAAGAGCGTCCCACGCGAGGAAGAGGAGCGACGCCGCCCAGGCGTGCCCGAAAAAAGAGCGCGCGTAGTAGAGGAACGGGGTTCCGAAGCCCACGGCGAACGTGACGAGGGGAGCCACGGAGACCCACTCGGGCCGGAGCGCCAGGCGTCTCCCGAACCGCGCGAGCGCGACGACGCAGATGAGCGACACTGTCAGGAGACGCAGCAGAACGAAGATCGGCGCCGTCGGCGAATCCGGACGCGGCAGAAAGAAACGCAGCAGCCGGTAGACGGGAATCGCGGCGAACGCGAGCCCGGGCGCCTTGTTCGAGTAGAAGTGCCCCCCCGAGGACGCCTTGTCTTCGTGGTCGCCGAGCGCCGCGAGCTCTCCGTCGATCGCGAACGTGCCGCTCTCGACGAACGCGACGACCGTCTGGAGGCGCGACAGCTCGTTCGGGTTGGAGAACGGGGGAAAGAAGCCGGTGAAGTACGCGCACAGGACGGCGAAGGCTCCGACGACCGAGGCCCGCGCGCGCGACGGATTCAAGGTGTCCAGTGTAAGGTTGAACTTACAATCGTTTCATGTCGCGTCGAGGCCGCGCCTTTCTGTCCGGCCTCGGCGTCGCTCTCCTCTTCGCTCTCCCGCTCCTGCCCGAAATCGTGGGCGCGCGCCGCCTCGTCTTCCGCGACGCCCACATCACCCACTGGCCCTGGCGACGCGTCGCGATGACGATGCTGTCCTCGGGACAAGCGCCGTTCGTGAACGACACGGCGTCGGGAGGGCAGCCGTTTCTCGCGAACCCGAACGCCGGGCTCCTCTATCCGACCGTCCTTTTCGAGAAGGTCTTCTCCCCCGCGGCCGCCTTCAACCTCCACTACCTGCTGCACGTGCTCTGGGCGTTCTTCGGCGCGCGCGCTCTGGCGACACGGCTCGGCCTGTCGGAAGGCGGAGCGTTCTTCAGCGGGGTCGCGTTCGCTTTCTCCGGGATGATGCTCTCGTACGGCTCCGCCTTCGCGAACGCCGGGCCCGCCGCCGCCTGGCTGCCCTGGTGCGTCGCCGCGGCGCTCGACACCGCGCGCGCCGAAACGCTCGAGCGCCGGCTCGGCGCGGCGATCGCGGCCGGGCTCGCTTTCGGTCTCCAGATCCTGGCGGGAGAGCCGGCGATCACGCTCTTGACGGTCCTCTTCGCCGCGCCGACCGCAGTCGCCGCGTCGGCCGCGGAGCCCGGCCGGCGGCTCTTCCGGATCGGACGGACCGCGGCGGCGGGACTGCTCGCCGGCCTCATCGCGGCGGCGCTCGCGGCGCCTCTCCTCCTGCCGCTCTCGCAGGTCTTCCGACTGACCTATCGGGGACAGCATCTCTATTCGGCGCGCGCGTTCGGGGCCTCCCCGTTCGCGGCGTGGAGGATCGTCGAGTGGCTCTTCCCCCGCTTCGACGGCGATCCCGGCGCGCTCGGACCGGGGGCCCACTGGCAGTATCGCCTCCACTCCGGCGACCTCGTCTACATCTGGTCGGTGACGTTCGGGGTCCTGCCCCTCCTCGCGCTCGCGCTCGCCGCCGCACGCCGTCGCTTCTGGTCGCGCACCCCGCTTCTCCTCGCGGCGGCCGCGCTCGGAACGCTCCTCCTCTCGTTCGGATTCTCGCTGCCGCTCTACCGCCTCCTTTACTCCACGGACTTCTTCCGCCGCCTGCGCTACCCGATCAAGTTCTACCTGCTGACGACTCTCTGCGTGGCGCTCCTTTCGGGCTTCGCGATCGACGCCGTGCGGCGTCATCGCGGCGGCCGGCTGGAAGCGCTGCTGCTCGCGGGGTTCGTCGCGCTGTACGCCGCCGGCTTTCTCGCCGCCGCCGAGAACGGGCCTCTCGACCGGATCGTTCGTCCGTACTTGGAAGGTCTCGCGGCATCTCCCGGGTCGCTCCTCCCCGCGATCCGGGGGGTCTTTCGGGGAGACGCCGCCTTCGGAGTCACGGCCGCGGCGCTCCTCGGCGCCGTCTCGTTCTCCCGCCGTCCCGCGCGCGGAGGCGGCCACGCGCTCGGGTTCGCCACGCTCCTCCTCGCGCTTCCGTGGGGTCTTCCGCTCTTCGTCTCCGCCGACCAGAAAGACCTGACCCGCCCTCCCGCTCTCCTGCCGGCGGTTCGGGGCGAGGGGCGCCTGTACGTTTCGCCCCGGCTGCCCGAGCTCGCCGTGCTCCAGAGCGGCACCTCGCACCCGGAGCTTCCGCCGACGGTCGCAAGGCTCTCGCGCGTCCAGGTCGAGGAGATGATCCCCGCGACCGGCGCGCCGTTCGCGGTGCGCTATCTCTTCGAAGAGGACCCGGACGGTTCATATGGCTACGTCAACCGGATCGCGGGCGAAGTCCTGACGGCGTCGAAGCCGGAGGAGCGCGCGCGGCTTCTGCGGCTCTTCGGGGCGCGGTGGGTGCTGGGGGAGGCTGGCTCAGACCTCGCCGGTTTTCATCCCGTCACCGGATTTTCGGTTGCCGGAAGGCGGCTCGTGCTCCTGGAGACGAACGGCGCGGCGCCCGAGCTGCGGTGGGCGAGCCGGCTGCACCTCCGGGCGTCGCTGTCGGGAGCGCTCGAGCTCGCCCGGTCTGACCTCTTTCGTTCAGCGACCGACGTGGTGCTGCCGGGAGATCGCGAAAGGAACGGCGGCCTGCCGGGGCCTCCCGGCACGGTCGCGGTGCGCGCGCTCCAGGCCGATCGCGCCTCCGTGGACGTCGAAGCGCGCGCGGCCGGGCACCTCGTGTTCTCCAGAACGTTCTTCCCCGGCTGGAAGGCGGTCCTGGACGGTTCGCCGGCGCGGGTCGTCCTCGCCAACGGCCGGGACCTCGCGGTCGCCGTGCCGGCCGGGCGCCACCATGTGGAGATGTTCTGGAACCCCGCGCCCTTCCGGTTCGGGGTGGCTTTGCAGGGGCTGGCGCTCTTTCTCGCGGTGGCAGCCGGCGTGCTGACCATTCCGCGAAGCGTCCGCGTCTATAGCCCGACTTCCGGCAGCAGACCGAGGTGAGCCAGGAGGCGCAAATAGATGTCGGGACGGCAGCCGTTGACCGGAATGACGCCCCAGGCATAGACCAGCGCGAGGGCGACGTATGGCGCGAAGATCCAGCGGAACGCGCGCGTGTCGATCACTTCCCGGAACCCGACCACGAGCGCGAACGGCGCCATCGCGAGGAAATACCGGCTCCAGTCCTCCGTCGAGATGAAGAGATGGAGGCCGAGCTCGAACGCGCAGTACCAGAAAATCACGGGAAACGGCCGCAGCCGCGAGGTCCCGACCGCGTACACGAGAGCGAGCAGGATATGGAACTCCGCCTGGTGGTACAGACCCTTGCGGAAGAGCTCGGGCAGGAAGCCGAACGGCAGGAAAGCCGACATCTTGTCGCCGTGCTGCGAGAAGAACTCCAGAAAGTTCCCGGTCTTCGACGCGCAGAAGAAGAAGTAGCCTGCCAGGGCCGCGGGAATGAGCGCAAGCCAGAGGACGTCGCGAAGCCGGCGGCGGAGCGCGAGCACGACGGCGAACGCGGGAGCGATCATGAGCCCCGAGATCCGCGTCAAGGCCGCGAGCGCTCCGGCAACCGAGGCTCCCGCGACTCGGGATCTCTCCAGCAGCAGGATGGCCGTCAGCGTGAACGCGATGTAGACGGCCTCGGTCGAACCGGTCGATCGGTAGAGCAGCCAGCGCGGCGGAAGATAGAGGAAGACGAGCGTGAGAAACCCGGGCGACGACAGCTTCCAGACGTCGCGGCAGAGCCGGTAGAAGAGGAGAGTCGCCGCGCAGGTCGCCAGAATCGAGACGAGGAGCAGCGCCCGCTGGTACCCGAAGAACGAGAAGCCGCGGACGAGCAGCGGGTAGACCGGGAAGTGCCGCAGAAAATACGTCGGCGTCCGCACGTAGGCGAGGAGCGGATTGTCGGGCCGGACGTCGTACAGCGTCCGCGCCACCGTCAGGTAGTTCGGAGCGTCCCAGAATCGGTAGACGTCCGTCATCCGGCCGAGGAACGGCGCGTAAACGAGCGCCGATCCCGCGACCGCCGCCGCGAGAAGGAGGGCTTCCGGACGGACCCGGGGCTTCGCGGGGCCCGGCGAGGGCGCCGGACCCGTGGCTCGCCGGCTCACGCGGCTCTCTCTTTGGACAGACGCCGCAGCTCCCACGCCAGCCAGAACACGATGCTCCACCAGATTCCGTGCCAACCGGGCAGGTGTCCGATCGGAAGGCCGAGCGCATCCGGAGATCCGAGGAAGAAGGCCGAAACGACGAGAGTGTAGACGGCATACCCCGCCCCGCCGAAGAGCGATCCGAGCGCGATGGGCCAGACGAAGTAGTACTCCACGACACCTGGCAGAAAAATGAGAATGACCAGAGAGAGCAGGAGACAGGCGCGACCGATTTCGATCCGCCGAAATGCGATCACTCCTCCGAGGGCCGCAGCTCCGAAAACCGCAGTTGGCGCCCACCCCGGGATTCCCGGAAGCTTCCGCAGCATCGCGCCACCGTAGTCTTCCGCGAGACTTCGATAACGGAAAACTCCCTGGAAAACGGCTTCACGCGCGCCCCAATAGAAAAGAAAAGACGCGAAGAAGACTGCATAGGGCAGCAGAAACGCGAGCGACCGTCTTCTCTCTCCGGTCCGGCGGACGAAAAAAAGGAGCGGATGAAAGAACGTCACGTGCTTGACGAGCAGCGAAACGGTCAGGGCGGCTGCGGACCAGACCGGCTCCCGCTTCCGCCCCGCAAGCCACACCGCAGCGACCAGGAAGAGGATCGCCAGGTTGTCCCACTGAACGTGGAACCCCGTCACGAAGATCGAAACCGGGTTCGAAAAGAAGAGAAGCGCGGCGCCCGCCGCGCTTTCCGGCGGCCGGCCGAGATCATCGCGCGCGATGCGAAAGAGGAGAAGCGCCGTCGCAGCGTCCCCCAGGAGGAGCAGCGTGCACACCGCTTTCTCGAATGGAATGCCGAGGGCCAGGACGACCCGGGAGAGGCCGAGGAGGAAGAAGGCCCAGAGCGGTGAATAGTGATACGGCGCGTCACGATAGAGGACTCCGCCGCGGGGCGCGGACTCGACGAACTGCCGGTAGGTCCCCATGTCCCAGTTGTCCCGGAAAGCCGAGAGCCACGCGAGACGGATCGCCGCGGCGAGCAGAAAGCCCGCGGCGACCAGCAGCCCTCGGCGCCCGCTCACCGACTCGGCTGTCGGGAAGGGTTCGCGCCGGACCGCGGCCTCCGGACCGGCCGCGCCCGGGGCACGCGACGGAACACGATCTCCGTGACGACGGCGGAAACGACGACCCAGAAGAGCCCGACGAGAAAACCCGCGGTCACGTCGGTCATCCAGTGGGCACCCAGGAACACACGAGACCAGACGATCAGGGAGATCGCCAGAAGAGCGAACGCGATCGCTCCGAGTCTCGGCGCGGGCCGATCGGTCAGGTGGAACACGACAGCGACGAGCCCTCCGTAGAAGACGGTCGACATCGCGGCGTGTCCGCTCGGAAAGCTGAAGGTGTGCTCGGTGACGAGCGCGGGCCAGAGATCGGGCCGCGCCCGGTGAAAGGTGATCTTGAGCACCGCGTTCAGGACGAAGCCGCCGCCGACGGACCCGAGGAAGAGGAGCGCCGAAACCGGGTGCTTCTTCCAGCGCAGGATTACCGCCACGAGGATCGTCGCCGGAAGGATGAAGAGGTGACTCCCGAAAAAGGTCACGAAGATCGCAAAGTGGTCGCGGCCCGCTGTCTGCAGCCCGCGGACGAAGAGCGTGGCCTCCCGGTCGAGCGGCCCGGCGCGCGCCGTCAGGAAGACGTCCCGGGCGACCACGCCGAAGAGACCGACCAGAACGGCACAGACGAAGAACCCGGCGAGGAGGGAGAGCCCGATCGCCTGGAGGCGGTTGACCACGAGGTCGAAGAACTTCGGCTGGGGCTTCGGGCGGTCGGTGATCTTGTCGCTTACGTCTTCCATCGAATCCCCTCGGAGAAGCTCCAGCGGCGGTCGGGGCTCCAGACTCCCGCCGTCGGGTGTTCCGCCGCGACCTCGAAGCGCAGGACGTCGCGCCGGTAGTCGTAGGGTGAACCGTCGCGCGCGTGGATCGCGGCGTCCACCGAGTAGACGCCGGGCGCCAGCTCGAGCGAAGGGATGTCGAGGGCGACTGTGGACGGGGCCTCGAGCCCGGACGGCACGAAACCATCGATCGCCGTGTTCGATCCGAAGACGGTCGCGCCCGCGACCGTCGAAATCGCGAACCCGAACACGAAGTCGTCCAGAGGCTCCGGCGCTTCGACCTCCATCACGAGCCGCGCCGCTTCCCCCGAGCGAAGCCGCACCGTCTCGCGGCCCGCTGAATCGAGAAGGCGCACCGCCGCCAGCGTGGCCGCGCCGGAGCCGACCCTCCGAGGCCGTCCGGCCGCGGGGGCGGACCTGGGCTGCGCCCGGCGCGCGGCTTCCCGCGCGGCGACGCTCTCCCGGTAGAGAGTTACCGCCTCTCCCGCCGGAGCGTCGGCCGCGACGCGGCCGCCGTCGAGCCAGATCGCGCGGTGGCAGCGCTCGGCGATCAAGCCCAGATCGTGAGAGACGAAGAGGAGCGTCTTGCCGGCGCGCTCGAACTCCGCGAACTTCTCGAGCGACCTCCTCGAAAACGCTTCGTCACCGACGGCTAAGACTTCGTCGACGAGCAGGACGTCGGGGTCGGAGTGCGCGGCGATCGAGAACCCGAGCCGGACGGCCATACCGGAAGAGTACGTCTTGACCGGAGCGTCCAAGAACTCCTCGAGCTCTGCGAACCGGACGATCTCGTCGAAGCGGCGGGCGATCTCCTTCCGCGACAGGCCGAGCAGGAGCCCGTTGATCTCGATGTTCTCGCGTCCCGAAATCTCCGGATGAAAACCGGCGCCGAGCTCGAGGAGGGCCGCCAGGCGGCCGCGCACGGATACCGAGCCGGCGGTCGGCCGCAGGATGCCGGCCAGGACCTTCAGCAGCGTGGACTTGCCCGAGCCGTTCGGCCCGACGATACCCACGGTCTCGCCCGGCGCGACCGTGAACGAGACGTCGGTCAGGGCCGGGATCGCTTCGTCCGGTGCGAGCGCCCGGCCCGGGCGGCCCGACAGCAGCGCGGACTTGAAGGTACCGATCGAGCGCTTTTTCCCCCAGCGCCGGTAGAGCTTGGTGAGCGACTGGACATCGATCGCGGCCGGCGGCGGCGTCACGCTTCCTCCGCGATCGAGTCGCGCAGCCGTTCGAAGACGGCCGCTCCGGCGGCGAGCGCGAGGAACGTCCAGACGATCATCCCCGCCCAGGCGATTGCCGGCACCGGCCGGAAGAAGAACGCGCTCTCGTGGACCGCCACGAAGAAAGGGGCGAACGGGTTCAGCCAGAAGAGGAGCCGCAGCCGGCGAGGGGCCGATTCGATCGGATAGAGGATCGGCGTCAGGAAGAACGTCAGCGTCAGGACGTTGGCGAGCAGGTCGCGCACGTCGCCGAAGTGGACCGACAGCGAGGAGACGACGAGCGCGAGCCCCAGGACCATCGCCGCGAGAAGGACGAGGACGACCGGGAACTGCAGCACGGCCGCGTCGGGTCGGACGCTGCCGTCGAGCGCCCCGATCGCGATCGCGCCGGCGAGCACGGGCAGCGCCAGGACCAGGTGCGCGAAGCGGGCGCCGGTCGCGACCGCGGGGAAGACCTCGGGCGCGACGGTCGTCTTGCGTAAGAGCGGACCGTTCGTCCGGAACGTCTCGGCGGCGTCCAGGAGCGCCGAAGAGACGAAGCCCCAGCAGAGCACTCCGGCGAAGAGGAAGAGCGCATAGGGACGCACGTCCGCGCGCGGCGTGAAAACGAGCCGGAAAACGGTGGCGTACACGAGAAGCAGCAGGAGCGGGTTCAAGAGCGACCAGAAGAATCCGAGAACGCCGCCGCGATACCGCGCCAGGAGCTCGCGTCGCGCGAGAGCGAGCACGAGCGCGCGCTGGCGCCAGGCGCGCTGGAGGGTGGACCACACTCGCGACAAGTATCCGATATCCTCGGGCGCGTGTCGTCGCCGGATGCGCGCGCGGCGCCTTCTTGCGCGCCCGCGGTCGTCTGCGAGCGGGTCTCCAAGGTCTATCCGGGAGCGCGGCCGGTCGTCGCCCTGGACGCGGTCACGCTTGCGGTGTCGGCCGGCGAGTTCCTCGCGATCGTCGGGCCGTCCGGAGGCGGGAAATCGACGCTCCTGCACCTGGTCGCGGGAATCGATCGGGCGACGTCCGGCTCGATCCGGGTCGGCGGCCGCGACGTCGGAAGCCTCTCCGAGAGCGAATCGACGCTGTATCGGCGGCGCGAGGTCGGCGTGGTGTTCCAGTTCTTCAACCTGCTGCCGCACCTGACGGTTCGGGAGAACGTGGAGCTGCCGCGCCTCCTCGACGGGAAGAAAGACGCCGCCGCCCGCGCGCGCGAGCTCCTCGATCGCGTCGACCTGGCCGCGCGCGCCGAAGCGCATCCGTACGAGCTGTCGGGCGGGGAGATGCAGCGGGCCGCGATCGCGCGCGGCCTCGTGACGGGCGCGCGGCTCCTTCTGGCGGACGAACCCACCGGCAATCTCGACTCGCGTCACGGCGAGGAAGTCCTCGCGCTGCTCGACGACGTGCGGCGGGAACGGGGAGTCACCGTGCTGCTCGCCACCCACTCGCCGACGGCGGCGCGGCGGGCGGACCGGATCGTCGAGCTGACCGACGGTCGGACACGATGAGCGGCTTTCGCCTCGTCCTTCGCGCGCTCGTCACCGGACCCAGCCGGCGCCGACCGATCCGGGCGCTCCTGCCGGTCGTCGGCGTCGCGATCGGGGTCGCCGCGGTCGCCGCGATCCACCACGCCAACCGGAGCGTCATCGAGTCGTTTCGCGAGTCCGCCCGCGCGGTGGCGGGAAGGAGCGACCTGGCCGTGGTCGGCGCCCGCGGAGTGCCGGTCGACGCGATCAAGCGCCTGAAGTTCCTCTGGAAGGTCGGCTCGTTCGCGCCTCTCGTGACCGGGAGCGCCGTCCTCGACGACGCGACCGGCGAGGTCGTTTCGATCATCGGCACGGACTACGGCGCCGAAGGAGCCGTCCGGGACATGCGTCTCGTCGCGCCGGCGACCGGCGCGCAACGGGCGAGCCTCCTTTCCTCGGGGACCGTCCTGCTCCCGATCCCCTTCGCGTCGCGCCACGGTTTCCGGATCGGGTCGCGCATTCCGCTCTCGAGCGGCGGCGTCCGGACGCAGGTCACGGTCGGCGGCCTCCTGGCGTTGTCCGGGCTCGCCCGCGCCGGAGGGGGCGACGTCCTGGTCACCGACCTCTTCACGGCCGGGCGGCTCCTCGGGAAGCCCGGCTTCGTCGATCGCGTCGACGTGGTTCTCGATCCCGGAGTTTCGAAGGACGCGGTCCGCCGGGAAATCGAGAGCCGGCTGTCTCCCGGCCTCTCGGTCGAGCCGGCCGGCCGGGCGGCGCTCGCGGCGGGACGGATGGCGAGGGCGTTCCGGTTCAACCTGAACGCGCTCGGCTCCCTGACGCTCTTAGTCGGGATGTTTCTCGTCGCCAACGCGGTGTCGATCTCGGTTCTCCGGCGCCGTCCGGAGATCGCGACCCTGCGTTCGCTCGGCGCGTCTCGCGCCTGGATTTTCGCGGCGTTCGCTGTCGAGGGACTCGCGGTCGGCGCGGCGGGGACGATCCTGGGAGAGGCCGGCGGC
Organism: Acidobacteriota bacterium; assembly: GCA_003222385.1. Taxonomy (GTDB): domain Bacteria; phylum Acidobacteriota; class Thermoanaerobaculia; order UBA5066; family Gp7-AA6; genus Gp7-AA6. The sequence continues at coordinate 21,877 of QHVV01000007.1, forward strand.
CTCGTGCTGGCGCGGACCGCTCTGGCCGTGGTGTCGGGGACCGTGTCCGACGTCTACGCACCGGCGGCCAAGATCTCCGCCGCCGGTTTCGGAGCGCCGGTCCTCTACGCGGCGGTGGCCGGAGCGCTGTCGTCCTTTCTCGCCGTGCTTCTGCCGGCTGCCGAGGCGATCCGCGTGGATCCCGCGCCCGCGATGCGCCCGGGATCGACCGAGTCGATCCGGCGACGCCGCCTGGGGCCGCGCGCCGCGGCGGCGGCCGCCGTTCTCCTCCTCGCGGCTCTCTCGTCCCGCGCGCGGCCGATCGCGGGCTTTCCGTACCTCGGGTTCGCCGCCGTCGCGCTCGTCGTGCTCGCGCTCGCGCTCTTCTCGCCGATCGCCGTCCGCGCGGGGGCGGGCTCCGCGCGACCGCTCTTCGCCCGGCTCTTCGGGCCGGCCGGCCGGCTCGCGACCGCGTTCTTCGGAGGCTCGCTCGCCCGCAACGCGGTCGCGGTGACCGCTCTCGCGATGGCGCTCGGAATGACGCTCGCGATGATCACGACGGTCGCCTCGATGCGCGAGACCGTGCGAACGTGGATCGAGTCGAGCTTGCGCGCGGACCTGTGGGTCCGGCCCGCTTCGGGGCGGGCGGGCGCGTCAGTCGGCGATCTTCCCGCCGAGATCGTTTCCTTTCTGCAATCGGTGCCGGGCGTGGCCGCGGTCGACCCGATCCGCGTCCGCGAGGGCTCGGATGCGTCCGGCCGGCCGCTGGCCGTGGGGTCGAGCGACTTCCGGATTCTCTCGCGGGCCGGCGGCGCGCCGCTCCTGGACGGGAGCGACTCCCGAAAGACGGCCGAGGCCGCGCGGCGCGACGGCGAAGTTCTGGTCTCGGAGCCTTACTCCCGGCGTTTCGGGGCCTCCCGCGGCGACCGGGCCACGCTCGCGACGCCGAAGGGACGCAAGTCTTTCCGGATCGCCGGCGTCTACCGGGATTTCGCGAACGACCGGGGAACGGTCGTCCTGGATCGGTCGCTCTACCTCGACCTGTTCGGCGACGCGCGTGTGACGAGCGCCGGCATCCTGGCCGCCGACGGCGTCTCGGGAGAAGACCTGCGCCGCCGGATCCTCACCGCGCTCCACGGCCGTTTCGCGATCGACGTGACCACGAACCGCGAGCTCCGCCGGCAGGTCCTCGGAATCTTCGACCGGACCTTCGCGGTGACGCGCGCGCTCGAAGCCATCGCCGTCGCGGTCGCGGTGCTCGGGATCGCGAACGCGCTCGTCGCCTCGGCGGTCGAGCGGAGGAGGTCCTTCGGGCTCCTGCGCGCGCTCGGCGCTTCGCGGCGCCAGATCCGGGGCGCGGTTCTGCTCGAGGCCCTGCTCGCCGGCGTCGTCGCGACGATCGCCGCCGTCGCGGCGGGGGCCGCGTTCGCCGCGCTCCTGATCGGCGTGATCAACCCGCAGTCGTTCGGATGGAGCTTCGTTCCGCGGGTTCCGATCGGGCGGCTCGCGGGCGCCGCGTCGCTCGTCCTCGTGGCGTCTCTCGCCGCCGGGCTCGCGCCCGGCCGGATCGCGGCCGCGACGGACCCCGCCGCCGCGCTGTCGGAGGAATAAGGAAATAGAGAAGTCGCCGTGAGCTGGATCCGGGCCCTCGCCTTCGCCTTCGCCGCACTTCTGCCGGCGGCCGCGCCTTCCGTCACGTTCCCCCGCGACCACGGCTTGCACCCCAACGTCCCCGTCGAGTGGTGGTACTACACCGGGCACCTCGCGGACGCCCGCGGCCGGGCGTACGGCTTCCAGCTCACGTTCTTCCGGGTGCGCGACGTCCACCTCGCGCACTTCGCGTGGACGGACGTTTCGCGTCGCACGTTCCGGTACGTCGAGAAGACCCACCTCGGCGTACCCGGAATCGCGTCCGCGAGCGAGAAGGGCCTGGACGTCTCCAACGAAGACTGGTCCGCGCGGGAAGGCCGGGGCGGCGCGCAAGAGCTCTCGGCTTCCGGTCCGGACGGAGAACTCGAGCTGACGCTCTCGCCCGTCAAGCCTCCCGTCCTCCATGGAGAAAACGGGCTGTCCCGAAAAGGGGCGGGACCTCGCGAGTTCTCGCAGTACGTTTCCATCACCCGGCTCGCCGCCCGTGGCTCGCTCGCGCGCGGCGGCCGCCGGGAACCGCTCTCGGGGACCGCGTGGTTCGACCACGAATGGGGATCCGGTGTGCTGCCGGCGGGCGCGGCCGGCTGGGACTGGTTCGCGCTCCAGCTCGACGACGGCTCGGAGCTGATGCTCTACCGGATGCGGCGGACCGACGGAAGCGCGACCCCGTTCTCTCGGCGCGGCGGTGCCGGTGCGCTGGAGCGACGTGACTCTCTCGGAGTCGCGGACCTGGACCTCGCCCCGTTCGCTCGCGCGCTACCCGGCGGCCTGGCGTATCGCGGTCGCCTCGATCGGCCTCGACGTCTCGGTCGAGCCTCTGCTCGCCGATCAGGAGCTCGAGACCTCCGCCTCGACCGGCGTGACCTACTGGGAGGGAGCCTGCGCGGTGAAGGGAACGCGGAGCGGACGGCCGATCGCCGGCAAGGCGTACGTCGAATTGACCGGCTACGCGGGCAGAGACGTGCCGGGCGCCGCTTTCTGACGCGCTACCGCGAAGACGGCGGCTCCGTCGGCCTCGCTTTCGGCTGGTACTTCCACTTGCCCGTCGGCTTCGTCTCGAGCGTCAGGTAGAAATAGCTGGCGTTCTTGAGGTTGCGATAGACGTACGGGAAGCGCACGGTGAACGTGTCGCGCTCCCCCTTGTTGAGGTTTCCGACCTTGATCCCGCCGCTGCCCGCCCCGAGCATCGTGCCGTCGGCGTCGAAGATCGCCAGCGCGACGCCGACCTCCTGGTCGCGAGCGGAGTTGTTGTCGACCCGGACGATCGCCTTGGCGCTCGAGACGCGGAGCGGCTTGAAGGTGTCGCCGAGATCGAACCGGATCTCCGAGATGGCGATGTCGTTCCAGTCGAACCGGAGGCGCTGGACGCCGTTGACCGGCGACCAGTTGAACTTCTGCGTGACGATTTCGGCCGAGAGCAGCTGGGAGAAGAAGAGCGTTGCGAGCACGGGAACGAGCCGACGAACCATGAAAGCCACCTCCGATTCGAGGGTAGCACGCCGCCCTCGGAGGTCATTTCGAGTCGCGCGACTCCGGGCTACGCCTCCGGAGGCGGGATGGCAGCCGGGTTGAACGTCGGAGGCGCCGGAGGCGTCCGCGGATGCCGCATCCGGCTGTGCCCATACCCATAGAGAAGATAGACGACGGCGCCGACCCCGAGCCACGCGACGAAACGCCACCAGGAAGAGGGCGGCAGGTAGTAGATCAAACCGAGCGACGAGAGGATCCCGAGCGCTGGCAGAAGGACCGGGCCGAACGGGACGCGGAACGGACGCTCCCGGTGCGGATCCTTGAACCGCAGGATGGTGATCCCGATGCAGATCAGGATGAAGGCGAAGAGCGTCCCGATGTTCGTCAGGTTGACCATCTCGTCGAGCGTCGTGAACATGGCGGTGACGCCGACGGCGACCCCCGTCAGGATCGTCGTCACGTGGGGCGTGCGAAAACGGGGATGCACGCGTGCGAAGACCGGCGGCAGAAGGCCGTCCCGCGCCATCGCGAAGAAGATGCGCGGCTGGCCGAGCTGGAAGACGAGCAGCACCGCCGTGTGCGCGACCACCGAGCCGAACGCGACGACGCCCACCATCCAGTTGGGCATCGCGACGTACTTCATCGCGAGCGTGAGCGGCTCCGCCTGCTCGGTCGCCAGCGTCTGGCGCAGCGCCGCGTACGGAATCATGCCGGTGAACACGGCCGCGATCAGGATGTAGATGACGGTGCAGATGATGAGCGAGCCGATGATGCCGATCGGCATGTCCCGTTTCGGGTTGCGCGCCTCCTCGGCCGTGGTCGAGACCGCGTCGAACCCGATGTAGGCGAAGAAGACGATCGCCGCGCCCGCGGCGATGCCGGAAAACCCGTTCGGCGCGAACGGAGTCCAGTTCACGGGCTTGACGAAGTGGAAGCTGACGAAGACGAAGAACCCGAGCACGACGAGCTTGATCGCGACCATCCAGAAGTTGAACGACGCGGACTCGCGAATCCCCCAGACCAGCACGACCGTGATCGCGGCGACGATCGCGAACGCGAGGATGTTGAGAACGATCGGAACTCCGAAGACGTGCGGCGCGGCGGCGACGACCTCCGGCATCTTGGAGTGCGCGGTGTGGTAATCGATGGTCAGCCAGCGCGGAAGGTGAATGCCCATGCCTTCGAGCAGCGTGTTGAAGTAGTTCGCCCACGAGATCGCGACCGCGACGTTTCCGATCGCATACTCCAGGATCAGGTCCCATCCGATGATCCAGGCGATCAGCTCCCCGAGCGTCGCGTACGAATACGTGTACGCCGAGCCCGCGACCGGCACCATCGAAGCGAACTCCGCATAGCAGAGCGCGGTGAAGCCGCAGACGATCGCCGTCAGGACGAACGACAGCATCAGCGCGGGACCGGCGCCGGGGCGGGAGACGTCTCCGGCCGTCGCCGTCCCGATCGTCGCGAAGATGCCGGCTCCGATGATGGCCCCGATCCCGAGCGCGATCAGGTTCCCGGGGCCGAGCGCCTTTCGAAGCCGGTGCTCCGGCTCCTCGGTCTCGGCGACCATCTCGTCCAGCGACTTGGTCCGGAAGAGCCCTTCGGGAAAGCTCAACTTGACGGCAGGATAGCAAACGGCGTCGAGGAGGCTTCATCCAGCCGCTTCGGGATCTCTCCGAGCGAGACGATCCGGTCCGCGATCCCGGGGAAGGCATCCCGCCGGTCGAGCAGCAGCGCGGCCAGGCCGGCGGAGCGCGCTCCTTCGAAGTCTTCCGAAACGGAATCGCCCACGTGGAGCGATTCCACCGGGTCGACCTCGAGACGCCGGCAGGCGCGGTGGAAGATCTCCGGATCGGGCTTTCCGACTTCCTCGATCGACGAAACCGCGATGACCGGGAAGAACCGGTCGAGCTCGAGCGCCGCGAGCAACGTCGGCAGGTGCGAGTCCCAGTTCGAAACGACTGCCATCTTCAGGCCTCGTCGGGAGAGCTCCCCGAGCGTCGGTACGACGTCGTCGTAGATCGCCCAGGCGGCGGGACTCCGGAAATGGCTGGCGATGCGATCGAAGGCGGCGGCGGACAGAATCCCGCCGTCCAGGACCGAACGCACACGGGCGAGGAACTTCTTCCAGAACTCCGCCTCCCCGCGCACGCCGCCGTAGCGATCCGAAGCCGGCGTCGCGTGGACGTCCTCCCACGCCCTCGTCAAGGCGCGGGACAGGCCTTCCTCGGTGAACAGAGCGCCGTCCGCGGCCAACTCGCGCGAGTAGATCGCCTCGACCGGAGGATCCGGGTGGACGAGCGTCGCTCCCGCGTCGAAGAGGACCGCGCGCAACGGCACGGCTCCCGCCAATCGTTACGCCGCCAGCCCGTTCTCGCGCATCACTCCGTCGAGGACCCGATTCAGCGAGTCGAGACAGCGTTCCGCGGCCGCGAGAGCATTCTTCTGCTCGTCCGGGGTCGTTGCCACCCGCCCAAGGGCCTCGCGCTCGGCCTGGCGGTGCCAGACGTCGGCCTCTTCGTGGACCGTGAAGAACTCGACCGCGCCGGGGTCCTCGATTCCATAGAACGCGGCGAGGCCTTCGCGTTTGGTGCGGGAGATTTCCGGGATCTGCGATTCGTACGCGTAGAGCGCCGCCAGCCCTTCCGCGACCGAGTCGCCGCGCGTCGCGCGCCGGAATTCGGCGATCGCGCCAGCGACCTCGGGGGTGCGGGGTCGCGTCGAGAGATCCGTCTCGGAGGCGCCGAGGGCCGCCGCGAAACGACGCCAGAGAGCCGGATGGTTGGCGGGACCTCTCTCTTCCTCCACAAGGTTCTCGAGCAGCATCCGGCGGACCGTCGGGTCGTCGCATCCCGAGTGAACTCCTGAGACGTACGTCGGGAACGCCGCGACGTGCGGGTAGTACGAGATCGCGTACTCGCGGATGTGATCGCGGGTCAGCTTCCCTTCGCTCCACAGGCAGTAGAAGGGATGTTTCAAGAGGTGCTTCTCCGCCACCAGAGCGTCCAGAGTTTCCAGAAACTGCTCGGAAGTCATCCTCGTCTCCTCTCTCGATTTCCGATTTCCGATTTCCGATTTCCGAACTATGGCATGACCTGCCCGCCGTCCAGAACGATCGCCTGGCCCGTGATCGAGCGCGCGTCGTCAGAAGCGAGATAGGCGGCGAGGCCCGCGACTTCTTCGGGCTCGATGATCCTGCCGAGCGGCGCCATTTTCGCGGCCATTTCGCGCCCCTCTTTCTCGCCTGCGCCGTGATGCTCCCCCACTCCCCGCCAGCCGGAGCGCCCCATGTCCGTCTCGACCCACCCCGGGCACATGGCGTTGACGGTGATCCCGCGCGGCGCGAGCTCCAGCGCGAAGGTACGGGTCAGGCCGATGACGCCGTGCTTGGTGGCGGAGTACGCGCCCAGGCCGGCGACGCCGAAGCGGCCCACGACCGACGACAGGTTGATGATCCGCGCGCCGTCGGAGAGGTGGGGAAGGGCCTCGCGCGTCACGCGGAAGACGGCCGTCAGGTTCGTCGCCAGGATGGCGTCCCAGCGCGAGTCGTCGCGGTCCGAGAGCGGCGTCGGGCCGCCCCGGCCCGCGTTGTTGACGAGGACGTCGATCCGGCCCCACTTCGTAACGACCGCCGAGATCATTCGCGCGACCGCCGGGGCGTCGGTCACGTCCGCGTCGATGGCGATCGCTTCTCCGCCGGCCGCGCCGATCTCGCGCGCGATCGACCGGCAACGCTCCACGCTGCGAGCGGCGAGCGCGACGCGGGCGCCCTCCTGCCCGAATCGCCGGGAGATCGCTTCGCCGATCCCGCGCGAAGCGCCGGTGACGAGGGCCACCCTCCCCTCGAGCCGGCGGGCTTCGGGCACGACGTCCGGTCTCTTCTAGGCGGGAATGCTCGGAAGCGCCGGCCTGCCGCGCTCGGCGCGGGTGCGGGCGAGCTCGGCGGGAAGGGGAAAGTGGACGTCTTCCTCGATCGAGACGAGGTCTTCCACTTCCCGCGCGCCGAGCGACTTCAGCTTCGCGACGATCTCGTCGACCAGGAACTCCGGCGCCGACGCCCCGGAGGTCACGCCCACGGTTTCCGCTCCGGCGAGCCAGGCCGGGTCGACTCCCGACGCGTCGTCGACGAGATACGCCTTCGCTCCCGCGAGGAGGGCTTCTTCGACGAGCCGGTTCGAGTTGGAGGAGTTCTTCGAGCCGATCACCAGAATGACCGGCGCCCGCCGCGCGAGCGCGCGGACGGCGAGCTGTCGGTTCTGCGTCGCATAGCAGATGTCGTCCTTCGCGGGACCTTCGATCTTCGGGAACCGCCGTTTCAGCGTCTCGACGATCGGCCGCGTGTCTTCCATCGAAAGCGTCGTCTGGGTGATATACGCGACCCGGTCGGGATCCGGGACCGAAATCGCTTCCGCTTCCGCGACCGAAGAAACGAGCGCGATCCTCGCTGGCGCCTCCCCCATCGTGCCCTCGACCTCGTCGTGTCCGGGGTGGCCGATCAGGACGATCGAATACCCGAGGCGCGCGAACCGGACCGCCTCGAGATGGACCTTGGTCACGAGCGGGCACGTCGCGTCGATGACGGTCAACCCGCGGCGCGCCGCCTCTTCCCGGACACGCGGAGCGATGCCGTGCGCCGAAAAGATCACGGTCGCGCCGTCGGGCACGGAATCGAGCTCGTCGACGAACCGGACCCCTCGCGCCTCGAACCCGCGCACGACGTGAAGGTTGTGGACGATCTCCCTGCGCACGTAGAGGGGCGGAGCGACGCATTCGAGCGCCAGGTCCACGACGTCGATCGCCCGCACGACTCCGGCGCAGAAACCGCGCGGGGCGGCCAACAGGATCCTCATGGCGCCGCGGATTGTATGGGGTCTGATCCCCGAAGGGGGTCAGATCCCTCCCGTCTTGATTTCGTCGCGCGGTCCGATCCCGCCTCCAAATATCGCAGCAGCTCGCGCTCGCACCTCTCCCGGTACGCGGAAAAGGTGACCTCCGGATCGGTTTCCGCGAGCCACTGCATCATGAGCCCGTCGAAGATCGCCCGGACGGTCGACGCCGCGGAGGCCGGGTCGCGGACTCCGAAGACGCCGCGGCGGATGCCGTCCTCGACGATCGCGCCGTCGATCTCGCGGCAGCCTTCGTAGAAGCGAGCGGTGACCTCGCGGAAACTCTCGCGCCGCGCCGCGAGACCGCAGAAGTCGACGAACGCCCGGAAGAAGGCGCGGTTTTTCGACGGCGAAGGAAACGTGATCGCGACGAGCGCCTGCAGCTTTTCGACCGGGTCGGCGGGCGTCTCCACCGCCTCGCGCATGCGCGCGTGGATCGAATCGACGAGCCACCCGAAAAGGCGTCGGAAGAGATCTTCCTTCGACGCGAAGTAGTAGAGCGTCACGCCCTTGGAAACCCCCGCCCTCCGCGCGATGTCGTCGAGCGTGACCTCCGCGAAGCCCTTTTCGGCGACCTCGCGGAACGCGGCTTTGAAGAGCGCCAGCCGCCGCTGACCTTCGCGCTCGGGATCCCGGCCGTTCATCCGGAAAGACCGTAACTGACCGGTCGGTCAGCTGTCAAACGAAGCGGATGCCGAGGATAAACTGAGGCTGCGATGCAGGTTCGCATCCTCTACTTCGCGTCCTTTCGCGATGCCGCGGGCCGGACGGAGGAAGATCGCCCTCTCCCCGAGGGAAGCCGCGTCAGCGACCTCTGGGAGATTCTCTCGCGCGAGGTCCCGGCGTTCGGCCGTTTTCCCAGGATGCCGCCGGCCGCGGTCAACCGGCTTTACCAGCCTGGTCATGTGAAGCTCGAAGACGGCGACGAGGTCGCCTTCCTGCCTCCGGTCGCGGGCGGCTGATGTACCTGACTCACGAGCCGATCGATCTCGCCGCACTCCTCGCGGCGCCCCGTCCCTCGGACGGCGCCGTCTGCCTCTTCGTGGGAGTCGTTCGCAACGAGAGCGAAGGCAGGGAGACGGTCGCGATCGAATACCAGGCCTACGAAGAGATGGCGGAGTCCGAGCTCGCGCATGTCGCCGCATCGATCTCGGAGGAGTGGCCGCCGGCCGTCGTACGCATCTGCCACCGCCTTGGAAGACTCTCCGTCGGTGAGCCTTCGGTCGCGATCCTCGTGACCGCGCCCCACCGGGAGACCGCATTCGCCGCCTGCCGCCTGGCGATCGAGTGGCTCAAGGAGTGGGTCCCGATCTGGAAGAAGGAGATCCGCCCGGACGGGAGCGGCGAGTGGGTGGAACCGACGAGCCGTTCGATGCTGTCTGATACGCTTTTGAGCCCGAAATGGCGCCAGGAGGAACTTCCATGAGCACCCCCGTTCAAACCCGCGACTGGACGAGCGCCGACCTCGACCATGAAGTCGTCCATTACCGCGCGGACGCCGGAATCGCGGTCATCGAGATGGACGACCCGCCGGCCAACACCTACACCTACGGGATGATGCGGCAGCTCGACGACGCGGTCTTGAAGGCCCGCTTCGACGACGACGTCCACGTGATCGTCCTGCGCGGCAAGGGAGACCGCTTCTTTTCGGCCGGCGCGAACATCGGGATGCTGAACGCGGTCACGCCCGGCTTCAAATACTTCTTCTGCCTGCACGCCAACGAGACACTGCTCCGCCTGGAGCACACCCCCAAGCTCGTCCTCGCCGCGTTGAACGGCCACACGGTCGGAGGCGGCCTCGAGATCGCGATGGCGGCGGACATCCGTCTCGCGCGAAAGGACGCCGGCAAGATCGGGTTGCCGGAGGTCACGCTGGGAGTCCTGCCCGGCACCGGCGGCACGGCCCGTCTCGGAAAGCTCATCGGAAAGTCGCGGGCGATCGAGCTCATGATCACGGGCAACACGTTCTCCTTCGAAGAGGCGCACGACCTCGGTCTCGTCAACCAGGTCATCGACGCGACGCCGGAGGAGTGGTGGGAGCAGGTCATGGACTACGCCCGCCAGTTCGTCCCGCCGAACAAGGCGGCGAAGGCGGTCGGCCGGATCAAACGATCGGTGCAGACGGGTTGGGACCTCCCGCTCGAGTCGGCGCTCGCGGTCGAGCGCGAGCTGCAGCAGCTCCTCTTTCAGAGCGACGACGCGAAAGAAGGAATCGCGGCGAACCAGGAGAAGCGGGTCCCGAAATTCAAGGGCCGGTAATGGCCGCGGAGACCGTCCCCGGCCAGGCTCTCAAAACGGATCTCTTCATCGGCGGCGAGTTCGTTCCCGCCGTCTCCGGCAAACGCTTCGCGACCACGAACCCCGCGACCGGGGAGACCCTCGGAGAGGTCGCGGAGGCCGGGCGTGAAGACCTGGATCGGGCGGTCGCGGCGGCTCGCGCGACGTTGGAGTCGGGACCCTGGGCTTCGATGAAGCCGCGGGAGCGGGGCCGGATCCTGATCCGGGCGGCGGAGATGCTCCTCTCGCGGGCCGAGGAGCTCGGCCGGGTCGAGACGCTCGACAACGGCAAACCGATCTTCGAGTCCGCGAAGATCGACATGCCCGCGGCGGCCGACGCCCTCTCTTACTTCGGCGAGTCGGCCGACAAGCTGTACGGCGACACTTTCCCGGGCCGCCCGGACGCGATGCTCCTGACGCTGCGCGAGCCGGTCGGCGTCGTCGGCGCGATCACGCCGTGGAACTTCCCGCTCTTACAAGCCATGTGGAAGATCGCTCCGGCGCTCGCGCTCGGGAACACCGTCGTCCTGAAGCCGGCCTCGCTCACTCCCCTGACCGCCCTTCTTTTCGCCGATCTCCTTCGCGAGGCGGGTCTGCCCGCCGGCGCGTTCAACGTCGTCACCGGACCCGGCTCGACCGTCGGCCAGGCGATGGCGGAGCATCCCGGGATCGACAAGGTGTCCTTCACCGGCGAGACCGGGACCGGCAAAAAGATCCTGCGCGCGGCGGCGGCGACGATGAAGCGCGTCTCGATGGAGCTGGGAGGCAAGTCGCCGAACGTCGTCTTCGCCGACGCGGACCTGGAGGCGGCCGCGAAAGGCGCGATCAACGCGATCTTCTATGGAAAGGGTGAGCTCTGCTCGGCCGGGTCGCGTCTCTTAGTCGAGGAATCCGTCCACGACGCGCTGCTCGAGAGAGTCGTCGACCGCGCGAAGAAAATGGTCCCGGCGGATCCGCTCCACCCGAAGACGCGCTTAGGCGCCCTGGTCTCCGAGAAGCAGCGGGAAACCGTCGAAGCGTACGTGACGAGCGGGAAGAGCGAAGGCGCGAAGGTCGTGGCCGGCGGCAACCGGGCGTCGGTCGACGGCAAGGGCGCGTTCTTCGAGGCGACCGTGTTCGACGGGGTCCGGCCCGACATGAAAATCGCGCGCGAAGAGATCTTCGGGCCGGTGCTGGCGACGCTGACGTTCGCGGACGAGGCCGAGGCGGTCGCCGTCGGCAACTCCACGATCTACGGCCTCGCCGCGGCCGTCTGGACGCGCGACGTGAAGAAGGCGCTCCGCACCGCGAAGGCGCTGAAGGCCGGGACCGTCTGGGTCAACGCGTACAACCTCTACGACCCGGGACTGCCCTTCGGCGGCTACAAGGAATCGGGCTTCGGCCGCGAGCGCGGCCGCTATGCGCTCGAGGAGTACACGCAGGTCAAGTCCGTCTGGGTGGACCTCTCCTGAAAAAGACCTTCTGGGCTGTCACTCTCGCCTGCGCGCTCGCCGCGCCGACGGCCGCCGCCCCCCGGCCTTCGATCGAGTCGGTCCTCGCGACGCTCCAGAGCGTCACGGAGTTCGACGGGACCGCCATTTCGCCGGACGGAAAGCTCGTCGCGTGGGCGCGGAAGGTCAAAGACGCGAGCGGAGCGTTGAAGCTCGCGGCGGTCGAGGTCTCGACCGTTGCGGCGCCCGCGAAAAAGCCGCGGCGCGTGACCGCCGCCTCAGACGGCCGCGACCACGACGAGAAGTGGCCGGCCTGGTCGCCCGACTCGAAGCTCCTGGCCTTCCGCTCCGACGCCGCAAAGCCCGGACAGGCGCAGGTCTGGGTCGCGCCGGCCGACGGCGGCGCGCCGCGGCAGCTCACGCACGTGACGGGACAGATCTCCGACCTCCGCTGGTCGCCGGACGGGCGCTCGATCGCGTTTCTCTTCGTCGAAGGCTCGGCTCAGGAGGCCGGACGCCGGCGTCGTCGAAGAGACGATCGACGAGCAGAGGATCGCGGTCGTAGACGTCGCCGACGGCCGCGTTCGACAGGTCTCGCCAGCAAAGCTCTACGTCTACGACTACGACTGGTCGCCCGACGGAAAGCGGTTCGCCGCGGAGGCTGCCGAGGGGTCGGGCACCAACAACTACTGGATCGCGCAGCTCTACGTGGTCGACGCCGGGACCGGCAGCGCCCGGTCCATCTGGAAGCCGGCCGACCAGATCGCCTGCCCGCGGTTCTCTCCGGATGGGAAAGAGGTCGCTGTCATCCACGGTCTCATGAGCGACGAGGGCTCGACCGGCGGCGACATCTGGACCGTTCCCGCGTCGGGCGGAGCGCCGAAGAACCGCACGGAGGGGATGAAGGCCTCGGCATCGGCGCTCTTCTGGCGGCCTTCCGGCGAGATCCTGTTCACGGAGCACGTCGACGGCGACGAGGCTGTCGCGGCGCTCGACGCATCCGGAAAGATCCGGACGCTCTGGCGCGGCTCGGAGGTCGTGGCGAAGTTCTCGGCCGCGAAGAACGGCACGTCCGCCGCGGCGGTCCGCTCCTCGTTCTCGCAGCCGTTCGAAGTGGTGGCGGGACCGATCGGCGGGTGGACGGCCGTCACGCGGACCAACGCGCGGGTCCCATCACCACCGGAAACCAGATCGTGCGCCCCGGCTCCCCCTCGTAGTTCAGCTCTCCGTTCGCGTCGAGGAGCTGATTGCCCTGCGGGTCGGCGATCGAGACCGCGAACGGATACCGGCCGGTCGAGATCACCCGGGCCTTGATCGCGAGGCCGAGCGACCGCATCTGGAGAGGGAGCTTCACGACCTGGACGACGTCGGAGTAGACGCCGATCAGGAGCAGCTTGCCGTTGTTCTCGAAGCGCACGTCGTCACAGACGACGAGCGAGTCGAAAAGAATCCCCTGCTCGCCGTCGGCCATCAGCGCAGGTACCGGTCGAACCACTCGACCAGCCTCCGGTCGCGGTCGAGCTGATGCTTCGGCTGGGTGATCGCATGGCCCTCGTTCTCGTAGATGACCAGGGCCGTCGGCACGCCGAGCGTCTTCAGCGCGTGCCAGAACTCGTAACCCTGCGGCGTCGGGACCTCGGAGTCCCGATCTCCGTGGAGCACGAGCGTCGGCGTCTTCGCCTTCTTGATGAACGTGATCGGCGA
>QHVV01000007.1:35296-35806 GCA_003222385.1 Acidobacteriota bacterium
GCCCCGAAGAAGGGGAGGAGCCACTGGTCGATGCGGTTCTGCCCGTAGTAGCTCTGCCAGCTCACGATCCCTGCGCCGGCGACGGCTGCCCGATACCGATTCGTCTGCGTCACCGCCCACATCGCCATGTACCCGCCATAGCTCCAGCCGCAGATCCCCAGCCGCTTGGGATCGATCGGCGCCGCGGCCAGCGCCGCGTCCACGCCCCGGTCGATGTCGCGGAAGTCGCCGTATCCGAAATCCTTCACGTTGCCGCGCGTGAACGCCTCGCCCTGCCCGTAACTTCCGCGCGGGTTGGGCAGGAGCACGAAATATCCCTGGCTCGGCAGGATCGCGGTCCAGCGGGAAGGCCAGGTGGCCGTGGCCGCGGAAGAGGGGCCGCCGTGGACGACCACGACCATCGGATACTTCTTCGCCGCGTCGAAATCGAGAGGCGAAAGGAGCCAGCCCTGCACGCGCTGTCCGTCGCTCGTCCACGTGAGGCTCCGCGCCTTTCCCCAGAGAGCATGG
>QHVV01000223.1 GCA_003222385.1 Acidobacteriota bacterium
TCCAGCCGGGAGAGTCACAGTCAACGTCGTGCCAGACGGACTCGAGCTGACCTCGATCCGGCCCGAATGGGCGCGCACGATGTCCTGCGCGATCGCCAGGCCCAACCCACTGCCTGTTGACTTCGGACCCTTGGCGAACCGCTCGAACACATGAGGTTGCAGATCGGGCGAGATCCCTTCGCCGGTGTCCGTCACGGTGAAGCCCGACGCATCGACCGCCACCTTTATCGAGCCGCCCGAAGGTGTATGCCGGATCGCATTTGAGAGCAGGTTGCCGACGACCTGACGCATCCGCGATGGGTCGACGTCTTTAAGCGGCAGGTTTTCAGCGATCTCGGTTGTGAGGGTCACGCCGGCCGATTCTGCCTGCGGACGGAACGATTCAACCGTGTCGCGAACCAGCGCTCCCAGGTCGGTCGGCTCTAGGTGCAGGACCAGGTTGCCGGCGTCTGTGTCGACCAGCGTCTTCAAGTCTTCGACCAGGCGGTCGAGGGTGTGTGTTGCATCCAGGATCGGCGCCAGGTGCGCTTCGTCGGCGGGGTATCGCTTCGGCTTGGCCGCGGATCACTGACAGCGGCGTTCGAAGTTCGTGCGTCACTTCGGCCATGAAGTTGCGGCGCTGCTCGTCGATCGTCTTCAGTCGCGCTGACATCGAGTTGAACGCCCGCGCCACGGAGCGGATGTCCTGCGAGCCCCATTCCGGCACCTGCGCTGAGTAATCGCCCGATTCGATCCGGCGAGCGGCTGCGATCAGGTTGCTCATCGGCCGCGTCATGCGGCGCACGCCGCCCCCGACCGCGACGGCGATCAGGATGATCACGAGGATCGGGAACAGGACGAT
>QHVV01000224.1 GCA_003222385.1 Acidobacteriota bacterium
CTTGTGCCACTCCTGCGCGCGCTCCTCGAACGACTGGCCCGGACCGTAGCCATAGCCGCCCTTGTGGCCCCATCCGCCGCCGCCCCACATCCGCCGTCCGAAGAAGGCGATCCGGAACAGCCAGAACAGGCCGAACACGATCAGCAGGAACCAGAACAGGCCGAGGATGCCAAAGCCGGCGCCGAAGAAGTGCGGGCCGTAGTAGTAGGCCGGCACGGCGCCGCCCTGCGTGGCTGCGGGAAGGTGGGTGTTCACGCCTTCCGACCAACCTACGTTGTAGGCGATCGCGCTCACGATGACGAGAAGGATCACTGTCCCCAGCAATCCGATCAAACCGAAACCGCGTCTCATGTCGACTCACTCCTTTGTGTGAACGAGATTTGCTTTCGCGCACCTC
>QHVV01000008.1:0-42531 GCA_003222385.1 Acidobacteriota bacterium
TCCCCCAGTCGTGGTGAAGATCGCCGACGTCCCGCCCGCGCCGCTCCCGTCGATCGCGACGGTGTAGACGGCGTTCAAGGCACCGGTGGCGTTCGAGTTCGCTGTTGCTCCCGACTGGGTGAAGCCGTCGATCGTGACCGATTCCGTGATCGCCGGCAGACCGATGCCGACAAGGATGATCGTGTGCAGCCCCGCACCCGGAATGGCGAAGTTGATCGTGTCGGCGCCGGCCGTGCCGTTGGCGCACTCACCCGCCGGGGGCGCGGGAACCGGGTTCGTATTTGCAGAAATGATCGCTTCGCGGAGCGTGCACAGCCCGTCGTTCTGAATGGAATCCCCCGGGCTGGTCACGGTAATCGTCGCCGCGGAGAGCGAGGCGTATCCGGCCAGCAGAAGGACTGCCGATCCGGAGACAGCACGCGCGGTCTTTCCCACCAGGCACCTCCGGAGGTCGAGTGGCATCGGGTCGCCGGAGAACGTTGCCCGAACCTTACGCCCCGGATCGCCGGAACGTCAAGACTTTCGGGGGGATACATACGTCGCGCGGTTCTCGGGGCCCTCCCGGACCGTGACTTCGGCGACCCGCGTCCAGCCGAGCGCGCCGGACGAGTCGAGCCTTTCGGCGAACCAGCGTGCGATGTTCTCCGCCGACGTGTTGCGGCCGGCGAAATCGGGGTGGTCGTTGATGTACCTGTAGTCGAGCTCGTTCGCGATCGTCTCGAGAGTGTTCTTGGCCGTCAGAAAATCGACCGCGAGGTCGTATTGCTGGAGCTTCTCGTTTTCGAGGACGGCTTCCACCCGATACGAGTGGCCGTGAAGCGGTTCCGGCCCGCCCGCGTAGTCGATCAGGTTGTGCGCCGCCTCGAACCGCGCGGTGACGGTGACGCGGTACGGCATGGGACGGACTATCCCAGCACGGTCGCTTCGCGGGTGATCGAAAGAGTCGCCTGGGCTTCGGGAGGAATGGAGAGCAGCTTCTCGAGCACTTTCTTCGGCGTCGAGGTCTCGCCCGCGGATTGATCGAGGTTCACCTCGAAAGTCAGCTGCCCGCCGCGAGCGTCCTCGTCGAGAGAGATCGCGCGCAGAGCAGGCACCGCCTCGCGCCAGCCGTTGGCGATGGCTTCGCTCGCCCGGCCGACCTGGTCCGCGGACTCCAGGCGCACGGCGTAGCGCGCGGACTTGACGGCTCGCGAAAGCGCCGGCTCGGTCGACGCGAGCTCCCGCACGTCTGAGACCGACAGACCGGGCGGCAGCTTTTCCGAGATCGCGCGGGCCGCGTCCGGTCCGAACGAGGAGACGCCCTCCACGTCGAAGACCTCGTGCCGGCTCTCGAGGCCGAGCGCGAGCGCCGGTCCCATCGAAAGCTTCATGTGAGGGTTGAACCCTTGGGTGTACCGCGCGGGAAGGCCTGCGGCGCGGATCGCACGCTCCAGAACGTCCATGGTGTTGCGGTGCGAGAGGAAGCGGGCGTCGCCCGCCTTTTCGAACGTGATGCGGTGCCGCGCGAAGGGTCCCACCGCAGGAGACGGGCCCCGGACGGCCGACGGCAGGTCAGGCATGGCCTTCTGCCGGTACGCGGCTCCTTTCGCGACCTCCCGGTACGCCGCCGGATCTTCGGCGCAAGACACGGACGCGTCGAGCGTCGGGAGCGTGCCCGGGAGCGACGTCGCGAGCACGGTGTCCTCGCCGTTGCCCGGCACTCCGCAGGCGTAGCAGTGTCCCCACTTGCAGTCCTCCGTCCGCATTTCCTTCTTCGCCTTCACGAGCTCGACTTTGAGGAATCGCTTCGTGATCGAGGCGTCGAGCACGTCCCACGGCAGGACCTCGTCGACGTCGTAGGCCCGGAGCCACTCGGATTTCGAAATTCCCTCCGTCTCGAACGCTCGGTTCCACAGGTCGTACCGGAAATGCTCGCTCCAGCCGTCGAACTTGACGCCCGAGACCCACGCGGTGTGGAGGATGCGCGCCACGCGGCGGTCGCCCCGCGACAGGACGCACTCGATCTCGGCCTCCCGCGGCTC
The DNA here is from genome assembly GCA_003222385.1 of Acidobacteriota bacterium. Taxonomy (GTDB): domain Bacteria; phylum Acidobacteriota; class Thermoanaerobaculia; order UBA5066; family Gp7-AA6; genus Gp7-AA6. The sequence goes on from QHVV01000008.1 coordinate 2,022, forward strand.
GTGCCACTTCATCCGGGCGCCGCGGACGCGGCGGAAGCGGTCCTTCAGGTAGCCGAGCTTCTTCTCGAGCAGGTCGACGCCGTCGAACGGCGCCCACTGAAAGGGGGTCCACGACTTCGGCACGAAGGGCCCGATCGAGACGTTCACTTCCTTCCGGCCGTGCCTGCGACCCTGCGCGAGGATTCCCTCGACGAGCGTGACCAGCTCGTCCAGATCTTCTTTCGTCTCGGTCGGGAGCCCGATCATCGTGTAGACCTTGATGAGGTCCCAACCGCGCGCGAAGGCGACGTCGGCCGCCTGGATCATGTCGGCGTTCGTGAACGTCTTGTTGATGACGCGGCGCAGCCGGTCCGAACCGGTCTCCGGCGCGAACGTGAAGCCGGACTTCCTCACCTCCGAGACGGCGTCCGCGAGGCCCACCGAAAACGCCTCGGCGCGCAGTGACGGCAGCGAAATCGACACGCGGCGCTCCGAGAGCTGCGGCGCCAGACAGCGAACGAGCGGCTCGATCTGCGAGTAGTCCGCGGTCGACAGCGAGAGCAGACCCACCTCGCTCCAGCCCGACTCGGCGATGAACGTCTTCGTCATCGAGACGACGTCGGCCGGGTCGAGCTCCCGCACCGGTCGATACCAGTAGCCGGCCTGGCAGAAGCGGCAGCCCTGCGTGCACCCGCGCATCACCTCGAGACCCAGCCGGTCCTGCACGATCTCGACGGAAGGGACCATCGGTCGGTCGGGGTAGTACTCCGGCTTGAGGTACGGAACCCACGTGCGCCGCGCGCGTTCGGGCGCGCGGGAGTCGTTGCGCGTGATCGCGAGGATCCGGCCGTCTTCGCGGTAGGTCACGTCGTAGAACGAGGGCACGTAGATTCCGTCGAGGGCCGCCAGACGCCCGAGGACGTCCCGCCGCGAAAGCCCGGCCGCCCGCGCGCCGGCGAGCGCGTCGAGGAAGCGAGGAAGCGCCTCTTCCGCGTCGCCGACCAAGAAGGCGTCGAAGAAGTCGGCGACCGGCTCGGGGTTTGCCGTGCAGGGACCGCCGCCCAGGACGATCGGGTCGGAGTCGGTGCGCTCGCGCTGCCAGACCGGGATCCGGGCGAGGTCGAGCATGTTCGGGATGTTCGAGTAGTTCAGCTCCGACTGGAGAGAGAAACCGAGGACGTCGAAGTCGGCCACCGGCGAGAAGGACTCGACCGTGAAGAGAGGGATCTTTCGCTCGCGCATCCGGCTCTCGAGGTCGACCCACGGGGCGTAGGTCCGCTCGCAGGCGAAGGCCCGACGCCGGTTGACGATCTCGTAGAGGATCTTCAGCCCCGTGTGGCTCATGCCGATCTCGTACGTGTCCGGAAAGGCCAGGGCGACGGTCACGGCGGCGGCTCGCAGGTCTTTCCGGACGACGTTCCTCTCCAGGCCGACGTACCGGCCGGGCTTCTCGACCGTCGGCAGGATCGGGTCGAGACGCGGACGCACCGAGGCGTATCTCATGGAATCGGTGATTCTAATGGGGACAGACTTATTTTCGACTTCGCGCGTCTCGAATAAATAAGCCTGTCCCCTTTTTCAAACGTATTTGAAGCCCGTTCCGGTGTTGAACAGCATGATTCGGGATCGGCGATCCAGCTTCCCGCCGGCCGCGAGGTTCTTCGCGGCGGACCAGGTCGCCGCTCCTTCCGGACAGACGAACATCCCTTCCGACTCGCCGATCTCGGACTCGGCCGCGCGCATCTCGTCGTCCGACACCGCGACGGCCTCGCCTCCGGATTCCCGGACGATCGCCAGGATGAGAAAGTCGGCGAAGGGCTTGGGAACGCGCAGCCCCGACGCGTAGGTCTCCGCGTTCTCCCACTTTTCCGCGGTCGTTTTCCCGAGGGCGTGCGCTTTCGGAATGGGCGCGCAGCCGGCCGCCTGGACCACGATCATCCGCGGGCGCTTCGGGCCGATCCAGCCCAGCCGCTCCATCTCGGCGAACGCCTTCCACATGCCGATCAGTCCGGTTCCTCCACCCGTCGGATAGATCACGGCGTCGGGCAGCTCCCAACCGAAGTCTTCGGCGAGCTCGTATCCCAACGTCTTTTTCCCCTCGACGCGGTACGGCTCCTTCAGAGTCGAGACGTCGTGCCACTTTCCTTCCGCGGCTCCCTCCGCGACGAGCTTTCCGCACGCGTCGATCAACCCGGGAACGAGCGTGACCCGCGCGCCGTAGCGTTCACACTCGACCCGGAAGAGCGGGGGCGTGTCGTCCGGCAGGAACACGTCGCACTCCATTGCCGCCCGGGCCGCGTACGCGGCCGCTGCACCCCCCGCGTTGCCGGCCGACGGAAGAGCGATCCGCGCGAAGCCGAGCTCCTTCGCCTTGGAGACGGCGGCGGAGAGGCCGCGCGCCTTGAACGAACCGGTTGGATTTCCCGATTCGTCCTTGATCCAGAGGTCGGAGAAGCCTTCGCGGGCGCCGAGCCGCTCGACTGAGATCGAAGGAGTGCCGCCCTCGCCGAGCGAGACGACGTGCTCCGGCGCCTCCACGGGCATCATTTCGCGCCACCGCCAGATCGTCCGCGGGCGATCGGCCACCGCGCCGCGGTCGAGCGGGCGGTCGTGATAGCGCGCGAACAGGGGGCCTCCGCAGCCCTCGGCAGGGCACACCCCGAAACGGCTGTCGCGATCGTAGAGACGCGCGCATTTCGTGCAGCCGAGATGGGCGAAGAACGAACTCACCGAAACGAAGTATCCGGCAACCGCTCGTTACAATCGATCCGATGACTTCGGCGCACGAGCCGATCCGGATCGCGGGCGCCGGGCCCGCCGGCCTTTCCTGCGCGATCGCTCTCGCGCAGGCCGGCCGCGCGGTCGTGATCTCCGAGGCGCGGGCCTCGGCGGACGGTTCGATCGACGCGCTCGAGCTCCTCGAGAACTGGACCGAAGAGGTCGACGCGACCGCGATTTTCGACGTGCTCGGCCTGACGGGCGTCGAGACCACGGAGGTCGCGTCGGCCGAGCTCTTCGACGGGTCTCTGCGGCGAACCGGCGTCGCGAGCCGTCGGCCGTTCGGGTATCTCGTGCGGCGGGGCGCCGGCGCGGGTTCTCTCGACGCGGCCCTGCTCGCCCGCGCGCGCGGGCTCGGAGTCGAGATCGGCTTGGGCGAGCGTCCAGATTCATCGGCCGTCGACGTCCTCGCGACCGGTCCCTCCGCGCCCGATCTCCTCGCCCGGCGGATGGTCTTCGCGACGTCCGACGCGGATCGGGTCCAGCTGCTGTTCGACCCGATCCGCGCTCCCGGTGGGTTCGCCTGGCTCTTCATCGCGCGCGGAATCGGCACGCTCGGGTGCCTGGTGTCCCGCGACCGCGCCCGGCTCGAGCGACATTTCGACGAAGTCCGCGATCGCTTTCGAAAAATTTCCGAGGTCTCCGTCTCGCAGGAGTCGACGGCGACCGGGCGAATCAGCTGCGCCATTCCCTCTTCTTCGCTGGCCGGTGGCTGCCGCGTCGCCGGAGAGGCCGGGAGCTCGCGCGACCTGCTCTTCGGGATGGGACTCCGTGGAGCGCTTCAGGACGGACTTCTTGCCGCGGAGAGCATCGCTCGAGGAAGATCGTTCGACTCTCTTCGAGACGAGCTCGCCTTGCCGCTCGCTCGCGCGTCGCTTGCCGCCCGGTTCCGATACGAGCGGATGAGCGACGCCGCGGTCGCGCGCGCGCTCGTCCGATGCGGCCGGGGAGATTTCCGGGAGCGCGTGAGGCGATCGCTTCGTCCCGGTTTTCGGAACGAAGTTACCGCGCTCTTCGCGCGCGCCGCGTGGCGGCCGCCCGAATCCTGCACGCACCCGCTTCCCGCGCACTGGTGCCGACGCAGCGACAGGACTTGAGGGAAGAGGAATCGCGGACGCGCAGCGCGCTCGTGACGCGCGAGGCGGCGCATCAGAATAGCACCAATCCGAAAACCGAAACACGCTTGACGCTCGCGCGAAGAGGCATTCATAATCGCCGCGGCCATGGAATTGAACGATCATCTTCGCGAGATGCTGAAGGAGCTCGGACAAGCGATCAACGAATCCATCTCCGGATCCGGTCGCGTGCACGAGTCGATTCAGCGGATCCGCGACGAGGGCTACAACCTCTACATGGTCCTCGACGCGAAGGTGGGCGTGAACCGGCGCGAGGGCCGGAGCAGCCGCTCGAAGTCTTCCGGCGCGCGGGGCGAGAAAGAGCGGCCCTCCGAGGAGCGCGCCGCTTTCCGAATCAACGTCAAAGATCTCCGCTTTCTCCGGTCGCTCGGAATCGATCCCACGCGAAAGGTGCGGAACCGCCGGACGCCGATCGTCCGCATCTCCCGGATCGCGCGGCGGTCCCGGGCGCTGAAGGGGAGCTGACGCCTCTCGCGACGTAGGATCGACGGCGCGCGAGCTCTCGGACGCGCCTGACGCACATGACGGCACCCGAACCTTCTCCCGACCCTTTCGGTCTCTCGCGGGCGGAGTGGCAGTCTCTCGCCCGCGACTGGCAGCTTCCGGCGTATCGCGGCCGGCAGATCTTCGACGCGATCCACCTTCGCGGGGCGCGGTCCGTCTCCGAGATCCACGAGGTCCCCCGCTCGCTGCGCGAAAAGCTCGGTTCCGAAATGCCGATCGGGCTGCCCGCGGTGGTCCGGCGCGAACCGTCCCGGGACGGGAGCGTCAAGTACGGCCTGCGCTTCTCCGACGGCGCGCTGATCGAGGCCGTTTACATGCCGGGGGACGGCGGAGGCGCCCGCGTCAACGAGTTCGAGGACGCCCGCGCCGCGTCCGGCGCCGTCCTGTCCGCAGCCCCCGGTCCGAAGCCCGGCGCGGCGCCCGGCAGGTTCACCGTCTGCCTCTCTTCCCAGACGGGATGCGCGGTCGACTGCGCGTTCTGCGTCACGGGGCGCCTGGGCGGCGGCCGCAACCTGACCGCCGGCGAGATCGTCGGGCAGCTGTATGCGGTGTTGGACGACGTGAACGCGAGCGCCCAAGAAATGCGGGTCGTTTTCATGGGGATGGGAGAGCCTTTTCTCAACCCGGACGGCGTGTCGGGCGCGCTCGACGTGCTCTTCGAGGTCGTTTCACCGCGCCGCGTGACGGTGTCGACCTCCGGCATCACGCCGGTCTTTGCCCGGTTCGCTTCCCTCAAGAAGCGCCCGAACCTCGCCGTCTCGTTGAACGCCGCCGACGACGAGACGCGCGCTTCCCTGATGCCGATCGACCGGACCTACCCTCTGGACGGACTGCTGCGCGCGATGCGCGAGTGGCCGCTCGAGCCGCGCCGCCGCCTGACGGTCGAGTACGTCCTGATCGCGGGGCGCAACGACTCCTCCGCCGACGCGACGCGGCTGGCGAAGCTTCTGTCCGGAATCGACGCGAAGGTCAACGTCATCCCGTTGAACGAGGACCCGCTCTACCTGCCCGGCTGGAAGAGGCCGGCCGAGTCCGTCATCGACGGGTTCGCCGCCGCGCTCGCGGGCGCCCGCATTCCCGTGACGGTGCGGAGGAGCCGGGGGCCCGACGCCTCGGCGGCCTGCGGGCAGCTGAAAGGCCGGACCGAGGACTCGAGGAAAGGCGGCTCAGCCCGAAACCGGTAGGTGCCGGTCGAAGAACTCCGTCCATCGGCGCCGATACTCCTCGCGCAACACGGCCGCCGGCTCGTTCGGATGGTGGCAGTGCCCCGCCCCCGGCGCGCGGAAGACCGCGCTCCCCGGAGGGAGCGCCTCGATCAAACGCTCCACGAAACGCGGCGGGACGAGCCGGTCCTCTTCCCCGTAGACCAGCAGGACCGGACAGCGCACGCGCTCGAGCGCCGCGACCGGGTCCGCGCGCTCCAAGCCGCCGGCGGCGCTCTCGAGCCCGAGGTCGCGCTTGACGCCCCACACCGTTTGAGCGACCGCCCAGCGGGTCGCGAGCGATAGGAAGAGGGAAGGAATGTGCGTCGCGGCGGACAGGTAGTGGCGGGCCATCTCGCGGGGATCGGCGAAGGGCGACTCGAGCCAGAGCGCGCGGATCCCCGTCCGGTCCGCAGCGAGCGAGAGCGCGATCGAGGAACCCGCCGAGCACGAATGCACGCCCAGCCGGTGCGGGTCGATCTTCCAGCGCTCCCGGGCCATGGCGATCGCGTTGGCGAGATCGTCCTTCTCCAGGAACCCGAACGTCATGTATCTCCCGCCGGAGAGGCCGTGTCCACGCAGGTCCGGGAGCAGCACGTTGTATCCGAGGGCGATCGCGCGAAGCGCGTCCTCCTCCCACTCGGACGCCGCGCCCCCCTTGCCGTGCAGAAAAAGGAGGGTGGGCCTCCGGTCCGGCTCGCCCGGCGACGCGAACGTCGCGACGAGCTCGACCGGATCGAGCGGGCTTCCGGCGTGCCGCAACTCTTCCACGAGGTTGGCCGCGTTCGACAGCGCGGCAAGCAGCTCCTTGCGCCGGTCCGCCGTGGGCCCGAGCCCGGTCGCCGAAACGAGCCGTGCGGCCAGTCGTCGCGACGCGATCCACGAACCGGCGACGAAGAGGGCGGCGGCCGCGGAGAGGACGGAGAAGAAACGGCGGACCGCGCGGCTCAATGGAAAGAGGAGGGCGGAGAGCCGCCTAGGGGATGCCGTGCGCGGCGCGGACCTTCCGGGCTTTCTTCCCGAAGAGGCCGACGACCTCGACGGGACCGCGGACGTAGGCCTGGCAGGCAAGCCGGATCGGCTTCCCCTTCCAGCGTTTCCGGATGAACGCGAGCGGCTTTCCGAGCCACCACGTCGCGAGCGAGAACTTTTCCCGGTGCGTCGGCGCCGAGAGGTTTTCGCCTCCCGCGAGCGGCAGCACCGCGCAGGTCGTGCAGAGACCGTTGCCGCCGCACCACTTCCAGAGCCGGGCGTCCGCGTCGAGGGCGGCGTCCCACAGCCGGTACCCGTCCCAGACGTCGATCTCCTCCCCGTTGATCACGCAACGGACGCGGCGCGTAGGGGAAGATGCTTTTCCGGGTTCGCCCGCCATGCGCCGATTCTAAGGCGCGCGGCGGGAGAGCAGCGCGCGGTCCCAGTCGTCGCGGCGGAACACGAGGTCGACGCCGGTCCGGCTGTCGCGAGGGGAAAGCGCCACGAGCATGCGTGAGGGGTCGTCTTTTCGCGGCGTGACCACGGTGATTCCCTTCCACGAGATCAGGAAGCCGTACTCCCCCGGCGCGACGAGCGTCAGCCGGAACCGCCCCGCGGCGTCGGTCACCGAGGGGGGCGACCAGCCGACGTCCTTCTCCCGGGGCAAGCCCCATACCGTCACTCCGGCGGCGGGGCGACCCTCCCGATCGAGGACGCGGCCTTCGACGATCGCCGGGGGATTTCGGGCACGGCGGATCGCCTCCGGCGTCGCCCGCGGGCGGGTCGCGCAGCCCGACGCGAGAACGAGCGCGATCCAGACGATCGCGCGCATTCCCTGTCTCTTCACCGGTCTATGATCCCTCGAGAGGCGACGATGACGGAGTCGGAGATACCGTCCGGGAAGAACACCCGCATGTCTCAGGCCGACGGCGCGGCGCCGACCGCCTCCACGGCGACCGCAAAGGAGCCGGAGCCCGGGCAGATCTTCTACGCTGCCGCGAACTGGAAGGGGGACGGTGCCGGAGCGGGCGTGATCCGTCTGCCCGCCGCCGGCCTGACGATCCCGATCGCCGGCTCGCGCAAACCGGATGAGCCCGCGGCATCGGCGAATCCGGAAGAGCTGCTTTTAGCCGCGGTCGCGGCCTGTTTCGTCAACACGTGGGCGATCTTCCTGAAGAAGCTCCAGGTCGCGTACCCCGAGCCCGCCATCCGCCTGGACGGATCGCTCGGGAAAGATCCCGCGGGCGGATACCGGATGACCGGCGCGGTCATCCATGCCCTGGTGCCCGCGTCGCTCCTGGAGAAGGACCGGGCGCGCGTGGAGAAGACCCTCCAGCTGTCCGAGAAGTACTGCATCATCACGAAGGTCGCCCGCGCGGCCATGCCGGTCAGAGTCGAGATCGAAGCCGTCTGACTCAGGGTCCGCGCTTCAGGACCACCACGGTCGCTCCGAAACCGCCTCTCTCCGGGGGGGCGTCGAAAAAGTCGGCGATCCGAAGGTCGCCCGCGGGCGGACTCCGCGCCCCTTTCCGTGGATTAGCCGGACCTCGGCAAATCCACGGCGCCGCGCTTCGTCGAGATAGTCCGAGACGACTCTTCCGACGTCGCGAGGAAGGAACGAGTGGAGATCGAGGGAATCTTCGATCGGAATCCGCTTCAAGAGCGCAGTCGAGACCGGGCGGCCTCAGTCGGCGGTGAGACGAACGCGCAGGTCATCGGACCGCTCGCCGCCGACCGCGTCGGGCGCGTCGGGCAGCGGAAGCGGAGCGCCGCAGACGCACGCGACCACGATCGGCTTCGCGGCGGCGTCTCCCGCGAGCTCGAACGGCTTCCCGTCGTTGATCGATCGATCGGCGGACCAGCGCCGCACGGAGCCCAGGATCCCCCCCGGACGCACCGTCCAGTTGACGGCCAGGTGGCAGTGGCAGTTGGGGCAATCCGCCCAGTGGTAATTCATGGCTTCGTCTTCATCCCCGCATCTCCTTGTGCGCCTTCTTTCGCTCGTACATTACGCCGTCGGCCTTCTCGATCGCGTCCTCGATCGAAATCCGCCGCGAGAAGGGGGCGACGCCGACCGATGCGGCGAGGAACCTCGGATACGCCCGCTCCTTCAGCCGGGGCGTCTGGCGCACTTCGTCGATCTTGCCGGGGAGCATGTAGAAACGCCGCTTCGCGAGGTCTTCGTCCATCCCCGGAAGAATGACCAAGAACTCGTCTCCTCCCCATCGGATCAGGAAGTCGGCTCCACGAATGAGCTTCTTGATCGCGGTGGCGATCGTCCAGATGGCTCTGTCTCCGACGTCGTGGCCCTGGGTGTCGTTGATCGTCTTCAGCTCGTCGACGTCAACGAGCACGACGGTGCCTCCGGCCGCCTCCCGGTCGAGGGTCGGTCGGATCTCGTCGAAGAAGTGCCGGTTGTAGACCTCGGTCAGCGGATCGATCAGCGCGAGGCGTTTGCGACGTCGGGTGTCGTCCAGCGCCCGGGCGTGGATGACCGACAGCCGGGCCTCGGTCTCTTCCATGGCCCAGATGATGAGCCCGATCCCGAACAGCATCTCGAGAAACAGGTCGTAAAAGCCGGCGTACAGCAGAAACGAATCGCGAGGCCCCGGACCGGTCGCGAGCGCGTACGAGACCGCATACGCCGCCCGGAACGCGGCAGTCACGAACGCGAGGAGAGCGGCGAGCCGTTTTCCGAGACCGGATGTCCGGCTCGCGCCGATCAATACCGCGATCGCCGACCACGCGATGGCGAGCAGACCCGAGTGGAGCGAATAGAAGAGGACCCCCTGACCGCTCCAGAACACGATGGCGAGGGAAAGGGGCAGCGCAAGAACCGCGGTGACCGCCAGAGGTCGCGCGAGAGCCGCGTTCCGATCCATCCGGCGCGCCGCCACGACGAGCGCGACGATGAAGAGCGTCTTCCAGTACTGAAAGAGGAGGTTCTCGAAGGGAAGCCCCCGCCCGGAGAGCAGCTGCAACGAAGCGAGCGAGAGAGAAAGGAAGAGGAACGCGACCCCGGCCGCGTTCAGCGCACGGTTCCCTTTTCCTCGCGAAAGATAGAGAAAGATCGCGGCGAGCAGCGCGGAACCGACCGTGTGCAGGAGCTGACCCAGGAAAAAGATGTCCATGTATTGCTTTCAAGGGTAGAGACTTGCGTGCCGCCGGTCAACGGGCGGCGCGGGGACAGACCACGGTTTCCGCAAGCTCGGTCCTAAACGAACTGCAGACGGTGGAAACCGTGGTCTGTCCCCGATCACGTGCTACCCTTTTGCCAAGACCCTTGCAAGCCTTCGAGAAAGCGCCTCCGGACGTCCAGGAAATCCTTTCCAAGCCGATCAAGGAACTGGGCCTCAAGCTCGAAGGCTCGCCGCTCGAGCGCTCGATCCAGAGGCTCTACCGGGAGCTCGACCGCAAAGGGATCCATCGGTTCCGACCGCTCTGTTATCTGACGGACGAATGGGGATGTCCCTCCGGAGAGCCGGTCATCGGAATCCCGTTCTACCTCGCGAACCCGAAGCTCGCGCGGCTCGAAAAGGAGATGAACGATCTCGAGGACGAGCGCGAGATCATGATGTATCTGCGGCACGAAGCCGGACACGCGTTCAACTATGCGTACCGCCTCTACGAGACGTCGGAGTGGCGCGACCTGTTCGGTCCGTTCCGGCGGCCGTATCGTGAGAGCTACCGGCCGGTCCCTTTCTCGAAGCGCTTCGTCCGACACATCGACGGCTGGTACGCGCAGAAGCACCCGGACGAGGACTTCGCCGAAACCTTCGCCGTCTGGCTGACGCCCCGGTCGAACTGGCGCAAGAAGTACCGCGGCTGGGGGGCCCTCGCGAAGCTCAAGTACGTCGATCGCATGGCGCGCAGGTTCCGCGACGCCGATCCGCTCCGTTCCAAGGGGCGGACCGACATCACCGTCGAGGAGATGGAGACCACGGTCGCCGACTTCTACGACAAAGCGCTCACCGAACCGCTCTCCGCCGAGGAGCTGCCGCTCGAGGCCGACCTGAACGACATCTTCAACGCCTCGCGCCGTCGCAAGAAGGGGGTCCGTCCGGCCGTCGATCTCCTGCGCGAGAACCACAAGGCGATGGTGGACAAGCTGACCTACTGGACCGGAGTCCAGCGGCCGCTCGTCAAGGGTCTCGTCCAGGCGATCGAATCGAAAGTGGGCGAGCTCGGGCTGCGGGCGGACGTGAAGTGCGAGAAGGAGCACCTGACGGAGGTGACCGTCTATGCGACGGCTCTCGCGATGAACTACCTGACCCGCGGAAAGTTCGTGCAGCCCTGAACGGATGAGCTCCGAGAAATTCCGGGTCGCGGTCCTCTACGACGTCTGGGAAGAGACCGAGCCGGCGCCCGAGCCGGCTCCGGCGAAGCCGGTCCGCGGCAAGCGGCGCAAGAAGAAGCGCGAGAAGGCGGACCGCGAGGAGATCTTCGAAGCTCTCGGAAAGCTGGGTCACGAACCCTTCTACCAGGTCTTGGACGGCGCCGAGAAGACGCTGGTCGCGCTCGCCCGCTTGAATGTCGACCTCGTCTTCAACCTGACCGAGTCGTACGCCGGCGACGACACGAAAGACATGAACATCGCGGCGTACCTGGAGTTGCTCGACTGCCGCTACACCGGAGCCGGTCCCCACGCGCTCTACCTCGCGCAGGACAAGGCGCTCGCGAAGAAAATCTTCGCTTTCCACGGAATCAAGACGCCGTACTTCGCGACCTCCTATCGCGGCAAGCTGGACCATTCGCACGACATCTCTTTCCCGCTGATCGTGAAGCCCACCTCCGAGGACGGCTCGATCGGCATCGACACCGGCTCCGTCGTCGAAAGCATCAAGGAGCTGATGGAGCGGATTCACTACATCCAGCAGGAATTCGATTCACCGGCGTTGATCGAGGAGTACATCGAGGGGCGAGAGATCTACGCGGCCATCATCGGTAACGAGAACCCGGAGGTCCTGCCGATGGTGGAGCTGGATCTCTCGAAGCTGCCGAAAGGGACGCCGAAGATCGCGGGCAAAGAGGTCAAGTGGGACAAGGAGACCGAGGCGTACAAGGTGACCAAGTCCGCTCCCGCCGAGGACCTCGCAGAGTCGACGATCAAGCGGCTGTCGGACACCGCGCTCTCGGTGTACCAGGCTCTGAAGCTACGCGACTACGGGCGGGTCGACATGCGGTTGACGAAGAAAGGAGAGGTGTTCGTCATCGAAGCAAACCCGAACCCCTGGCTCGCGTCGACCTCGGAGTTCGCCATGGCCGCGAAGAAGGCGGGTCGCAGCTATACGGACTTGATCCGCGAGATCGTGGATCTGGCGCGGGCGAGGTACACGGCGTAGGGTCCGGCCAAAGTAGACTCCGCAGAGAGGGCAGATCGATGCGAAAAGTACTCGCGGGAATCCTCTGTCTGGCAATCGTCACGCCGGCTCTCGCGGGCGAAGTGGCCGGGGTGACGCTGCCCGACACGGCGACCGTCGAGGGCAAGACCTTGAAGCTGAACGGCATGGGCTTGCGGACGAAAGTCGTGTTCAAGGTCTACGTGGCCGGGTTGTATCTCGAGACCCCGTCGAAGGACGGCGGCACCGTGATCTCGTCCGACCAGGTCAAACAGATGCAGCTCTCCCTGCTGCGGAGCCTCGATCACTCGAAGATCACCGAAGCGATCACCGAAGGCTTCGAGAAGAACTCGAAGAGTCAGCTCGCCGGCTTGAAAGCGCGCCTCGACCGGTTGAACTCGATGATCCCAAACGTCGAGAAGGGCGATCGGATCGTGCTCACGTACGTCCCGGGCAAGGGAACGATCGTTTCGGCGAAGAACGTCGAGAAAGGCGTCATCGAGGGTAAAGACTTCGCCGATGCGCTCTTCTCCGTCTGGCTCGGGGCAACCCCGGTCCAGGCCGACCTGAAGAAAGGGTTGCTCGGCGGTTGACCGCGCGATCGAAAGCTACGCCGCCGCGTTCTCCGGCTTCGGACCCAGCCCGACCTTCCTCCGGAAGCGGTCGAAACCGACCGATAGAAATACGAGCTCGATCCAGATCCGCGACATGAAGGGAACTCTTTCGACGCCCCCCGACAGGATCGTGGTGACGGCGGCGCGCATCTTCTCGAACGGGTCCCTGGTGCAGAACGCCTCGAAAAAGATGGGGTCGTAGAAGGCGTACACGAATCGGCGGAACCGCGCGACGAGGCGACGCGCCTCCCGGCTGTAAGGCTGGAGGTCGGCGGCGCGGACGTCACCGCGGGATGCGAGCGCACGGTCGATCCGGCGCGCTGCGCGCTCTCCCATGGCCATCGCGAGGAATACGCCGGTCGAAAAAACCGGGTCCAGAAAAGTCGCCGCATCCCCGACGAGCGCCCATCCCTCGCCCGCGGCGCGCGCCGAGGAGGTCGAGTAGTCCGAGATTCCGAAGACCCGGCTGGTCCGCCTCGATCCGGCGAGGATCGAGGTCATTCGCGCCGACCGGGCGAGAAGCCAGTCGAAACGCTCCTCGAGCGAAGCCTTTTCTCCGGCGCCTGTCCGGACGAGCGACGGCTCGAAGACCGCGCCGACGCTGCAGCTCGCGTCCGAGAACGGGATGATCCAGTACCAGACGCCCCGATCGATCGGCAGCAGGATGTCGCCGGGCCGCTGGTCCTCGGGCCATCGGATTCCGTCGTAGTGCGCGAAGAGGGCGCCCCGCTTCAGCCGCCGGTCGAAGCGCCGCGTCCCGAGCTGGCGTGAGAGCAGCGCGTCCTGTCCCGACGCGTCCACGACGACGCGCGCCCGGATCTCTTCCTCTGCGCCGCCGCGCGGTCGGGCGACCACTCCGACCGCCCGGGTCCCGTCGAAGACGACGCGCGCGACAGCGGTCTCTTCCCGGATTTCCGCCCCCGATTCGGCGGCGTGGGAGAGCAGGAGGTGGTCGAAATCCGCGCGCTTGACCTGGTACGCCGACGGGTGCCTGTCGTCGATCCCGGTCGCGAAATCCACGGGTCGGATGCCTCCGGTCTCCTCGTTCCAGAAGTAAGCGCCGCGCTTCACTTGAAAGCCGGCGGAGCGGACCTTCTCCGCGACGCCGAGCCTCTCGAAAATCGGAAGGCTGAAGGGAAGGAGCGACTCCCCGACGTGGAACCGCGGGAACTTCTCGCGCTCGAGGAGGACGACCCGGCGCCCCGCGCGGGCGAGGAAAGTCGCGACGGTCGAGCCGCCCGGGCCGCCTCCGATCACGACCGCGTCGTAGAGACGAGACATCGCGGCATTCTCTCATTCCATAATGAGGCGTTGCCTCCTCCCGTGATCGAGTTCCGCGACGTCCGCAAGTCGTTCGGAGAGGCCCGGCCGGTTCTCGACGGGCTCTCGTTTTCCGTGGCGGAAGGGGAGACGCTCGCGCTCGTCGGTCCTTCGGGATGCGGGAAGACGACGGCCTTGAAGCTCGTGAACCGTCTCCTCGATCACGACTCCGGAGAGGTCCGCGTGTTCGGGCGCGACGTCCGGGGCGAGGACCCGATCGCTTTGCGGCGTCGGCTCGGTTACGTCATCCAGGAGGCGGGACTCTTTCCCCACTGGAGCGTGAAAGAGAACGTGGAGGCGGTTCCGCGGCTCCTCGGCTGGAAGCAGGCCGAAAGACACGCACGGTCGGAAGAGCTGCTCGCGCTCGTCGCGCTTCCGGCCGCGGAATACGGCGAGCGGCGGCCGCGGCAGCTCTCCGGCGGACAGCGGCAGCGCGTGGGCGTCGCCCGTGCCCTCGCTGCCGACCCGCCCGTCCTCTTGATGGACGAGCCGTTCGGCGCGCTCGATCCGATCGCGCGGCGCTCGATGCAGAAGGAGTTCCTGGATTGGAAGCGGAGGCTTCGCAAGGCCGTGTTGCTGGTGACGCACGATCTGCGCGAAGCGTTCCGGCTGGGCGACCGCGTGGCGATCCTGGACCGCGGGAAGGCGCGGCAGACCGGAACGCCGCGGGAGATCCTCGCCGCGCCGGCGGACGACTTCGTGCGCGAGTTCGTGTCCGACGAGCTTCCGGGAGCTCCGCCCTGAGCGGCCTCGCCGCTTATTTCTGGGAGCGGCGGACCGAGATCGCCGCTCTGACGGGAGAGCACGTCGTGCTGGTGGTCGTCTCGACGGCGCTCGCCGTCGGAATCGGAGTTCCGCTCGGCGTCGCGCTCACGCGGCGCCCCCGCCTGGCGCGCCCTGTCCTCGGCTTCGCAAACGTGGTCCAGACGATTCCGAGCCTCGCGCTCTTCGGTTTTCTCATTCCGATCCCCTTCATCGGCGGCATCGGAGCGCGCACCGCGATCGCCGCGCTCATCGTCTACGCGCTCCTTCCCATCCTCCGAAACACGCACGCCGGGATCGCCTCGGTGGACCCCGCGGTGATCGAGTCCGCGACCGGGCTGGGCATGACGAAGCGGCAGCGCTTGTGGTTGGTGGAGCTGCCGCTCGCGCTGCCGGTCGTGCTCGCCGGCGTCCGGATCGCGACGGTGGTTTCGATCGGCCTCGCGACGATTGCCGCGGCCATCGGGGCGGGCGGCCTCGGGGTCCTGATCTACCGGGGCGTCGCGATCGTCGATCACCGTCTGATCCTCGCCGGCGCGGTTCCCGCGGCCCTGCTCGCGCTCGCAGCGGACGCAGGTCTGGGCTTCGCCGAGCGCCGCCTCCGATGATGGGGTCAGGTCTCCACTTGCCACATCGGGGGCCACGCTGCCACATGCCCGCTAGCGCGATTTCACCGTCCTTCTGAGGAACTCGCGCGCGACGTCCTCCGGTCGCCGCTTGTCCTTGTCGACCGCCGCGTTCATTTTTCGCATCGTCGCGGCGTCGATCGTACCGGCGAGCGAGTCGAAGAACGCCCGGACCGCCGGGCGCTGCCAGACCTCCGGTCTCAGAACGAACGCCGCCTCGTACGGCGGGAAGTACCGCCGGTCGTCCTCGAGCACCACTCCTCCGATCGCGTCAATCAGGCCGTCGGTCGAGTTGCCCGCGACGAGGTCGACCCGGCGGCTGGCGAGCGCCTGATAAAGGAGTCCGAGATCCATCTGCACGGGCCGCTGTGAGAAGCGGAGGCCGTAGGTCCGTGCGAGCCCCGGGAAGCCGTCTTCGCGCTCGAGGAACTCGTATCCGAAACCGGGCCGGATCTCCGGGTGCGCCGCCAGGTCGGAGATCTTCGTGATGTGAAGGCGCGCCGCGTCGTCGCGGCGCATGACGAGCGCGAAAGTGTTCTCGAAACCGAGGGGAGCCGACCAGACGAGGTTCCAGCTCTTCCGGTACTCCTTCGCGACTTCGGCTCGGACGACCTGCGGCTCCGAGACCGGTTTACGGGCGAGGATCGCTGTGAATGCGGTTCCGGTGTACTCCGGATAGAGGCCGAGCTCGCCGGCCTTCAAGGCCTGATGACAGACGAACGTGCCGCCCAGGTTCAGCCGGCGGTCGACGCGCACGCCGCGGGCCTCGAGTCCCTGCGCCGCGATTTCACCCAGGATGACCTGCTCGGAGAAATTCTTCGACCCGACCCGGATCGGCGGTTCGCCTTCCCGATGGCAGGCGCTCGCGAGCGCCAGAAGTACGGCGAGGGCTCCGCGCGCTTTCACGTCTTAGTGTGATGTTCCAGCCCCGAAAGCGACCGGGCGTCGATGTGGCAGCCTGACCCTCAATGTGGCAAGTGGAGACCTGACCCCATTTAATTTTCGATCAAGCGGAACGTCGGGACGACGTCCCGTCCGAGCACGCTCCTCAGAACGGTCGCGTGGAGCACCTCGTCCGACAGGATCCGGCCGGCGGACGCGGAAAGCGCGCGGTCCTGGAACTTGTCGACGACCGTCAGGTAGGCGCGCGCCGCCCCCACTTCGAGCTTGAACGCGAGCTCGAGCACGTCCTTCTCGTTCGCGAGCGGGACCCCGAAGACGTACTCCTTCTTCGGTTCGACCGGGCTTCCTCCCTTGCGCTTGACCGCGTCCACGATCAGGTCGCGGTGGATCTCGTGGCTGCCCTGGAACGCGAGACCGACTTCCTTCGCTTTCGCGGAGAGGAGGCCGCTCTTCCCGGCGAGGCCGTACGCCCAGATGGCCTCGTGCTCGAGCGCGAGCGCCGTGTTCAGGAGCGTGATGTCGTCTCCCGGTGCGGCGCCTTCCTTCGGGGAAAGCCCGATCAGAGGGCGGCCGGCGGCGGCGAGACCGAGCGCGAGGCCGGTCCGGGCGGCTGCGCGAAAAAAGTCGCGGCGCGGTTGGTGAATCATGCGCACTCCTCGGTAAGACGCGAGACGGAAAACGAAAGTCTAAATCACCGTTCGAGAAAAATCCCCGGCCCGGCGCGCAGCCGGACCGGGGACGAAAAGATCAGACCGTCCTTACTCCGCGCCGAAGTGGATCACCTGCGGCACGTCGTCGTGGCGGTGTTCGAAACCGGAGTGCGGCGTCGCCAACCACGGGAACGCCGGGTTGAACGCCTTGTCCGGCCCGTCCACGCCGTCGCCCAGCTGGTTGTTCGGCGCGTGGTTGAACGCCGGAACGAGGACGCCTGCCAGGATCTGGAGCTCGATGTCCACCACGTCGTCGTAGGGACGGCGTCCGTTCGGGAAGCCCGCCAGGTCGCCGCCGAGGACTCCCATGCGGTTCGCGAGCGAAGGCGGGGTCGGGAAGACGGCGACGTTCAATCGAAGCTGGTCCGAAACGACCTCTCCGGGCCGCCGCGTGAGCCCGTCGACTCCGAGGACGACCGCCAGAAGGTCGTTGCGCGGCGCGGGAGGGGAATCGATGTTGAAGAGGGCCTTCAGGATCTTGGGAACCTCCGGGTCGAGCACCGAAGGCGCGAACTGCGCGTCGACGGAGGGGTAGGAAGCGTTGAACAGGTCCTTCTGGCCGAGAGGGATGACGACCTCGTTGACGAGCGGCACCCCGAGGCGCGAGACCTGGACCCAGGCGCCGGAGTCCGCGGGCTTCTGCCCGGTGTCCGAAAGGACCCGGTTCTGGAGACGCCACGTCGAGGACCACATGCTGATGATCGCGTTGGGATCGGTCGTCATCGTCGGGAGAGTGTGGTTCTTGGTGAGCTGATAGACCGGGACGGAGAGCGCGATCGTGTGCGTGTTGAACCCGGCGAGGCCGTTCCTGCCTCCGCCCATGTTGCCGGGCAGAGTGCCGGCCCGGAAATTGATCAGGTCGAAGATCATCCCGAGGTCCGCGTAGAAGCCGTCGGCGCGCGGTCCCGCGAAAACCTTCGTGTCCTGATCGATCGTGTAGACCGTGCTCGCGATGTCGGATCCCTTGCCGTACCCCGCGCCCGCAGGAGTCCCGGCCGCGCCCGGGAACGACTTCGGACCGACGTTGTTCGGCGCCTCGAGCAGGTCGTTTCCGAGGACGACCTTTGCGCCCGCGGCCTGGTCGGGAGAGGGACCCAGGATCTTCTCGACCTTGTACGTGTAGTACACGTTCAGGTTGGGATCGGTCGGGGAAAGGACCGGGCCGGTGTTCTGCAGCCACGTGTTCGGATTGCGAACGTGACGCGTGAACGTGACGCGATAGACGACGTCCTCGATCGCGTCCCCGTCCCAGTCGACGTTGAACTCGTAGCGGATGCTTTCGCCGAAGTGCCAGAAGTTCGGTCCTCCGGCCGGCTCCTCGAGAGGAATCCAGTTGCCGATCATCACCACCCGGCCGCCCTCCAGCGGGTCGAGGAAGAAGTACGTGTCGGTGTTGTCCGCCTCCGGATCGGTGCTGATGAGCGGCGCTTCACGGTGGCTCGACGCCCGGGCGGCCGGCGGAGCGAGCGCTCCGGCGAGGAAGAGAGCGAGAGCGGCGGCCCAGACTCGACCGCTGCCTGAATGACGCAGGAGCTTCTTCATCGGTTCCTCCTTCTTTCCTGGTCGATTACGGCTCCCGAATCCCGGTTGGATTTCTGTTCGGGCGAAAAGAGTATCCTTCGGCGCCCCTCGATCGGAAGACGTTCGATGAAGCCGCGTGGACAGCCGGAAGACCGCGATCGGAGCGATCGGACGCTGGTCGCCGAGATCCAGGGACGGGACTCCGACGCCCTCGCTCTCCTGTACGACCGCCATGCGCCACGGCTCCTGGGAGTTGCCGACCGGATCCTGGGAAAAACCGGCGAGGCCGAGGAGGTCGTCCAGGAGGTCTTCCTCTATGCGTGGAGGGCGGCCTCGTCCTTCGACCCGTTCCGCGGCTCCGTCCTGGCCTGGTTGATCGTGGCGACCCGCAGTCGCGCCCTCGACCGGTTGCGGGCGAGGAGGCCAGCGACCTCGGCGCAACCTGGAGGCCCCGATGCGCTCGCCCGCGTCGCCGCGCGGGACGACGTCGAAGCCGGCTCCGCATCGCGCGAATGGGAGGCGATCTGCCGGGCCGCGATCGGGGGCTTGCCCGACGACCAGCAGCGCGCGCTCGAGCTCGCTTATTTCGACGGGCTCACCCACTCCGAAATCGCGGAGCGGACGAGGGCTCCGCTGGGAACCGTCAAGACCCGCATCCGTCTGGGTTTGATGAAACTTCGCGAACACCTGCGGCCGTACTGGGGAAAGACGAATGCATAGCGAGAGGCACGAAGAGCTCGTCTCGCTGGCCGCTCTCGGCCTCCCCCTGGAGGACGACGCCGCCGAGTACGCGCGTCTCCTCGAGGAGGGCTGCCCGAGCTGCGAGGCCCTCCTGCCCGAGCTGCGCCTCGCGGCCTCGAGCCTGGCGGCGACGGTGCCTCCGCGGCGGCCACCTGCCTCTCTGCGCGACGAGCTCCTGGCTTCGCTTTCGCCCGCGAAGCGTCCCTCGGCTGCTTCGCGTCCCTCCGCGTCCGCCGCGTGGGTGTTCGCCGCGGCCGCGGCCGTCCTTTTCGTGATGATCGCTCTCGACGACGCGCGCCTGCGCCGCCAGCGCGAAGAGCTTCGCGCCCACAACTCGGATCTGGCCGCCGCGGTCGAGAGCAGCCGATCGGAGATCGCGCGGCGGGATCTTCGGGCGCGGGTGCTCGAGAGCGACGACGTGCGAGTGCTCTTCCTGGGAGGGAAGGGGCCGCAGCCGAACGCGCGGGCGAAAGTCTTCTGGAGCGAACGGGTCAGGCGCGGATTCCTCGTGGCCGGCAACCTGGCTCCGCTCCCGGCGGACCGGCAGTACCAGCTCTGGGTCTTCGTCGACGGGAAGCCGGTGGACACCGGCGTCTTCGATCCGGATCCCTCGGGCCGCGCCCTCTTCGAGTCGAAAGAGCTGGCGGCGAACCGGACCGCCCAGAACTTTGCGGTCACCATCGAGCCGCGAGGGGGGCTGCCGCAGCCTTCCGGACCGATCGTGCTCGCCGGAACGCCTTCGGGTTGACCCTCCAAAAGCAACGCCGCCCCGATTTCTCGGAGCGGCGTGTTCGAGTCGGTCCAGCCAGTTTGTGCGAAAGGCGCGGTCCGACGCTATTTGATGAGAGCAAAGTCCGTGCCCGGACGCCGTCCCGAGCGCGGTGAGGGATCTCTTCGGCCCAAAGTGCCGATATTCCCGGGCCCTGGCGGGCCTCGGAACGACAGGAGGATCCTCCGAAATGTTACGGCGGGTTACAGATGCTCTTCAAAAAACCGGACGATCGCCCGGTTCCGGAAGGCGAGCGACTCGACCCCCCGAAACCCGTGCTTCTCCCTCGGCTGGACCTGGAGGTCGTACGGTTTCCCCGCCCGCGCGAGGGCATCGACGAACGCGAGCGTGTTCTGGAGATGGACGTTGTCGTCCGAAGCGCCGTGGATCAAGAGCAGAGGTGCGCGGATCTCGGCCGCTTTCGTCAGGGGCGCCGAGCGCCCGTAGCCGTCCGGGTTCTCGGCCGGCGTGCGCATGTATCGTTCCGTGTAGATCGTGTCGTAGAACTTCCAGTGGGTGACGGGTGCCCCGGCGATTCCGCACTTCCAGACGTCGGGTGCATTCGTCAGCGCGAAGAGCGTCATGTACCCGCCGTACGACCATCCCCAGATCCCGATCCGCGCGGCGTCGACGTACGGGAGCGTCTTCAGGTAGCGGACCCCGCCGAGTTGGTCGGCGAGCTCGCGCCGTCCCATGTCGCGGAAGATCGGCGCCTCCCACGCGTGCCCGCGCCCGGCCGAGCCGTGGTTGTCCAGGCTCCAGACGAGGAAGCCCCGGCTCGCCAGGAGATGCTCGAGGAGAGACGTCGCTCCCCACGCGTCGCGGACGACCTGGGAGTGCGGGCCGCCGTAGACGAAGACGACGACCGGATACTTCCGCGACGGGTCGAAGTCCGCGGGCTTGACGAGCCGCGCTTCGAGGCGGGCGCCGTCATCCGCGCGGACGTTCGTCTCTTCCGTCGTCGCGAGCTCGTATTCTTCGAGCCGGTTTTCGGGCCGGTCGACGACGCGGTTCGCGCGGCCGCTCGAATCGAGCAGCGATAGAACCGGCGGGTCTTCGACGGTCGAGAAGGTGTCGAGAAGGAAACGCCCGTCCGGCGAGAGCTCGGGCGAGTGCTGTCCGCGAGCCGTGGCGGTGAGCTTGGTGAAACCGGTCCCGTCGAGCGCGACGCGATAGATCGGGCGTCGGCGCACGTTCTCTTCGGTCGCCGTGAAGTAGACGAGACCCCGGCCCTCGTCGATCCCGGCAATCTTGTCCACGAGCCAGTCTCCGCGCGTGATCGGCGCGGGCTCGCCGCCCCCGACCTTTCCCACGGCGAGGTGCATGTATCCGCTGCGCTCCGACTTCCAGACGTAACGGCCGTCCCGCAGGAAGCGCGGCGGATCGACGACGTTCACCCAGTCGGGAGCTTCCTCGACGAAGAGCTTTTCCGAAGACGGCGGACCGGGCGACATCGCGAGGAGCCATACCTCCTCCCGGTTCTGCGCGCGGTTCAGGATTCGGTAGCAGACCGCCTTCGAATCGGTCGTCCAGGAAAATCCAGGCACGACGTAACCGTCGCCGTCCGGCCGGCGAGAGCCGCGCTCGATCCCGTCGATCCCCACGACGTGAAAGGACGCCAGCGGGTTCTTCTGGCCGGCCTTGGGATAGGGCTGCCACTCGACGGTCGCGGGCAGAGCGAGATAGTTCACGAGCGGATACCGGGCGATCGGCGCGTCGTCTAACCGGAGATAAGCGATCGAGCGGCCGTCCGGAGACCACTCGTAGCCGCGGCCGTCGCGGCTCGCGAGCTCTTCCTCGTAAACCCAGTCGAGCCGGCCGTTGTAGATCGAGTCGCCACCGTCCCGCGTCAGCCGCGTCTCTCGGCGGCTTCCGAGCTCGATCGCGAAGAGGTCGTTCCCTCGAACGAACGCAACCCGTTTGCCGTCCGGGGAGAACGAGGGGAACTCCTCCTTGCTCCGATCGTGCGTCAACCTTTCGAGCCGGTTCGTCGCGGTGTCGTAGAGCCAGAGGTCGTCGCGGCCGCTGACGAGCACGGTGCGCCCGTCAGGCGACCAGCGGTAGCCTTCGAGCGAGGCGGTTTGCCGTTTCGCGTCCTTTTCGGGCACCGGCTCATCGGGCAGCGCCAGGGCCGGGGTCGAGACCACCGTCTTTTTCTTTCCGCCGGCGGTCTCCTCGACCCGCAGCTCCGAGACCTCCGAGTCGCCCGACCCTCTTCGGACGACGTAGGAGAACTTGGAACCGCCGGAAAGCCACGTGACTCCGCCGGCCGGCCGTCCGGAGAGCGGGGGATCGGCGACGGTGTCTTCGATCGAGAGCTTCCTCTTCGCCGCGGAGGCGCGCGCGGGAACGAGCGCGAACGCGGCCGCCGCGAGGACGGCGGCGGCCCGGAAAGCGGCTCTCGAGGACAACTACTCGAGCCGCTTGATCACGTGCCAGCCGTACGGGCTCTTCACCGGGTCGTACTCGGCGATCCCGATCTCCCCGGGCGCGAGCGAAAAGCCGACCTCGCCGAATGCCGGCACCATCCGGTCGCGCGAGAACTCTCCCGGGGCGGGAGTCACACCCGAGTTCGCGAGTCCGTAGATGCCGGGAGCGCGGTCATCGGTATAAGTCCGAACCAGGGAATCGAAGTCTTCCCCCTTCTTCGCGCGGTTCAAGATCTGATGCGCCAGGGCGCGCGCCTCGTCCTGCGTCCGCGTGACGTTCTTCCCGGGGACCTTGCCGGCGAACGCGATCAGGATGTGCTGGAGCTTGATGTGCTCGGCGGTCGGCGCCGGTGGCGGAGCGGGAGCGGCGGTCGCGGCGGTCGCGGAAGACGTCCCGGACGCCGATCCGGAACGGGAACCGGAGGAGGAGCATCGGGCGATCGTCAGAAGAAATCCCAGGGCCACCGCGGTCACCGCGGCGGAGCGGTTGGTTCTCATCGGCACCTCCGCGTCGATTCTATTCGTGCGTGCACAATACGGCGGTGGCTGCCCTCCTCCTCTCGCTCTTCCTCGCGCGCGCGGGACGGGTCACCGTCGCGCCGGCGGCCCCACCGCTCCGGCCCGCGAACGCTCCCGCGGCGATCGGTCTTGCCGTCAACCTTCCCGAATCCGCCTCACCCGCGGAGCGACAGAGCGCGCTCGATTCTGTCCGTCGCTCCGGCGCCTCTTTTTTCGCGCTCGAGCTGTCTTGGCCGGCCGCCGAGCCCCGTCCCCGCCGGTACGACGTCCTCGCGATGACGCGCACCGCGCGGTTGCTCCGCCAGTCCGGGGCGATGCTCCATCTCGACCTGCCGCTCGTCAACGGCCGCGCGCGCGAGCTCCCGGCCGATCTGGCCGCGGTCTCTTTCGACGATCCGAAGCTCGCCGCGCGGCTCGGGTCTCTGCTCGACGCGCTCGGTCCGGCTCTCGCCGACTTCTCGACGTTGTCGCTCGGCAACGACGCCGACTCGTATTTCGCGGACAAGCCGGACGAGCTCAAGAAGTTTCTGCGTCTCTTCGACGGAGCCGTCGACTTTCTGAAGAAGAAGGCGCCCCGCCTCTCGGTCGGGATCACGACGGCAGCGCCGATGGACACCCGCGCCGCGCTCGTCGAAGCGGAGCTCCATCGCCGGAGCCCCGCTCTCTTCTACGTCTACGCGCCGTTCCTGCCGTCGGCGCCTTTTGCCCACCGCCCTCCGGAAACGATCGACCGCGACTGGAAGGCGATCCTCGCGGGCGCCGCCGGCCGGCCGGTCGGATTCACGGAGGTGAGCTACTCCTCGGCGCCCGAGAACGGCTCGACGCCCGAGAAGCAGGCGGAGTTCGTCCGGCGGATGCGACGGCTCGCGGCGACGACGGATCGGTCGCGGCTGATGTTCGCTCGGTACGTGGCCTGGCGCGACCCGGACCCTCGAGACTCGCCGGATCCGGCGGGATTGCCCCCTCTTCCGCTCGGCCGGAGGATGGGCGAGGACGCGGTGCGCCGGGCGGCGTTCTTCGCACATCGCGGCCTCGTCCAGGCCGATGGAAAGCCGAAGCCGGCGTGGCGCGAGTGGACGAAAGCGACGTCTCCCATCCCGTAGAATCGCCGCCCATGACGCGGCCGCCTCCGACGCTGGACCGCTTCCTCTTGGAATGCGAGCCGGACGCTGCCCCCGCCACCCGCGAGCTGTCCCAGCTCCTCCTGAGGCTCGGGGTCGCGGGAAAACGCATCGCGCGAGAGCTCGCGGTTGCCGACATCCGCCACACCCGCGGTTCGGCCGGCACCGAAAACGTCCAGGGCGAAGAGCAGAAGAAGTTGGACGTCCGGGCGAACGACATCCTCGTCGAGACCTTCGACTACGGCGGCCTGGTGAGTTTCGTCGCATCCGAAGAGATGGAGAAGCCCCACGTCTATCGCGAAGGCGCCGGCGGCGCGCGCTACACGCTCCTGTTCGACCCGATGGACGGCTCCTCGAACATCGACGTGGACGGGACTCTCGGAACGATTTTCTCGATCCGGCCCCGTCGCGACGGGACGGAGGCCGACCTCCTCCGGCCCGGCACCGAACAGGTGGCCGCCGGCTACGTCCTCTTCGGGCCGGCCGTTCTCTTCGTCTATACGAGCGGACATGGAACCCACGTGTTCTCGCTCGATCCCGCGATCGGGGAGTTCGTTCTGGTCCGGCGAAATCTCGAGATGCCGAAGAAGGGACGCGGGTACGCGGTCAACGAAGGACGCCGCGCCGGATGGGCCGAGGCCGACCGGGCATTCGTCGAGCACCTGAAGGAGCCCGATCCGTCGAGCGGCCGGCCCTATTCGACGCGCTACTCCGGATCGATGGTGGGCGACGTTCACCGGATCCTGATCGAAGGCGGGATCTATCTCTATCCCGCGGACGGCTCGTCCGGAAAGCCTTCGGGAAAGATCCGGCTGCTCTACGAGAGTCATCCCCTGGCCTTCGTCGTCGAGCAGGCGGGGGGCCGCGCCTCGACCGGCAGGGATCGGGTGCTCGATCTCGCGCCGCGGAGGCTCCATGAAAGAATTCCGTTTGCGATCGGAAGCGCCGACGAGGTGGATCTCTACGAGGGCTTCGTCCGGGGGGCGCCGAGTTGATCCGGCACGGAGCGTGCACCCGATTTGAAGAGAGGAGGCGGATCATGCCCGACAACAAGAATGGAATCGTCTCGGGCGGGGGCACGTCCATCGGAGACTCCGACCCCGCCGACAGCGGCATCGTTTCGGGGGGCGGGAGTCAGCTCTCCTCGAAGGAAGACACGATGCAGAGCTACACCGTCGTCAAGGGCGACTCGCTCTCGAAGATCGCGCAGCGCGTTTACGGCAAAGCGAGTCTCTGGAACAAGATCTACGAAGCGAACCGCGATCACATCAAGGATCCCGACCTGATCTATCCGGGGCAGGTGCTTCGGCTTCCTCAGATTTGAGCGGAGGGGAGGAGGGCATATGAAGCGGACGACTTTCCGGATTCTCGCGACGGCGATGGTCGCCGGCGTGGCGACGTTTGCCTGCAAGAAGAGCGAGACGGGGACGGTCTCCCCTCCGCCGGCCGGAGCGGAGGCGCCCGTGGTCCAGGCTTCGCCGATCGCGGCGGCGCCCGGGGCCCGTGTCGAAAGAATCACGGTCGCGAAGGCCGTCAACGCCGATCACAGCCCGGGTGAGACCGCGACGACGTTCGGCCGGAAGGACACGGTGTATGTGTCGATGTGGACCTCGAACGCGCCGGTCGGCACGGAGATCACGGCCCGCTGGTACGGGCCGGACGGAAAGCAGCTGACCGAAGACAAGGTCGTGACGGACAAGGCGGGGGACGGCTATACGAGCTTCCATGCCGCGAACACGAAGGGGTGGGCGCCCGGCTCCTACCGCGTGGACGTCCTCTTGAACGGCGGCGCGGCGGGCTCGGCGACGTTCACGATTTCGTAGCCGCCGCGGCCGGAGAGCCGCCTCACACGTTGAACTTGAACAGGATGACGTCGCCGTCCGCGACGACGTACTCCTTTCCCTCCTGCCGAAGCACGCCGCGCTCTCGAGCCCCGGCCATCGAGCCCGCGCCGACCAGGTCGCCGAAAGAGACGGTCTCCGCCTTGATGAAACCGTGCTCGAAGTCGGAATGGATGACGCCGGCGGCCTCGGGTGCCCTGTCCCCTTCGTGAAAGGTCCAGGCGCGCGCCTCCTTCTCGCTCGCGGTGAAAAACGTCCGCAGTCCGAGCAGGTGATACACGGCCCGGATCAGCCGGTCGACTCCGGACTCCGTGACGCCCAGGTGAGCGAGGTAGTCCGCGGCTTCGGCGTCGGAGAGCTCCGCGAGCTGCGCTTCGATCTCGGCGGAGACGACCACAGCCTCCGTCCCGGCGTGGGTCTCCGCGTAGCGCCGGACCGCGGCGACCCGGGGCAGCTCCCCGGCCCGCGCGAGCTCGTCTTCTCCGACGTTGGCGGCGAAGATCATCGGCCGGGAGGTCAGGAGGAAGAGGCGCCGGGCGATCTCCTTCTCTTCCGGATCGAGCGCGAGAGTGAGCGCGCGCTTCCCGGAGTCGAGGTGCCGTTCGAGCTTCCCGGCCACCTCGAGGAGCGCCCGGGCCTGCGGGTCGCCGCCCCGCGCCGTCTTTTCGGCCTTCTCTTTCGACCGGCCCACGGTTTCGAGGTCCGCGAGGATGAGCTCCGTCTTGACCGTTTCGATGTCTCCGACGGGATCGAGCTCTCCGGCGACGTGCACGACGTCGCGACTCTCGAAGCAGCGTACGACTTCCACGATCGCGTCGACCTCGCGGATGTGCTGCAGGAACCGGTTCCCGAGGCCTTCGCCTTGCGACGCTCCTTTGACGAGACCGGCGATGTCGACGAACTCGATCGTCGTCGGAACGATCCGCGTCGTCCGTGAGATTTTCGCGAGCGTCTCGAGCCGGGCATCCGGAACGATGACGACCCCGACGTTCGGTTCGATCGTGCAGAAGGGATAGTTCGCGGCTTCCGCTTTCCGGGTTCGGGTCAGGGCGTTGAAGAGCGTGGACTTGCCCACGTTCGGAAGCCCGACGATGCCGGCGCGAAGCATCCGGAAAGTCTACCGGTCGACTGCCCTATGATCGGAAAGTCGTGCGGCGCCTGCTGAACGTCCTGCTGCTGGCGCTCCCGATCGCGATCGGCTCGCGCCTCCTTCACTGGCCCGATTGGGCGACGTTCGCCGCGGCCGCCGTTGCGCTCCTTCCCCTCGCCGGCTGGATCGGCCGCGCGACCGAGGAGGCTGCGGCGAGGATGGGCGCCGGACTGGGCGGCTTGATGAACGCCACCTTCGGCAATGCGGCGGAGCTGATCCTGACCCTCTTCGCGCTGAAAGCGGGATTGCTCGACGTGGTCAAGGCTTCGCTCACCGGGTCGATCATCGGCAACACGCTGCTCGTCCTCGGGCTCTCGGCGCTCGTCGGCGGCCTGCGGCACGGAACGCAGAAGTTTCCGGTTCGGCCGACGGGCCGCCACGCCGCGATGATGATCCTGGCCGTTTCGGCGATGGCTCTTCCGGCCGTGTTCGCGACGGTCGTGCGGAAGCCGTTCGTTCGCGAGGAGGTCTCGGTCGGGATCTCGATCCTCCTCCTCGCCACGTACGGCGCCTACCTTTATTTCTCCTACTTCTGGAAGCGGAGGGAGGATACCGGCCGCGCCGCTCCCCCGGAAACTCGAGGGCGCTGGAGCGTCCGGAAAATTTTCGCGATCCTGGGCGCATCCGTCGTGGGCACCGCCGTCGCGGGGGAGCTGCTCGTCGGTGCCATCGAGCCGGTGTCGAAGCAGCTCGGTCTCTCCCGGTTCTTCATCGGCCTGATCGTGATCCCCATCCTCGGCAACGTCGCCGAGAACTACAGTGCGATCGTCTTCGCGTCGAGGAACAAGATGGACCTCGCGCTTTCGATCGCCGCGAACTCATCCACGCAGATCGCCGTCTTCGTCGCCCCTCTGCTCGTGCTCGTGAGCCTGTTGATCCGGCCGATGGACCTGACCTTCCAGCCGATCGAGCTCGTCACGCTCTTCGCCTCTTCGGCGATCTTCGCGTACATCTCGCTCGACGGAGAGACGAACTGGCTCGAGGGAATCCAGCTGCTCGCGCTCTACCTGATCGCGGCCGTGGCGTTCTTCTTCCTGCCGGGCTGACACCGGACCGGCCGGGAGTGAGCGGCCCGCAACCCACGCATTTCCAGGGCTTGCGCGAAGGCCTTTTTTTGCCGGGGGTGGAATAGCTCCTCGGAGCCGGGCGTTCTTTCATTGCTCCAGGCATCGACAAGACGCTACGATTGCCGCCGGAATCCCCCGGCATTCTGTCGAAGAAAGGACCACGATCACCGTGACTTTCAAAGCGCGGCCGAAGCATTTCCTCGTCGCCGTTCCCGTTCTCGCGGCCCTTTCGCTCGTTCCTCTCCGCGGCGCCTCGGCGGCCGCGTTTGGCACGCTTTCAGCCCTGATCGGAGAATCCGGAAAGCTCCGGGCGATCTTCTCGCTGCCGGGCGAGTTCCCAGCCGGGAAGCTCGCCGCGCCGTCCAGCGAGGCCGGCGTCTATGCGCTTTCGCCGGACGGGGCGGATCCGACCCTCGGGAACCTCTCGCTCGTGGTGATGAAGCCGTTCTCCGCCAAGGTCAACGGCCGGATCGGCTCCTATCGGATCGGCAACTGGCCCTACGAGGGGCGCGAGCCGCGCAGCGCGAACTATGCGACGCCGAAAGGCTTCATCGAGGTGACCCATGAGACCTTCGGCACGAGCGTCTCGGAGCACTTCAAGCTGGGCGATTTCGTGACGAAGGACCAGCACGACGTTTGGCCGAAATACATCGTGCTCGACCGGCGTCTCCTGGACAAGCTCGAGCTCACGATCGCCGAGCTCCACACCATGGGGTATCCGGTCAAGGGCCTGACGGTCATGAGCGGGTTCCGCACCCCGCAGTACAACGAGCAGGGCGTCGGAGCGGGCGGCCGCTCAGCGGTCTCGCGCCATCAGTACGGGGACGCGTCGGACGTCTATCCGGACGACGATCATGACGGGCGGATGGACGACCTGAACCACGACGGGCGCGTGGATCTGAAGGATGCGGCGATTCTCGCGTCCGCCGCAGACGCGGTCGAGCACAAGGACCCGGACCTCGTCGGCGGAATCGGGATCTACCCGGCCACGTCATCCCACGGTCCGTTCGTCCACATCGACGCGCGGGGCACGAAGGCGCGGTGGAACGGATAGTTCGAACCCGATAGCGTGGAAAGAGCCCGGCCACCGCCGGGCTCTTTCATTTTTGGACTTCTGGAAACGACGGCCGTCGAAGAGAATGGCCGCGCGTTGGCCTCCGAAACAGAGCGAATCGATCGAGGGACCGGACTCCTCCGCGCGGTCTCGCGCTGGGAGATCGTCGCGCTCTCCGTCAACGACGTCATCGGCAGCGGCGTCTACCTGATCCTCCCGGTCGCCGCGGCCCAGCTTCTCGGGCCCGCGAGCATCTGGGCGATCCTCGCGGCGGGTTTCGCGGTCCTGCTCCTCGTGCTGTGTTTCGCGGAGGCCTCGAGCCTCTTCGACCGCCCGGGAGGCGCGATCGTGTACACGCGCGCGGCGTTCGGAAACTTCGTCGGTTTCGAAGTCGGCTGGATGACGTGGATCGCACGCATCTCCTCGATCGCCGGGCTCTCGGTCTTCTTCGCACGCGCGGTCGGCTACCTCTGGCCCGCCGCGCGGGGCGGCGTCGGGAAGTGGGCGACGATCGTCCTGCCTCTCCTCGTGCTCACGTGGATCAACGTCCGCGGCGTCAAGTCCGGCGCCCGAACCGCGGTGGTCCTCGCCTGGGGCAAGGTCCTGCCGCTCGTCCTCTTCGTCGCGGTCGGGCTCTTCTGGGTCGACTGGACCCGCGTGTTTCCGGTGCCGAGCCCGGAGCGCGGCAACTTCATGAAAGCGGCGCTCCTCGTCCTCTTCGCCTACGCCGGTTTCGAGAACACTCCCGCTCCCGCCGGAGAGTTCGTCGACCCGAAACGCGACGTGCCGTTCGCGCTGATCACGCAGATCCTGATCGTCACCGCGATCTACACGACCGTGCAGCTCGTGGCGATCGGAACCGTTCCGAACCTGGGCGCCTCGCCGACTCCGCTCGCGGACGCGGCCGCGATGATGCTCGGACCGATCGGGGGCTTCATCCTGACCCTCGGCGCCGTCCTCTCGGTCCTCGGCACGAACAACAACACGGTGCTCGCCGGCCCGCGCTATCTCTATGCTCTCGCCGAGACCGGCACCCTCCCCGCCGCCTTCGCGAGGATTCATCCCCGCTACCGCACGCCGCACATCGCGATCCTCACGCAGACCGGCGTCGCGCTCCTCCTGATGTCGACCGGGACGGCCGAGGAGCTCGCCGTCCTCTCCGCGATCGCCCGACTCGCGACGTACATCGGCACGGCCGCCGCCGTACCGGTGCTGCGCCGGAAGATGCCGGCCACAAAACGAACGATCCGCCTTCCGGGCGGGCCGCTCATCCCGGTCGCCGCGCTCGCGATCTGCGTCCTGTTTCTTTCGGCCGCCGAGAAGAAGAACTGGATCGCTGGAGGTATCGCGCTCGCGATCGGCGCCGGGATCTACGCCGCCCGGCGCAGAAAGGGGTCCGCATGAAATCTGTCCTGCTCACGGCAGCGACCTTGGGCGCCGCGGTCTCGATTTTCGCGCTCCAGAATCCCGCGCCGAACCCGACGCCGGTTCCGAACCGCGCCACCGCGCCGGAAAAGACCGCCCCCCCCGTGGCGTCGGCTCCCGCCCTCCCGTCCGTCGTGGTCCTCAAAGCGGCCCGCGTCTTCGACGGCCGGTCGGATCGGATGATCTCCAACGGCGTGGTGATCGTCGAGGGATCGCGCATCCGCGACGTCGGATCGGGCCTGCCGTTCCCGCCGCAGGCGACCGCGCTCGACCTCGGAGACGCGACGCTTCTCGCCGGCTTCATCGATTGCCACACGCACGTGACCCAGGAGGCGTCGGATAACTGGTTCAACGACTTCTACGAGGAGCTGCGCCGCTCCGTGCCCGAAAAGACGCTCTATGCCGCGGGTTACGCGCGCAAGCTCCTCGAGTCGGGGTTCACCACGATCCGCGACGTCGGTTCGAGCGACGCGATCGACGTCGGCCTGCGCAACGCCATCAGCCGCGGTCTCGTGCCCGGGCCCCGCATCGTCGCCGCGCGCTACGCGATCGGAGCGACCGGCGGACACTGTGACCGGACGGGGTTTCCGGCCGGTACATTCGGCGCCGAGGGCGGCCCGTTGAAAGGGATCGTCCACGGGGCGGCCGAGGCGCGCGAGGCGGTCCGGCTGAACGTCAAATACGGCGCCGATGTCATCAAGACGTGCGCTTCGGGCGGGGTCCTTTCCCTGGGCGACGACGTCGCCGCGCCGCAGCTGACGGACGAGGAGCTTGCGGCGATCGTCGACGAAGCGCACCGTCTGGGACGGAAGACGGCGGCGCACGCCCACGGAGATCGGGCGGCGCGGGCGGCCGTCGACGCCGGGATCGACTCGATCGAGCATGGCACGTTTCTGACCGACGAGACGCTCGTGCGGATGAAGGCGAAGGGGACGTATCTCGTGCCGACTCTGCTCGCCGGGGAGTGGACCGGCGGCAAAGCAGACAAGTTTCCGCCCGAGATCGCCGCGAAGGCCCGCGCGGCCCTGGCCGGCCGGTCCGATATGTTCCGGCGCGCCTTGAAGAGCGGCGTCAAGATCGCGTTCGGCACCGACTCCGGCGTTTCTCCGCACGGGTTGAACGCCCGGGAGTTCGGTTTGATGGTCGGGCTCGGGATGTCTCCGGCGGCGGCGCTCCGCGCGGCGGGACCCGCGGCCGCGGACCTCCTCGGGCTCGGCAACCGGATCGGAACTCTCGAAAAAGGGAAGGAAGCGGACATCGTGGCAGTGCCGGGAGATCCCTTGAAGGACATCCGCGCCACCGAACGCGTCTTTTTCGTTATGAAAGACGGTCGGATTCTCCGCTACGCCCCGCGCTGAGCCTCGCGGGCCCTGCACTTCGACAAGGCTGGCCTGTCCGGTTCTGCAACTGCCCGGCGAACTCTTCCTCTGAAAGTCCCCGTAAGGGCGCGGCTGCCGTGGAAGAATGCCCCGCACCGGGGCATGCTCCTTGCAGCTGCCGCCGGAAGCTTGGGAGGGGTCTAGCGGACCTGCTCATATCCCCGAAAACGGAAGCGAAGGAAGGAAGGGAAGGATGAACCGGGTGCGATTCCCAGTCGCCGCGATCTCTCTGACGTTATGTGCACTCGGCGCCCTCGCGCAGGACACCGGGACCACGCAGGTAGCGGACACCGCGACCACGCTCCTGCTGGTGCCGGGCATCGTGACCACGGTCAACGCGAGCTCGGCCGCGGTCTCCGTCTTCTCCGACAAGGAAGACGTGTTCTTCACGGCGGGACCGACGACCTCTCCGTGCGCGTTCACCCAGTTCGTGCCGGACGGCCGGTACTACTTCCAGGTCACGGACCTGTCCGGAACGCGGCTCCTTTCGTCCGATCCGCTCACCGAGCGCGTCGTGACGGTTCGCAACGGCGTGCTCGCCGCCTACAACGGCACGACCCACGCGACGCAGGCGCAGGGACCGTGCGGCGCGCTCGCCGTGGGGGTCGCGCCGTTCCGGGACGCCGGAAACCTCGTCGCCTCCTACCTGCTCTGGTTGACCCCGGCCGCCCGTCTGGAAGGCGACCCGACACAGATCGATCCGGTCTGCGGGATTCCGCCCCGAGTTCTCGCTGACGACCAGTTTCCGCGTGGAGGACAAGCGGTTCTGCGAGGACACCTTCTGCGTCTCCGGCGTGAAGTTCGAGGACCGCAATGGAAACGGCGTCCGCGACTCGGGTGAGCCGGGGCTGCCGGGCGTCGAGATCCGAGCCTCCGACGTCGACGACACGAGCCGCGCACCTCTGCGCGGGCTGACCGGCCCCGACGGCACCTTCCAGGTGTGCGGTCTCGAGCGCGCCACCGACTTCCGGATCATCGAGACGGTCCCCTTCGGCTACCAGCAGACCGCGCCGCTCGACCGGCGCGTCTCGCGCCGGCTGATCGCGCTCGACCGCGGCTATTTCGTGGAAGGGTGCGACGACAACTTCTCCGGGCTGGCGTTCGGCAACCAGCTGATCCCGAATGCGATCGGCGGCATCAAGTTCGAGGACCTGAACGCCAACGGCGTTCGGGATCCGGGCGAGCCGGGCCTCGCGGGCTTCACGATTACGCTGACGCCCGCCACGCCGGGAGCGCCGCCTTTACAAACCGCCGTGACCGACGCCAACGGCAACTTCCTGTTCACCAACGTCCCCCCGGGCAACTACGTCCTGTCGGAGACCCAGCGCCAGGGCTTCTCGCTGACGCTGCCCGCGCTGAACTCGATCCCCGTGACGCTCGCTTCCGGCGGCAGCTCGATCGATAACACCTTCGGCAACTTCCGGGGAGTCCTGACCGGGACGATCACGGGAACGAAGTTCCTCGACGTCAACGGCAACGGCGTCCAGGACGCCGGTGAGCCCGGTCTGGCGGGCGTCACGATCACCCGCACGGCCTCGATCAACGATCCGACCGGGGCGAACCTCTCCGTTGTGACGGATGCCGCCGGCAACTTCACTTTTGCCAACGTACCGTTCGGCAACTTCACCTTGACCGAGACGGTCCCGACCGGCTTCGTGCAGACGGCGCCGCCGCCTCCCGGGACGATCTCGGCGACGATCAACTTCGCACAGCGGAGCTCCGCCGGAAATCTTTTCGGCAACCGCGCGCTGACCGCGATGGTCAGCGGAGTGAAATTCAACGACGCAAACGGAAACGGAACGAGGGACGCGGGTGAGGAAGGGATGGCGGGTGTCACGATCCGCTTGACCGACTCGGCGAACGTCGTCCGCACGACCACGACCGACGGCTCGGGATCGTTCTCGTTCACGGGCTTGACCCCCGGAACCTACGTCGTTTCCGAGGTGGTTCCCGCCGGTTTCGCGCAGACCGCGCCCCCCGCGCCCGGCACCTTCACGGTGACCCTGACGACCGGGCAGGCCGTCGGGAATCTGGTTTTCGGCAATCGGGCCGTCACGGCGCCGACCAACACCGCCTCGATCTCGGGTCGAAAGATCCTCGATCTGAACGGCAATGGAATTCTGGACGGCAACGACCGCGGCTTCGAAGGAATCGTCTTCGAGCTGCACGACACGAGCGGCAACCTGGTCGCGACGACCACCTCGGACGCGAGCGGGAACTTCACGTTCATGAACCTCGCGCCGGGAACGTATGTCCTCTCCGAGATTCTGCCCACGAACTTCTTTCAGACGTTTCCCGGGACGCAGGGCGCTCCCGGAACCTACACGATCACCCTCACGGAGGGGCAGGCCGCGACCGGCTTCCTGTTCCTGAACAAATGTTGAGAGCGCATTCGCGCGGAGGCTTGAAGATGAGGAAAGTCAAATCAGGGATCGTGACATCGGCGATTGCGCTCCTGCTGGTCGCCGGAGCTGCGTCGGCCCAGACGTACACGGACGTGGGCGACCGGGTGGTTCCGTCGACGGAGCTCGCCGGCGAAACGTACATCGGTCCGCACGTCGGCTACGTGTTCATCGGCGACAGCGACTTCCGGTGCAACTGCGACCTCGATCAGACCAACTACCTCTTCTATGGCGGAAGGCTCGGGCACTTCTTCACGGACCACTTTGCGCTCGAATTGACCGCCCAGTACTTCGACTCGAGGCCGAAGTACTGGGAGGCGACGCTTGGCGCAATGTTTGACTTCACGCCGCGCGTTCCAGGGTGGAACACCTACCTCGGGCTGGGCGGCGGAATCTCGCGCGAGAAGCTGTTCAGCGGCGGCGACAGCGTCCCGATCGCCTACCTCGCGTTCGGATCGGAATACCGGTTCAGCCGGGTCGTGGGATTGAGGCTCGAAGCGAAGGGCGTCTACAACTTCAAGAAGACTCTCCACGACCGGTTCGGCAGCTTCGAGCAGGACAGCCGGATCGACGTCCAGCCGAACATCGGCATCCTGTTCCACTTCGGCGGCCATGCCGCGCCGGCGGTCATCGCGCCGCCTCCTCCTCCGCCACCGCCGCCGCCCCCGCCGGCTCCACCCGAGGTCCCTCCGGCCCCGATGCCGCCTCCGGCCCCGCCGGTGGTCGCGCCGCCGCCTCCGCCGGCTCCGACGACCGACGTCATCGAGTTCGATCGGGGCAGCGCTCGGATCACGAACATCGCGAAAGCGCGTCTCGACGCAGTGGCGCTGCGTCTGCGCGAGAACCCGCGCGCGACCGTGGTCATCACCGGATATCCGGATAGCGGGACCGCGGCGTCGCGCCGTGAATCGCTGGCTCGGCAGCGGGCCGAGAACGCCAAGGCGTATCTCGTGGATCGCCACTCGATCGATGCCTCGCGGATCACGACCGAAGCGAATACGACCGACACTTCGAACTTCGGCAAGGCAGTGATCGTGACGACGTTCAATCCCTGATTTCGACTGCAGGCACTCTTCAGCCCCTCCCGCGGGAGGGGCTTTTTTTTGGTGATCAACCGATTCCGCTGCGCTTTCTCCATGGGATGGTGGGGCAGCGGCCGTTTGCTCTCTACCGACCGCCGTCGAGGCGGCCGCAGAAAGAGTCGATTGCTCTCTACCGGCCGGCGTCGAGCCGGCCGCTGAAAGAGTCGAGGCGACCGCTATAGAGTTGGATGGGGACGGGAGACGATGAAAAAAATGCTGTTCTTTTCGACGCTGCTGCTCGTTCTTCCCGCGGTCGTCTCCGCGGTCCGTCCGGTCAAGGGTCCGCGCACCCGTTCTTCGACGACCGCGGCGAAGGGCGCCACGGCGGCGAAGGACCTGGCGAAGTTCTTCGACGACGAGTGGGAATGGGGTCTGAAGGAGTTCCCGGAGCGGGCCACGACGCTCGGCGATCCCCGCTACAACGACCGCCTGACCGACCTCTCCGCGGAAGCGATCGAACGACGGAAACAGCACTCGCGAGACGCGCTCGCCCGGCTGAAGAAGATCGACCGCGAGGCGCTGACCGAGGACGACCGGCTCTCCGACGACCTTTTTTCGAGAGACCTCGAGCGCTCGATCGAGGGAGCACGGTTCCCGACGGAGCTCATGCCGATCAACCAGCAGGAGGGCATCCACAAGGACTTCGCGATCCTCTCGACCTTGACGCAGTTCCGCACCGCGAAGGACTACCGCGATTATCTCGCCCGGCTCTCCGCGTTTCCGAAGCAGGTCGACCAGACGATCGCTTTGATGGAACGCGGGAAGGAGAAGCGATGGGTACAGCCGGCGGTGCCGCTTCGCGACGTCCCGGACGCGATCCGCGCGCAGATCTTTCCCGACCCGGAAAAGAGCACGCACTACAAGCCCTTCGAAAAATTTCCGGAAGGAGTTTCCGAGGCGGACCGGGAAGCCCTTCGAATCGAGGGACGCCGGCGGATCGCCAACGAGGTTTTTCCGGCCTATCTGAAGCTTTACACCTATTTCACGCGGGACTACTTGCCCGCGGCCCGCAAGGACATCGCCGCCTCGTCGCTGCCGGAAGGCGAGGCGTACTACGCGTACGCGATCCGCTACCACACGACGACGGAAAAAACCGCGAAGGAAATCCACGAGACCGGTCTCGCCGAAGTCGCACGCATCCGCAAGCAGATGGAGGAAATCATCCGGCAGGTCAAGTTCAAGGGGAACTTCGACGCTTTCGTGAAGTTCCTGCGAACGGATCCGCGCTTCTATTACAAGAGCGCGTCCGACCTGCTCCAGGGATATCGCGACATCTGCAAGCGAATCGATCCCGAACTGATCCGCTTCTTCGGCACGCTCCCGCGCACTCCCTACGGGGTCATCCCGACGCCCGATTTCGAAGCGCCCACCTCCACGACCGCCTACTACCGGCCGGGATCGCCCGAGGCGCCGCGCCCCGGATACTTCGTCGCGAACACGTACAGGCTGGAGACCCGGCCGAAATACGAGATGGAGGCCTTGACGAGCCATGAGGCCGTGCCCGGGCACCACCTCCAGATCGCGCTCGCGCAGGAGCTGACGGGTCTGCCGAAGTTCCGCCGCCACGCCGCCTTCACCGCTTTCGTCGAGGGATGGGGTCTCTACTCGGAGAGCCTGGGAGACGAGATCGGCCTGTATACCGATCCCTATTCGAAGTTCGGTCAGCTCACTTACGAGATGTGGCGGGCCGCGCGGCTCGTCGTCGACACCGGCATGCATGCTTTCAATTGGGATCGGAAGCGGGCGATCGATTTCATGAGGTCGAACACCGCGAAGACCGAGCACGACATCACGGTCGAGGTCGATCGATACATCGTCTGGCCCGGGCAGGCGCTCGCCTACAAGACGGGGGAGCTGAAGTTCAAGGAGCTGCGCGCCCGCGCAAAGCAGGCGCTGGGTGACCAGTTCGACATCCGGAAGTTCCACGATGCCGTGCTCCTCGGTGGCGCGCTGCCGCTCGACGTCCTCGAAAAACGGATCGACGCCTGGATCGCGCGCGAGAAATCGGGCGCGGAAGCTTCCCGGAGCAAGGCCGCAGCGCCAAAGTAATCCACCGGCGCGGCTTAGGGCTCCCGGATATTTCCGTCTGACCGGTCGGTCAGGCCCTATGTCTTTACCTTAACAAAACAGAGGGTTTAGACTTACCAGATGGAGACCTTCCCGGATATTTTGCCGGCGGAACCCACGCGGGTCCATGTCGGTTTCCAGGTCAACGGAGAATCGGTCGAGGTCGCCTTCGCGCCACACAAGACGCTCTTAGAAGTGTTGCGAGAGGACCTGGCGCTGACCGGGACGAAGCACGGCTGCGAGCTCGGGGAGTGCGGAACCTGCGCGGTGCTCGTTGACGGCAGGCCGGTCCTGTCCTGCCTCTACCTCGGCCTCGAGTGCGCGGGGAGGCGGGTCGAGACCGTCGAAGGGATGGCCCCGGCCGCCGGCCTCCATCCTCTCCAGAAAGCGTTCGCCGACCTGGGCGCGGCGCAGTGCGGCTACTGCACGCCCGGAATCCTGCTGACCGCGAAGGCGCTCCTCGACGCAAACGCGAGTCCGACGCTCGACGAGATCAAGGAAGCGCTCGCGGGGAACCTGTGCCGGTGCACCGGCTACATCAAGATCTTCGAGGCGGTCGAGCTGGCCGCGGCCTGGACGCGGGGAGAGGACGCGGAGCCGCGCAAAGAGACTTTGTACGGAACCGATTACGACGAGAGCGGGCTGCTTCCGGTGGTGAATCGATGAGCCGTGGTGGAAAGCCTTCGTTTGAAAGTTTTCGTGCGCCGGTCGCAGAGCGACCGCCGCGCACCCGATCCGACTTCGACGAGAGCGGGCTGCTTCCTGTGGTGAATACGCGATGAGCGACTCGAGCGGCGCCCGAAAGCCCCCGTTTGAAAATTCTCAGTCGCCGCTCGCGGAGCGAGCGCCGCAGCGCAAGTCAGGTCGCACCCGCGTCGTCGGGCGGCCGTATCCGAAGGTCGACGCCGCCGCGAAGGTGACGGGACAGACGAAGTTCGCCGACGACCTCTTTTTCCCGCGGATGCTCCATTGCAAGCTGCTCCGCTCCCGGGTCGCGCACGCGCGGCTCGTCTCAGTCGACGTCTCGAAGGCTCTCGTCCGGCCGGGCGTCGTCGCGGTCGCGACCGGCCGCGATCTGCCGATTTCTTTCGGGATCCTGCCGGTGTCGCAGGACGAACACGCGCTCGCCACCGACCGGGTCCGCTACGTCGGCGACCCGGTCGCGGCCGTCGCCGCGGTCGACGAAGACGCCGCCTTCGACGCGCTCGATTCGATCGACGTGGAATACGAGCTCCTGCCGCCGTTCGGCTCCATCGACGACGCCGTCGCGCGCCCTGAGCCCCGGATCCACGACTACGGCGATGGCGGCAACTTCCACAAGCTCGTCTCGATGGAATTCGGCGACACCGAGAAGGGGTTCGCCGCCGCCGACCGCGTCTTCGAGGACGTGTTCTTCTACGAGGGGTCTACCCATCTGCCGCTCGAGCAGCACGCCGCGGTCGCCGACTTCGGCCCGGACGGGAAGCTCACCGTCTGGTCGTCGACGCAGACGCCGCACTACGTGCACCGCGCGCTCGCGAAGGTGCTGCGTCTGCCGGCGTCGCGCATCCGCGTCATCGCGACTCCGAACGGCGGCGGCTTCGGCGGCAAGTCGGATCCGTTCAGCCACGAGATCGTGGTGGCGCACCTGTCGCGCGTCACGGGACGGCCGGTGAAGATCTGTCTGACGCGCGAGGAAGTCTTCTACTGCCATCGCGGCCGGCACCCGACGCTCATGCGGGTCGTGACCGGCGTGAAGAAAGACGGCGCGATCACCGCGATGCACTTCCAGACGGTTTTGGACGGCGGCGGCTACGGCTCCTACGGGGTCGCCTCCACGTATTACACCGGGGCGCTGCAGACCGTGACCTAC
This sequence comes from Acidobacteriota bacterium, assembly GCA_003222385.1. GTDB lineage: Bacteria > Acidobacteriota > Thermoanaerobaculia > UBA5066 > Gp7-AA6 > Gp7-AA6. The sequence goes on from QHVV01000008.1 coordinate 41,286, forward strand.
CGCGTGCCCGCGTACCGCTTCGACGGCGCGCGCGTGTTCACGAACAAGCCGCCGTGCGGCCCGAAGCGCGGACATGGAACGCCGCAGCCGAGGTACGCGCTGGAGGTCCAGCTCGACAAGATCGCGTGCGACCTCGGGCTCGATCCGGCGGAGATGCGCCAGGCCCATCTCGCGCCCGCCGACTCGGTCACCGCGAATTTCCTGCGGATCGGCTCGATGGGGCTCGGCGCCTGCATCGAAAAGGTCGTCGAGGCGTCGGGCTGGCGCGAGCGCCGCGGCAAGCTCCCGTTCGGGCGCGGCCTCGGTCTCGCGTGCTCGTCCTACATCTGCGGGGCGGGCCTTCCGATCTACTGGAACTCGATGCCGCAGTCCGGCGTGCAGTTGAAGCTCGACCGCTCCGGCGGCGTCACCGTGTTCTGCGGCTCGGTCGACATCGGGCAGGGGAGCGACTCGGTCCTCGCGTACGTCGTGGCGGAAGTCCTCGGGATTGACCCGTTCGACATCCGCGTCGTGACCGCCGACACCGACCTGACTCCGGTCGATCTGGGCTCCTACTCCTCGCGCGTGACTTTGATGACGGGCAACGCTGCGCTCCAGGCGGCGGAACGGGCCCGGGAGCTCCTGGTCGAGGCGGCCGCGCGGAAGCTCGCGATCCCGAAGACGCGCGTGGCGCTCGCGGAGGGACGGGTCTTCGACGTCGAGGATCCCGGAAACGGGATGGCGTTCGCGGACGCCGTCGTCCTCGCCGAGTCGAAGTTCGGAACGATCGGCACGGTCGGTTCGTACACGCCCCCTCCCTCGCCCGGGCACTACCGCGGCGCCGGAGTTGGACCCTCGCCGGCGTACTCGTACTCCGCGGCCGTCGTCGAGGTCGAGGTCGATCCGGAGACCGGGATCTACTCGGTGCCGAAGGTCTGGATCGCGCACGACGTCGGGAAGTGCATCAACCCGGTCCTCGTGGTCGGGCAGGTCGAAGGCTCGGTCTACATGGGCCTGGGCGAAGCGATGATGGAGGAGATGGCATACCGGTCCGACGTCAACGGCAACGTCGTTCACAAGTTTCCTTCGCTCCTCGAGTACAAGAGCCCGACCACGAAAGAGATGTCCGAGGTCGTCACGTTCCTCGTCGAGGACCCCGACCCGAACGGCCCATTCGGCGCGAAAGAAGTGGGCCAGGGGCCGCTCCTGCCGATTCCGCCGGCGGTCGCGAACTCTCTCTTCGACGCGGTCGGCGTTCGTGTGGACG
>QHVV01000008.1:42576-52980 GCA_003222385.1 Acidobacteriota bacterium
CATTCCGTATCCGCCGCCGATGCGCGTCTTGACTCCCGAGGAGGGCGGCGATGGTCGAGCCGTGGACGCTGTGGCTACCGGAGCGGGAGGCGTCCGAGCATGATGCGCCTGACTGGCGCCGCGGCGGTCGCTGCGCGACCGGCGGCTAAGAATCTCAAAAACGGGAGTCTGGAGACCTTCTCCTAATGATGCGCCTGCCGAAATTTCGGTATTACTCTCCGCGCACGATCGCGGACGCGGTCGCGATTCGCTCGGACGCCGGGCCGGAAGGCGCTTACGTCGCGGGAGGCACGGACCTCTATCCGAACATGAAGCGGCGGCAGCAGACGCCCAAGGTCGTCGTCGGTCTCTCGCGAATTTCGGAGCTCTCGCGGATCGGTGAGCAGAATGGCAGGCTGGTCCTTGGCGCCGGGCTCCTGCTCTCGAACGTCGAGAACGATCCGCGCGTTCGCGCCGAGTACCCCGGCCTCGCCCACGCAGTCTCGGAGATCTCGACGCCGCCGCTGCGCAACATGGGAACGATCGGGGGCAACCTCCTCCTCGACACGCGCTGCAACTACTACGACCAGAACTACGAGTGGCGAAAAGCGATCGACTTCTGTATGAAGACAGACCGTCAACAGATCTGTTGGGTCGCGCCGGGCTCGCCCAAGTGTCTCGCCGTTCAGTCGGCCGACACGGTTCCCGTCCTGATCGCGATGGGGGCGCGCGCCGTCCTCTCTTCCGGCCGGGAAGAACGGGAGGTCGCCGTCGAGGACCTGTACCGCAACGACGGAATCGACTATCTCCGGAAGAGACCCGAAGAGCTCCTGACCGAGGTCGTCCTCCCGGCCGCGAACGGCTGGCGCGCGAGCTATCGCAAGCTCCGTCGCCGCGGCGCGTTCGATTTCCCGGTGCTCTCGGTGGGGGCGGCGGTCTGGCGGGAAGACGGAAAGGTCACTTCGGCCCGACTGGTGCTGGGTGGTGTCGCGTCGGCGCCGGTCCGCCTGTCGGCCGCCGAGGCCGTGCTCGCGGGCCGGCCGCTCGACAAAGAGTCGATCGAGGCGGCCGCTGCCGCCGCGGCGGGCCCGTCGCGGCCCATGGACAACACGGACTTCTCGTTTCTCTGGCGCAAGGAGATGACCGCGAAGTTCGTGCGGTCCGCGCTCGCCGATCTGGTCTAACATTCCACCGAAAGTTCCCGGGAGGATGCATGAAGCGGCTTGTCCTATCGGTCGTCCTCTGCGCGGTTCTCGCTCCAGCGGCTCATCTCCGCGCGGAGCTCATCTACGCGGTTACGACAACCAACGTTCTTCTTAGCTTCGACAGCGCCACGCCGGGAACGGTCACGACGATCGCGCCGATCACCGGACTTCAAGCCGGCGAGAACATCCTCGGGATCGACCTCCGGCCGGCCACGGGCCAGCTCTACGGCCTCGGCAGCACGAGTCGGCTCTACACGATCAGCCCGGTCACGGGAACCGCGACGCAGGTCGGAAGCGCCGGTGCCTTCACTCTCACGGGGACCGCCTTCGGATTCGACTTCAATCCGGTCGTCGATCGGATTCGGGTAGTGAGCAACGCGGATCAGAACCTGCGCTTGAATCCAAACGACGGCACGCTGACCGCGATCGATACGAACCTCGCCTTCGCTGCGGGCGATCCGAACCAGGGGGCCAACCCGAACGTCGTCGCCCTGGCCTACACCAATAACTTCGCGGGTGCCGGATCGACCACACTGTTCGGGATCGACGACGGGATTGACAGCCTCGTTAGACAAGGCTCTCCGACGGGGACACCCGTGTCACCGAATACCGGCCAGCTCTTCACCATCGGACCTCTCGGTTTCCCGATCAGTGCCTTGGGCGTCGGATTCGACATCTCCGGTGTAACCGGCGTCGCGTACGCCGCCTTCGGGAGCGTCGGTGCCAACGCTATCTCTACGATCAATCTCGCCACAGGAGCCATGGCTCCTGTGGCGAGATAGATCGTAGAGATAGCGTTGGCATCCAGGGGGTCCCCGTAACGCCAACTCCGACGCCAACTTCCACCGCGACCGCGACTGCCACCCCAACCCCCTCATTGACGGCTACACCGACGGGCACACCCACCGCGACGCCCACGGCCACGGGGACGCCGACCTCGACCGCTACCGCGACGCCGACCTCGACTCTCACCCCGACGGTCCCGGCGATCGCCACCGCTACGCCGACCGGCGTCCCGCCCACGCCGACTTTCACGCTCGGCCCGGGCGGGCCGGCGGCGCAGGTACCGACACTTTCGGGTCCCGCGCTCCTCGCGATGGTGCTACTCCTCGGGCTGGTCGGGTACTTCGTCCTGAGAGCAACTGCCGGCTCCTGAAGACTCTGCCGATCCGGAACGGCGAGCCCTTGCTTTCGGGGCCCAACCTGATATCCTTCCCGCCTTCTCGTATTCGCTCGCCTTCCGCACGCTTCCGCGCTCGACGAGGTCCGACGATCCACGAGAAGGTCGGGCACCGTCGAGCGGCGCGTCGGTGAGTCGATTTAATGAACGCCGGGACAGGATCTCGTTTCGATGAAGCTTTACGTTGGTAACCTCCCCTACAACACGACGGAGGACGACCTCCGCAACCTGTTTTCCCAGTACGGGAGCGTCGACTCCGTCGCGGTCATTACAGACCGCGAGACCGGCCGCTCCAAAGGCTTCGGCTTCGTGGAATTCGGCAACGACTCCGAAGCGCGCAATGCCATTCAGGCGCTCTCCGGCCAGGAATATGGCGGACGGGCCCTGACGGTCAACGAAGCGCGCCCGAAGACGGGCGGCGGCGGCGGCGGTCGCCCGGGCCGGGACCGCTACTAACCGGATCGAAGCCGGATCGCCGGCTTCGTGCCGCTCCAAAGGGGGTTCGCCCCCTTTTTCTTTTTCGGATGCTGTTATGGGCGGATGGGGTCGACGAAAGTCGATGTATCGACGGTCACAAGTCGACTTCCGTGGAACGCCGCGTGCATACTAGAGTCCGCAATGCCACGGGAGGGAATTCATGAGAAAGCAACTCTGGACGTTTCTCCTCTCCATTCTCGTTCTGACCGCCAACTCGGTGCCGGGATACGGCCAGACCGCCGTCGTCCCCACGATCTCCGGCAATGAGCTGACGGCCAGGATCGACCTCGGCAACGGCGTCACGGCCGACCTCTCGATCACGTTCGAAAAAGTCATCGGCTTGAATCCGTCGGCGCTCGCGCTGACCGCGACGCTCTTGAATCCGAAAGACATCGCATTCGCGGGGCGACTCCCGGACCTGACGGTCTCCCCGCCCGCCGCGTTCCCGGTGGTCGTCCGGATCGACCCGACCGCGTCGAGCGCTCTGTCGTTCGAGGGTGTCTACACGCTGGCGCTCCACACGAACAACCTGACGCTCGCCGCGAACTCGCCGCTGCGTCTCTATCGCGCGCCGTCGGGCGGGGCTTTCCAGGACATGACCGGATTCCTGCAGGCCGGCAGCGTGCGCGCCGGAGGCTCCGGCCCCGGATTTTCGGAGTTCGCGATCGTCGCCGACGCAAGGCCGATCGACACCGTCATCGGGGGCAAGTTCGACGCTCTCCAGAGCCAGCTCTCCGCGAACGCACAGGCCATCGATCCCGCGGTCGCCGCGGATTTGCAGCAGCGGCTTTCGCAGGCCCGGTCGGCTTACCAGGCGAAATCGCTCGCGGCCGCAATCGACGGAATCACTGCGTTCGGCGATCAGGTCAAGGCGCAGAGTGGCACGGCGATCCCCAACGTCTGGCGCGCGAACGGCGGCCCGGTGAACGTCGCCGGTCTCCTGCGCTCCTCGGCCGAGACGCTCAAATTCAGCCTCGCGTTCAAGTCGAACCTGACGCCCTGACGCCCTGAAGCCGGTCGCCGCCGGCGGTTGAACCTGCTGCCCGGGAGTAGACTCTTCCGATGGCCGCGAAGCTGACGCTTTATCCGGCCCGCGGCGCCTCTCGCCACTACATTCTCCACGACGGGGAGACCCGTCAGGCGGGGCGCGACCCGGCATCGAACGACTTCGTTTTCGACGACCCGAGGGTCTCGGGAAGCCATGCCCGCCTCGAGTGGACCGGCCGCGGATGGACTCTGCGGGATCTCGGCAGCAAGAACGGTACGTTCATCACCGGCTCTCCCGCCCAAGGAACGCCTCTCACCGACGAAGACTGGGTGAGCTTCGGCGGACTGCTGGCGCGGTTCGAGCTCGTCTCGGAAGAAGAGATCGCGGCGCTCGAGTCGGACCGCGCCCGGAGACTGCAGACCTCGGTCGAGATCCAACAGGAGCTCGCCGAAGAGCGCGATCCCCGGGTGCTTCTGCAGAGACTGCTTCGATCGGTCCTGTCGGTGACCGGGGCCGACCGGGGGTTCGTTCTCCTCGTCGGGCTCGACGGCGAGCTCGAAGCCGAGGTCGCCTCGGGCTTCTCCACCGGCTCGCTCGGCGAACGATTCGAAGGGAGCTTCGGCGCGATCGAGCACGTGCTGCAGACGGGCCGGTCGGTCGTTGCGACCGATGCCGCCAACGACGCATTCCTCGCCAGGCGGCCGAGCGTGCTCGAGCTCGGCATCGCGACCCTGGCGTGCGTCCCGCTCTCCGCGGAAGGGCGGCGGATCGGGCTCATCTACGTCGACGGACGCCGGAGCGACGAAGGCAAGACCGCCGGTGCGTTCACGGACCTCGACCTCGAGATCCTCGAAGCGCTCGCCGCCAATGTCTCGGTCGTGCTCTCGACGCTCCGCCTCGATCGGGAGATCAGGGAAATCCTGGGAGGATCGGCGAACGCGCCGGAAGAGCGGAAATTCTTAGACGTGCTCGGGCGGCGCGTTTCCGAGATCGCCCGCTCGACGACCGCCGGCCTCTCCCGCGGAAGCCCGACTTCGTCGTGACGAGCTCGCCGCCGCTCTCGAGCCCGAGCGGTGGTTGATCCGTCGAACTTCCGCGAGAAAACTTCCCCGGCAGCGAAGGCTGGCGAGCTGGCCTCGGGTCCGGCGGCGACAGTGACGAGCGTCGACGTCACGCGTCGGTTTGCGCCGGGCACACTCGTCGCCGGCCGGTATCGGGTGGCGGGCATCGCCGGTGTCGGGGGAATGGGCGTCGTCTATCGGGCGCGCGACGAGGAGCTCGGGGTCGAGACGGCCCTGAAGGTCCTCCGCCCCGACCTGGGGAGCGACCCGGCGGTCGTCGAGCGCTTCCGGAGCGAGCTCCGGCTCGCTCGCGAGGTGAGCCACAAGAACGTGGTCCGCATCCACGACATCGGAGAGCACGAAGGGCTCCGCTTCCTGACCATGCGGTACGTTCCGGGACGATCGCTCTCCGACGTCCTCGAGAAAGAAGGACCGATGTCGCCGGAGCGCGCCGTCGCGATCACGCGTCAGGTCGCATCGGCGCTGGAGGAAGCTCATCGAGCCGGCGTCATCCACCGGGACCTGAAGCCCGGCAACATCCTTCTCGATCGAGACGACACCGCTTACATCACCGATTTCGGGATCGCCCGATCGCTCACCCGAGATGGTCTGACGCGCGCGGGCGCCGTCGTCGGCACGCCGGATTACCTTTCGCCCGAACAGATCGCGGGTGACCCGGTCGACGGCCGCACCGACCTCTACGCCCTCGGGATCGTGCTCTACGAGATGTTGACCGGCGAGCTGCCGTTCCGCCCCGGCTCGCAGGCCGAGATGCTCGGGCAGCGGCTGGCCGGACGCGCCCGGGACGTCTCGGAGACCGGAGTGCGCGCGCCCGCGTGGCTCGCAATCCGGCGCGGCGGTATCCCGACGCCCGCGCCCTTTTGGACGACCTCGACCGCGGGCAGGTCGGACGTCGCGCTCCCCGCGCGGTCACGGTCGGCGCCGCGATCGTGGTCGCGGCGGCATTGGCCCTCGGGATCCGGGCGGCGGTCCGGCAGCGCGCTCCCCGGCAGGTCACGGGGGGGACGCCGCGTTCTCAGACGGCGGCGGCGTCGACCGGAGCGCGCGAGGCGATCGCAATCCTGCCGCTCTCCGACGAGACGGCGGATCCCGGCCTTGCCTGGACGAGCACCGGAATCCCGGAGATGCTGGCCTCCAACCTTTCGGAGACGGGAGAGCTGCGGATCCTCGACTCGCTCCGAGTCCTGCGCAACCTCCAGGACCTGCGGTTGACACCGGGACGCTACGACGAAGCGGCGCTGAAGGAGCTGGCCGATCTCTGGAACGTCGGAGGGCTGGTCACGGGCACGATTCGCCGGGCAGGAGAGAGGCTGCGGGTCGACCTGCGCCTGGTTCGCGTGGGGGCGGGCGGGCTCTCGAACCGGTCCGTCTCGGCCGAGGCGGCCGGCGCCGAGGGGCTGTTCTCTCTCGTCGGCGCGCTCGCGGGACGGGTCCGCGGCGAGCTCGGTGTCTCGGGACGCGAGGCTTCGGAGAAGCCCTCCGCCGAAACCTCTTCGGTCGCGGCGGCGAAAGCGTACGAAGCGGGACGCCAGCGTCTCCTCGCCGGAGACGATCTCGGCGCGGCGCCCGCTTTCGAGAAGGCCGTCGCCGCCGACCCGTCGTTCGGTGCGGCGCTGGAACGGCTCGCCGAGACGTACCAGAGCCTGGGGCGCCAGGACCGGGCGGTCGCTGCGGTCAACCGCGCGCTCGACAAGGTCGGCTCGAGCGAGACGCGCCTCGCATACCGGGTGCGGGCGCGGGCCGCCCTCCTCGCGGGCAAGCCTCAGGACGCCGAGAGGCATTTCCGGGAGCTTCTGTCGCGGTACCCGTTCGACGAAGAGCCTCGCCTGGATCTCGCGGCCGCGCAGTCGGCGCAGGGCCACAACTCGGCCGCGGTCACGACCCTCCAGAAGGCGGTCCAGCTCGATCCCGGCGACGCGCGCGCGTGGTTTCTGCTGGGGAAGAACTCGATCCTCGCGGGAGACCCGGCGAGGGCCGCGAGCGATTACCTGGTGCGCGCGCTCGCGCTCCACACCCGCCTCGGCAACGAAAAGGGGAAGGCGGACGTCTTGAACGCGATGGGGGTGGCGCACCAGCAGCTGGGCGAGTATCCGCGAGCCCTCGAGTCGTACACCGCGGCGTCGCAGGCTCGCGCGAAGCTCGGGGACGACCGCGGTCTCGCTTCGACCCTGAGGAACCGGGCGATGGTGAACCTCGCGCTCGGCCGTTCACGCGACGCGGAAGCGGACCTTTCCCGCGCGCGCGGGCTCTTCGACAAGATCGGAGACAGGGGAGGGCTGTCCGACGTGATGAACGACGTCGGACTGCTCCACGAGGGACGCGGGGCATACGCCGCCGCGCTCACCGCCTATCAGGACGCGTTGAAGATCCGCCGGGACCTGGGAGACGAGCGGCTCCTCGCGCAGAGCTACGACAACGTCGGGTACATCTATTACCTCGAGGGGGAATACGACAACGCGCTCGTCTACTGGAAGCAGGCGCTCGATCTGAGACGCCGGATCGGCGAAAAGAACGGCATCGTCCTGTCCGTCCAGAACATGGGCTTTCTCCAGACTGCCCGGGGCAAGTGGGACGACGCGCTGAAGTCCTTCGTGGAGGCGCTCGAGGGGAGCCGGGCGATCGGCTTCAAGAACGCCGAGGCGATCTCGCTCGGCAACATCGCGACGGTGTCGGCTTACCGCGGCCGGTTCGCCGCGGCGCTCGAATCATTCGAGGCGGCCTTGAACGTGCTGCGCCCGCTCGATCTCAAGCCGGCGCTCGCCGAGTTCACCTTGAAAGAGGCGGAAGTCCGGTTCGAGCTCGGGCAGAGCGACGAAGTGCGAACGCGGCTGGAAGCCGCCGAGAAGTGGCTCGCGGAGACCGAGAACCGGGAACAGTCGGCCGACCTCGAGTCGCTCCGCGGGGAGTGGCTGTCGGCGCGCGGGGAAACGGACGCCGCCCGGCGCGCCTTCGCGCGCGCGGTCGCGCTCGCGACGAAGAGCGGCAGCAAGGCCACTCTCCTGCAGGCGAGGATCGCGGCGGCCACGGCCGCGGCGGAGAGAGGAGAGGCGGCCGGCGCCGCGGCGGAGCTCTCGAATGCTCTGTCCGAGGCGCACTCGCTGGGTCACGCGCTCCTGACGATCCGCGCGGCCGAGGGCCTGGCGCGGGCGGAGGCGGCGCGCCGGCACTGGGCGAAAGTGGAAGAGCTCGCGCGCAAGGCGCTCGCCGTTGCCGAAGAGACGGGCTGGGAAGCCGGCCGATATCGGCTCTACGGGCTCCTCGCGGCGAGTCTGGAGGCCCGCGGCGATTCGCCCGGCGCCGTCCTCGCCCGGCGGCGGAGCGCGGAAGCGGCGCATCGGCTGGAGGAGAATGTCCCGCCCGCGATGCTCGCCTCGTTCCGCGCCCTGCCGTCCGTCCGCGAAGCGCTCTCCCGCGCTCCGTCCGCGGCCGCGTCGGATCTGCCGGCCGGGCAGCATGAGTGATGCGCCGGCCGAGCCGCGCGACCGCATCGAGCGGATCGCGGAGCAGGTGGCCCGCATCAAGTCGGAGAACGCCCACCTGGTCGAGCGCGTGGCCGAGTCCGAGCGGAGATTCCGGCGCATCTCCCGCGGCGTCCTGCGTCTTCAGGAGGAGGAGCGGAGCCGCATCTCGCGCGACCTCCACGACGGCATCGGACAGCTGCTCACGGCGTTGAAGATCCAGCTCGAGCTCCTCGAGCACGAAGCCGCCGGGTTCTCCGATCTCGCCTCGCGGATCGCGGCTGCCCGCGAGCTCTCCGACACGTCGCTCGCCGAGGTTCGCCAGCTCTCGCACATCCTGCGCCCCCAGATGCTCGACGAGCTCGGACTCGAACCCACGCTGCGCTGGCTCGCGCGGACGTTTCAGAAGCGTACGGGGATCGACGTCGAGGTCGTGCTCGAAGGCAGAGAGCGCCGCGCGGACGCGGACCTCGAGACGCTCGTCTACCGGATCGTGCAGGAAGCGCTGACGAACGCCGCGCGCCACTCCGGCGCGCGCGCCGTGACGGTCACGCTCTGCCGCGAGCGGCGGAAGTTGTCCGTCCGGATTGCCGATCGCGGAACCGGTTTCGACGCCGACGCTCTGCTGTCGGCGAGCGACGAGGACCGGGGCTTCGGCGTTCGCGCGATGCGGGATCGCGTCGAGTTCGTCGACGGCCGGTTTTCGCTTCGATCGGCGCCGGGCGAAGGGACCGTCGTCGAGGCCGAGATCCCCCTGCCGGAGCCGGCGAAGGAGACGGAGTGACCTCCCCCATCCGCGTGCTCGTCGCCGACGATCACACCATCGTTCGCCAGGGACTCGTGGGGATCCTGAAAGCGAGCCCGGACGTCGAGGTCGTCGGAGAGGCGGCCGACGGAGCCGAGGCGGTCGAGAAGGCGGCGAAGCTGCGACCCGACGTGGTCGTGCTCGACGTCAGCATGCCGCACCTGACGGGGCTGGAAGCCGCGCGGCGCATCCGGGAAGCGCTTCCTGCGACACGGGTGCTCGTCCTGACGATGCACGACGACGAGGAGTACGTGCTGAAGATGGTTCGCGCGGGCGCGTCCGGTTACCTGCTGAAGGACAGCGCCGGCTCCGAGCTGATCGCCGGGATCCGCGCGCTCAAGGCGGGAAAAGCGTACTTCGGGCCGCACGCCAGCCGGGCCCTCGCCGAGGCTTACCAGGGCGGCCGGGCGCAGCCGGACGATCCCTTCGAGCGGCTGACCGACCGCGAACGCGAGGTCTTCCAGCTCGTCGTCGAAGGAAAGACGAACGCGCAGATCGCCGATCTGCTGTTCATCAGCCCGAAGACCGTAGACAACCACCGCACGCGCATGATGGAGAAACTCGGCATCCACGGAACCGCGGAGCTCGTCCGCTTCGCGGCGAAGCACAAACTGCTTTCCTGAAGAATCGATTCCCCGGCGTCGGAGATCGGTAAGGCGCGTCTCCGGCCTCCTCGAAAAAATGGGGTGGCTTCCCGGCGCATTTTGGGGTGCCCCCCTCATTGCGTGATTCCCCCCCGGCCGCAATCGTGGGTACCGGCTCGGAATGTGGATTCCCGATGCTTTTCATGATCGGTACACCCCGAAACCGTTTCGGGAAGGAGTAGCACCATGAGTTCTCACTCTCGGAAGGCGCTGCGCGTCGTTGCCATCTTCATCGCCGTTGCAACGCTGGTCCTGGTGATGTCCGCGGCTGCCGGCGGCGGCCCGAGGCGGCCGCCGAAGACCCGAAGCACCGATCTTGCGACAGTGGTCCAGCCGACCGTCAGCACCGCCGTCGCGTTCGGGCAATCCATTCCGGTGCGGGACATGCCGAAGACCTCGGCCCCGAGCGGCCTCCCTCGAGAGCTCGAGCTCGACCAAGAGGCGCCGCTCATTCATCCCACCGGGGACGGAAGTTTCCGCGGCCCCGACCCGGCGCTCCAGCCGAGCGCTCCGGGCTCCGGAATCCCCCCGACGAGCCAGAACTTCGAAGGCACCGACGTCGGCGAAAGCAGCAGTGACGGCGTCT
>QHVV01000009.1 GCA_003222385.1 Acidobacteriota bacterium
AGGCGCGCCTCCAGGGCGTCGAAATCGGGCCGCCCCCGCCCCGACGGCGCGACCTGAACCGAACGCCGGCCGCAGAGCTTGACGACTTCGGCCGCGCTCTCTCCTTCGAGCGCCGGAAAACGCGCTCCACTGCAGACCGGGCAGGATAGTGACGGTCGGGCGGCCTCGAGCGACCGGCGCGATCGAAGTCCGCCGTCCCAAACCGACAGCGCCAGAACGCCGCGAGAGGGCTCGGCGCCGATCGCGAGACGCAAAGCCTCCGTGACCGCGACCGAAGCGACGAGCGGAGGAAGGGTCGGAACGATGCCCACGGTGTCGCAGGTCGGCGTCGATCCCGCCGGCGGAAGGCTCTCGAGATAGCAGCGCAGACAGGGCGTCGAGCCCGGCACCGATACGGCCACGCGCCCTTCGTCGCCCACGCAGGCTGCATAGATCGACGGCATTCCGAAGGCTCGCGCGGCGTCCGACACCAGGAGCCGCGTCTCGAAGTTGTCCGAGCCGTCGAGGACGAGATCGTGCCCCGAAAGGACGTCCCGCGCGTTTCCGGCCGTCAAATCGACGACGATCGCGCGGGCGGCGACGCCCGGGTCGATCTCGCGAAGGCGCTTCGCCGCGGCCGTCGCTTTCGGAACGACGTGCGCCGCGTCGTCCGAGTCGAAGAGCAGCTGCCTCGAGAGGTTCGACTCCTCGACGACGTCGCGGTCCACGAGCGTCAACGATCCGACGCCGGCCCGGGCCGCGATCTCCGCCGCCGCGGCGCCCACCGCGCCGACCCCCACGACCGCGATCGAGAAACCCGCGATTCTCTCCTGTCCCTCGTGCCCGATTCCGGGAAAGAGAATCGAGCGCGAGTGCCGCTCTTCGCGGGTCACGCGTTGCCTGCCTGGGCGAGCAGCTCCCGGGCGTGGCGAAGAGCGGTGTCCGGGACCTTTTCTCCCGCGAGCATCCGGGCGATCTCGTCCACCCGCTCCCGCCCTTCGAGCAGCCGCACCGCCGCGATCGTGCGCCCCTTCCTCTCCTTCTTCTCGGCAAGGAAGTGCCGGTCGGCGAGCGCCGCGATCTGCGGGACGTGCGTCACGCAGAGGACCTGTCCGCCCCGGGCGAGGGCGCGCAGCTTCTTGCCCACGGACTCCGCGGTCCGGCCGCCGATCCCCGAATCCACTTCGTCGAAGACGAGCGTCCGCCGCCGCCCGCCGCGCGCCGCCGCGACCGACTGGACGGCGAGCTGGAGCCGGGAGAGCTCTCCGCCCGACGCAACGCGGTCGAGCGGCATCTCCGGCTCTCCCGGATTCGGTTGAAAGAGCAGAGCGGCGGTCTCCAGGCCGGATCGACGCGGAGCATCGCCGTCCATGGAGGTCACCGTCACGCGGAACCGTGCCTTCTCGAGAGCGAGCCCGCCGAGCTCCTTCGCGACCGCTGCCGAAAACCGGGGAGCCGCCTCGAGCCGCTTCGCGGAGAGCGCGAGAGCCGCCGTCCGGTAGGCGTCCTTCGTTCCGCTCTCCTCCCGCTGCCTCCGGTCGAGCGCATCTTCGATGTTCGCGAGGTCATTCCGCTCGGCGGTGAGCTTCTCCAGCAGCCCCCGTACGTCGGCGAGCGTCGGCCCGTATTTACGCCGGACACGGGAAAGCTTCTCGAGGTGCGACTCGATCGCCGTCAACCGGTCCGGATCCGACTCGATGCCGGCGGCGACGTCCCGGGCCGCGGCCGCGAGATCCGAGACTCGGCGCTTGACGTCCTCGATCTCGTCCACGCGGGCCGTTTCGCGGGGATCGATCGCCGCCAGGTCCGCGAACGCGCGCGATGCTTCTCCGAGCCGGTCGGCCGCGGACGCCTCTCCCTCCGAGAGCGCGGCGAGCGCGGTCTCACCCGCGAGCCGGATCCGGTCGGCGTGCAGCAGCCGCTCGCGCTCGATCGACAGCTCTTCCGCCTCCTTCTCGTCGGGAGCGGCCGCCTCGATCTCGCGGATCTGAAACTCGATCGTCTCGAGCCGCGCGGAGCGGTCCCGCCTCGAAGCCTCCAGCTGGACGAGCGCGTCGCGCGCGGCCGACCAAGCCCGCGCCGCGTCCGCGACGTTTCCGCGCTCCGTGGACGCTCCGGCGAACTCGTCGAGAAGATCGAGCGGCGCGTCGGCGTCGACGAGATCTCTCTCGGAGCTCTGGCCCTGGATCGAGACGAGTCGGTCGCCCAGGCGGGTGAGCGTCCGGACCGCCGCAGGCTGGTCGTCGACGAACACGCGCCCGCGGCCGTCGGGAGACAGCTCGCGGCGCACCAGGAGGGTTTCGGAGCACGGGAGCCCCGCGTCCTCGAGGACGTCCCGAACCGTTCGATCGCAGTCGAATTCGCCCGCGACCACGAGCCGCTCGGAGCCGCGGCGAACCAGGTCGACGGAGCCGCGACCTCCCGCCAGAAGAGCGAGCGCGTCGACGAGGATGGATTTGCCGGCGCCCGTCTCGCCGCTGATGACGGTCAGGCCCGGGCCGAGCTCCAGACCGATGTCCTCGACGATCGCGAGGTTCCTGACCGTCAGGCGGCGCAGCACCCGCCGATTATGGACCGCTAGTGGGTCTTTTTCTGGCCGATGGGCTTCGCCGGAATCCCCGCCGCGATCACGCCGGCGTCCACCGGTTTCGAGGCGACTCCCATCGATCCCACCATCGCGTCCGCGCCGATCGTGACGCCGGAGAGGACGACCGCGTGGTAGGTGATGCGCGCCCGGTCTCCGATGACGGTCCTCGCGAGGGAGACGTCGTGAATGTCCTCGACCGCGTGCGAGTGCGAGTAGATGTTGACGTAGTCCGAGATCGACGCGCCGTCGCCGATGACCACCTCGCCGCGGTCGTCGATCAGCACGTTGCGATGGATCGTCACGCCGTTGCCGACCGACAGGTTGTAGCCGAACGAGAACTCGACCTCGTGGAAGATCCGGACGTCCCGCCCGCAGCGGCGGAACACGCGCTCCGCGAGCATCGCCCGGACTCTCGTGCCGAGTCGGACGTTGCGACCGACCGGAGAGTGGTCGAACATCTGCCAGAACCAGAGAAGCGGCTTCACCCGGGCCCACTTGTCGAGATCGATCTCCCGGTAGTACTCCGCCTCGAGCGTCGCGTTGCGCGGATCGAGCGAGGCGAGGAGCGCTCGGATCGCGAGAGGAGACTCCGGGTCCCCGACCGCTTCTTCCCAGTTCACGTCGCGGCCCAGGTACAGCCGCGTCAGCTCTTCGCGGACGACGACGTTCCGATCGAGGGCGGCATCGTCGATTCTCTCGGCGAGCCGCTCGACAAACCGGGGATACACTTCTTCCCCCGCGGGACCGATCGAGAATCGGCGGAGGGGCATGTGGCGGCGACGCTAGCAGAGCGATTTCGGCCAGTCAAACTCGCGGTCGCGGTCTTTCTCGCCGCTCTTTTCGAGATTCCGGTTTGCGTTCCGCAGACCGTCGGCCGCGATCCGCAGGAGCCGTCTGCCGGCAAGCGCGCGCCGAATCGAATCGCGGGTCTGGCCGGATCGATCGCGCGGAAACACATCGACGAGCGCGCGCTTCGCGAGACGATCGAAGAGCTCGTCTCTTGCGGGACGAGACAATCCCTGTCCTCGTGGGACGATCCGAAGCGCGGCATCGGCTGCGGCCGCGATAAGGTCCTCGCGAGGTTCCGGAAGGCCGCGCAGTCGAGCGGCGGACGGCTGGACGTGCGCATCGATCGCTTCGAGGCGACCGGACCGCGGACGCGGGACGTTGCGGTGCGGCTCGAAAACGTCCTCGCGTTCCTTCCGGGCACCGATCCCGTTCTCGCGAAGCGCGTGTTCCTGGTGTCCGGCCACTACGACTCGATGCCCTCTTCCGTGATGGATTCCGAATCCGACGCGCCGGGCGCCGACGACGACGCCTCCGGGGTGGCGGTCGCGGTCGAGTGCGCGCGGCTGCTCGCGCCGAGTACGTTCCGCGCGACGCTGCTCTTCGCGGCGGTGTCCGGCGAGGAACAGGGACTTCTGGGATCCACGCATCTCCTCGCCTACTTGAAGGAGAACGGCTACGAGGTCGGGGGATATCTCGACAACGACATCGTCGGCGCGGACCTCGCTCCCGGAGGCCGGCACCGGGTGCGCGTCTTCTCGGGCGGCGGCCCCGACGGCGTCGACTCCCCTTCCCGCGATCTCGCCCGCGCGGTCGAGGAAATCGCGGGCCGCGATGCGGTCCGATTGATCTTCCGCCTCGACCGGCTGGGCCGGGGCGGCGACCACCGGCCGTTCGTCGAGGCGAACCTGCCGGCGGTCCGCTTCACCGAGCCGCTCGAAGATTACGCGCACGAGCACCAGACGCCCCGAATCGAAGACGGCCGGGTGTACGGCGACAGGATCGAGTTTCTATCTTTCCCGTTCCTGGGCGACGTGGCGCGGGCCAATGCCGAAACGCTTCGCCAGCTCGCGCAGGCTCCGGCCGCTCCCGTGCAGGTCGAGGTCTCGGGGGGCGTCACGCCGAACGCGAAGATCGGCTGGACCGCGGGGGAGGATCGAGAGCGCGCGGGATTCGAGATCCTCTGGCGGGAGACGACCGACCCGCGCTGGACCGTGTACGACTTCGCGACGTCGGCCGGCGAGAGCGTTTTGACGGGCGTCTCGACGGACAACCGCTTCTTCGCGGTCCGCGCGGTCGGCAAAAACGGGGCGAGGTCCATCCCCGTCGCCGCGCAGTTGATGCCTCCCCCACCGAAAAAGTAGCCCTGGTCGAGCCTGCTTCCCGTCCTTCCGTCCCCGGAGGCTGGCACGCGCCTTGATGTCTCCATCCTCCAGGGCTTTTTGAAAGGAGTTGTCATGAAAAGACAGATCGCGACGCTCGCCTTCGCGGGCATCTTTCTTGCCGCAACTGCGGCGCTCGCTCAGACGGAGCAGCGCAAGGCGCCCCAGGCGCAACAGGTTGACGAGCCCAAGACCGTGCCGGCCGCCGAAAACACGGGTGTCAGCAAAGCGCCCGTGAAACAGGAGACGACGGTGACGACCCAGGAAACCGCGCCGGCCCAGCCGGTGACGGGCACGTACGTCGCCCCGCCGCCGCCGCCCGCGCCGGCGCCGGTCGAGAGGACGGAGACTACCGGGACGACGACCTACAACACTTTGCCGAAGACCGCGTCGCCCTACCCGTCGATGGCGCTCGGTGGAATCGCGCTCCTCGCGGCGGCCGCGCTCGTTCGCAGAAAGCGGCGCTAGCTCTTCCTCGCTCCGGCGCCCGGGTCCGACCCCCGCGGCATCCGGCGACGGACCTTCCCGGCTCCCGCGCGAGGGCGAACGCCCCTCGCGGATGACGTTCCGAAACGTCTCTTCAGGAAGTCCATGGTGAGCGCGACGCCGAAGCCGGTCGCGCCCGCCGCGTATCCGGCGTGCTCCTTCTCGAAGTGCGCGACGCCGGCGATGTCGATGTGCGCCCACGCAATCTCCTTCGGGACGAATTCCTTCAGGAAAACCGCGGCACCGATCGTTCCCGCCGTGCGGCCTGCGGTGTTCTTCATGTCGGCCCACTCCGACCGCAGGTTCTCACGATAATCGTCCCAGAGCGGCAGACGCCACAGCCGCTCTCCGCGCGCTTCCCCCGCCGCGAGGAGCTCGGTCGCCAGTTTCTCGTCGTCCGTGAAGAGAGCCGCGCACTCGTGCCCGAGAGCGATCAAAACCGCTCCGGTCAGGGTCGCGAAATCGAGGATGACGTCGGGCCGGAACTTCGCGGCGTAGGCAAGGGCGTCCGCCAGCACGAGACGACCCTCCGCGTCCGTATTGTCCACTTCGACCGTCTTGCCGTTGCGGAAACGCAGGATGTCGCCCGGACGCGTGGCCGAGCCGCTCGGCAGGTTCTCGGTCACCGGCGCGAGCGCGACGACTTTGATTGGCAGGCGGCCGCTCCCATCATGTCGTACTTCATTTCGCCCATTGAGGCGGCCGGCTTGATCGAGATCCCGCCGGAATCGAACGTGATCCCTTTTCCGACCAGAACCGCGGTGCCGCGGGGCTTTGCGGGCCGATACTCGGCGACGATGAACGCCGGCGGTCGGGCGCTGCCCGCGTTGACCGCGAGGAGACCCGCCATCCGTTCCGCCGCGATCCGGGCCTTGCCGAGGACCTGCACGGTCAGCCCGTCGCGACGGCCCGCTTCGATCGCGGCCCGCGCGAGCTCCGCGGGACCCAGGTCGTTGCCCGGCGTATTTCCGAGATCGCGCGCCCAGGAGACCGCTTCCGCGACGACCTGTGCCTCGGCGACGGCCGAACGGAGCGACTTCGTCGCGACTCCCTCGGCCGGCACGACGACGGCGCTCGTCCGCCCCGGGGGCCGGACCTTTTTCGCCGGCGACTTGTAGCGCTCGAAGGCGTAGTCCGCGAGGGCCAGGTGCGGCAGGAGGGCCGCGAGAGTGGCCTCGTCGACTCCTGCTCCGAAGACGAGGAGAAGGCGGGAGCGCGATCGCGACGCGCTCTCTCCCACGGCGCGGCGCAGAGCCCGACGCAGACGAGCGAGCGATGCCGGGGCGCGTCCGAGGCCGACGAGGAGCCACGCTCCATCCCTTCCGGAGGCCGCCGCGGTCTCCCGGTCCCGCCCGCGAAAGCCCGCCGTGGCCGCCGCCGTTCGGATGGAGTCCGCGAGCGGAGGAGGGACCCCGCGGGCCGGGTCGCGGCCCTCGTGCAGGAAGGCGACGCGCCAGAGAGAGGCCGATCGGGGAACGGACGTCGCGAGCTCGATCCGCACGAAAAAACCTTAGCAGAACCGCGGGCTCGCGGAGTTCGATTTCCGATTCCAGATTTCCGATTTCCGATTCCGGCCCGAAGTGCTAGTGTGCCCGCCATGCCGCTGGCCGCGGTCACCGAGACGCATCTTTCGGGCGCGCGGCTGTCCCGGCGCGGCAAGGTCCGGGAGCTCTACGACCTCGGCGACGCCCTGCTGCTGGTGGCGAGCGACCGCATCTCCGCCTACGACTGCGTTCTCTCTCCCGGCATTCCCGACAAGGGAAAGGTCCTCACGCAGCTCTCCAACTTCTGGTTCCAGAAATTCGACGACGTCGAAAACCACCTGATCGAGACGGACGCGACGCGTTTCCCCGAAGCGCTCGTCGGCGACGGAGCGATTCTCGAGGGACGGTCGGTCCTCGTGAAAAAAGCGGAGGTCATTCCCTTCGAGTGCGTGGCGCGCGGATACCTGGCGGGCTCGGGCTGGGCCGAGTACCGCAAGACGCGCGAGGTCTGCGGCGTCAAGCTGCCGCCCCGGCTGGTCGAGGCGGACCGCCTTTCGGAGGCGATCTTCACGCCGGCCACGAAGAGCGCGCGGGGGCACGACGAGAACATTCCCTTCTCGCGGATGGTCGACGAGCTCGGAGGAGAAGAGGCGGGAATTCTCCGGGATCGAACCCTCGAGCTCTACGAACGCGCGCGGCTCTACGCCGAGTCGAAAGGGCTTCTGCTCGCCGATACGAAGCTCGAGTTCGGACCGACGAAGCGTTCACGCCGGATTCCTCGCGCTACTGGGACGCCCGTGCCTGGAACCCCGGCCGCACGCCCGTGTCATTCGACAAGCAGTTCGTCCGAGACTGGCTCGACTCGACGGGCTGGGACCATCGGCCTCCTGCGCCGCGGCTCCCCGAGGGGGTCGTCCGCACGACGCGGGAGAAGTACCTGGAAGCCTACCGGTCGCTGACCGACCTTCTTCCCACGCATCTTTCGGACTGAAACCGGCCGATTTTTCGTCCTGGGGACCGTCGAGATCCGGCGTCGCGGAGCGGTTTTCGGCCTTCTCGGGTGCGCCTTCTTGGCACGACCTTTGATGGGATATCTCCGATGCCCTACGTCAGGGTCTTTAGCAAGGAGGAAAACATGCCCAAACCGCTCAGGCTCTTGATTTTGGTTCTCGCAATTGGAGCGTTTGCCGGAGTCGCTCTGGCGCAGAACGCCCAGTACAACACGGGCGGGCCCACCGCGAACACGCTTCAACTGAAGCTTCTCGAACCCGCGGAAGGCGCGACCATCACCGGCATGCAGGTGCGCGTCGGTGTTTCCTACAACACGCACAACTTCGGCGAGGGACAGGGGACCAAGTTCGGGGAGGCCAACTTCCCGCAGCCGACTTTCGACATCTTCCTCGACAACGATTTGAGGAAAACCGTGAAAGGTACCGAAGCCAACGTCGTCTTCATCGACAACGTGCCGGCCGGATCCCACAAGATCGTGGTCGTCGCGAAGAACGTCAGCGGTGAGGTGATCGACCGGAAGCAGGTCAGCATCACGACCGTTGCGGCCACGGCAGAAGCTGCTCCCGCTCCGACCACGTACGAAGAGCGGCCCGCGCCACCACCGCCGCCGCCGGCGCCTGCTCCGGTCGCCGAGCCGCCTGCGCCGCCGCCGCCACCGGCGATGGAGATGAAGACGTTGCCGAAGACCGGTACGGCCTACCCGGGGATCGCGGCCGCCGGCCTGGGTCTCGCGCTCGTCGGGCTCTCGCTCGCCCGGAAGGCTCGGTAGAAGACTTCCCGCTTGCCCGATCCCGCCGCTCTCGCGGCGGGACGGGCATTTGTGTATGCGATACAGGGAAATCGCCGCGGCCATCGACACGGCTCTTCGGAGAGCGGCACCCCCGGCCGGAGCAATCCTCGCAGCCGGCGCTCTCCTGGCGGGAGCCGGAGCACTCGAGTCGCTCGGCTCTCGAGTCTCGTTCGGAGAGCCGCGCGCCGTCACAGCGGCACCGCTCGGCAAAATGTGCGAGGGAGATACCGTAGCGAGAATCGCCGTGCCGCGGCTCGGGCTCGAAATGGCGGTGCGCGAAGGGGTGGACGAGGCCACGCTGGCGAGCGGCCCCGGCCACGTCCCCGGCACCGCTCTCCCGGGCGATGAGTCGGTCCGGAAGCACGCCGTGATCGCGGTCGCTCGGGACGTCGCCGGATCGTTCGCCGCGAAGCTCGCTCTCGGCGATCGGGTGGAGCTCACGACTCCGTTCGGACTGAGAAGCTACCGGGTCGTGGAAAGGCGCATGGTCAAGGCCGAGGAGGTCCGGGCCGGGGGCGCGGGACCGGCCGCGCTGACGCTTCTCGCGCCCTATCCTTCCGACTCGATCGGACCGGCCCCGCTGCGGCTCGAAGTTCGGGCCGAGCCGTGCGCGCCGACGAGAGCGATCTCGGTCACGAGATCGGTGACGCGTTCCACCGGGCGCAGGACCACGCTCGCCGCGCTCTCCGTCTCCCGGGCGTTTCGCGAGGGAAGATAGACGTTCTCGAAACCGAGCGCGGCCGCTTCGCGGATCCGCGCGGGCGCCGTCGAGACGCGCCGGACCTCGCCCAGAAGCCCGATCTCCCCGAAGAAGACCGAAGAGGCGGGGACGGGTTTCCCGCGCGCCGACGACACCAGGGCGGCGACCACAGCGAGATCCGCGGCGGGCTCGGTCACTTGGAGACCGCCGGCGCAGGAGACGAAGACCTCGCGCGAACCGAGCAATACTCCGGCGCGCTCGAGGACCGCGAGCAGGAGGGCGAGCCGACCGGCGTCCAGCCCGATCGCCACCCGTCGCGGCGAGCCCGCGACCGTGGCGCCGACCAGCGCCTGGACCTCCAGCAGGAGCGACCGCGTTCCCTCGCGAGCCGCCGTCACCGCGCTGCCGGGAACTCCCCCCCGCCGCTCGCCGAGCAACGCGGCGGAGGGGTTGGCGACCTCCTCCAGGCCCGCGCCGCCCATGTCATAGAGGGCGACCTCGTCCACCGCGCCGAATCGGTTCTTGGTCGCGCGCAGGATTCGGCGCGAGGAGCCGCGATCCCCGTCGATCGAGATGACCGCGTCGACCAGATGCTCGAGCACTTTCGGTCCGGCCAGGCTCCCGTCTTTCGTGACGTGGCCGACGAGAAGGACGGGCACGCTCCGCTCCTTGGCGTACCGGACGAAACGCGCCGCCGACTCGCGGACCTGCGAGACGGTGCCGGCCCCGGAAGAGAGCGCGGAAAGGCGGACCGCCTGGATCGAGTCGACCACGACGGCGGCCGGCGCGCGGCCCTCGGCTTGCGCGACGACGCGCTCGACGTCGGTCTCGGGCAGCACGAGAACGTTCTTTTCCGTGATGCCCAGTCGGTCGGCGCGGAGACGGACCTGGCCCGCGGATTCCTCGCCCGCGGCGTACAGGACCTCTCGCGACCCCGCGGCGATGCCCCGGGCCGCCTGGAGAAGGAGCGTCGATTTTCCGACGCCGGGTTCCCCGCCCAGGAGAACGACCGAGCCGGCGACGAGACCGCCTCCCAGGACGCGGTCGAGCCCGGGGAGGCCGGTCGACACGCGGTCGTCCGAGCGCGTCTCGATCCCCGAGAGAGGCCGGGCGCTCGCGGCGCCGGCCGACGGGGCCGGGGCCGGCGCCTCCTCGACGTACGAGTTCCACTCGCCACATTCCGGACACCTTCCCAGCCACTTGGGCGAGGAGGCGCCGCACGACTGGCAGGCGAAGAGAGACGTAGCCCGGGGCGACATCAGAAAGGAATTGTCGCCGGCGCGATGCGGCTACCGCTTGATCGGGATCGTCCCGAGGAGGTACTTGATGTCGTCGTCGCTCCAGCGCAGACCCGCGCCGAAAAAGAGGGAATCGGCTCTGCGGTTGCGGTTCAGGAAGTCGTCCCAGCCCCCGGTGACGAAGACCGAAGGCGAGAAGTAATAGCGGCTGGTGAGCTTGGCGTGGGCCGAGTAGCCCGGCCGATTGAAGTCCCACAGGTCCGCCGAGAAGCGCAGCCGGTCCTTCAGCGTCATGTAATCGAGGCCTCCGCCGCCGCGAGACTCGAGGAGGCCGGCCCGGATCCCGAAGTCCTTCCAGCGGTAGCCGAAGAGGGCGGAAATGGCGAACTCGTCCTTCAGCTCCTGCGTGTCGGTGATCGTCTGTTCGACGTGACCATCCGGAAAGACGGTCCTCACGGTTGTGGTCGAGCTCGTGCGTTTTCCGAGCGGCTGGCTCGAAAGCTCGACGCGGTAGAAGCGCGGCGAGTCCTGCGGATCGACGTCGAGCGTGAAGTACGCCTTCCCCTTCGCGGAGCTGGCCAGGTATTCGGAACGGACTCCGAGGTCGATCTTCATTCTCGCCGCGGCGCCCAGCGCCTTGTTCAGGCCGGCGACCCCTTCCTTGACGGCGACTAAGGCATCGTTCAGGTTCTTGTGGGTCTCCTCGCTCTGGACGAGCTTGCCGACCGTGCCCTCTCCTTCCCGGATCTTGCCTGTGATCTGGTTCAGGTTGTCGGTGGTCGTCTCGAGCTTTCCGGAGATCTCGCGGATGTTCGACAGTCCCTGCGAAACGTTCCCCTCGTTCGTGGCGACCAGGGAGTCGACGCGGGAGACCAGCTCCTTCATCGCCGAAGAGAACTCCCGGAAGTTCGCGACGGTCGCGTCGACGCCGACGCGGTTCGATTCGACCATCGCGCGCACCTGCTCGCTGATCACGCGCATGTTCTCGACGATGTCGGACAGCCGCTCCTCGCCCTGGGGGCCGCCGATCGATGCCTTGAGGCTGTTGGTGATCGCCTTGATGTCGACCGCGATGTCGCGCGCGAGCTTTGTGATCTCGTCGAAGGACACCGGGACGCCCCCGACGATCACGGAGTTGTCCGGCAGCGGCGGCGCGCCGAAGGGACCTGGCACCAGCTCGACGTATTTCTCGCCGAGGAGCCCGAGACTCTCGATCGAGGCGGAGGCGCCCTGGCGCAGCGAGACGTTGGGGTCGAGCTCGACGTCGACGAACGCCTTCCCTTCCACGAGGCGGATTTTCCCGACCCTTCCGACCTTGACGCCCGCCACTCTCACGGCGGTCTTCTCGTCCAGTCCCCCGACGTCCTTGAACTGGACCGTGACCTTTTTCGGACGGCCGTGACCGATGCGGATGTCCTCGATCTTCCAGATCATCAGGCCCGTGATCACGAGAACGATGAGGAAAAACGCCCCGACTTTCGCCGCCGTGTTCATGACGCCTCCGGAGCCGCGGTGGCCGTTTCGCGCTCGAACTCTACCGTGAGCGGCCCTTCGGCCTTCCCTTCGACGAATTGTCGGACGGCCGGGTCATCGGACTTCAAGAACTCTTCGGGCGGCGCCTGATAGAGCAGCTTGCCGCCGGCGAGCAGAGCGACCCGGTCGCCGATTTTGCGCGCGCTCTCCATGTGGTGGGTGATCGTGACGATCGTCACGTCGAGCTTCTCCTTCATCTCGAGGATGACCTCGTCGATCACATCCGTCATGATCGGATCGAGGCCCGTGTTCGGCTCGTCGAACAGCAGGATCTCCGGCTCGTGGGCGATCGCGCGCGCGAAACCGACCCGCCGGCGCATGCCGCCCGAAAGCTCCGACGGCCGTTTGCCTTCGACGTTCGGCAGATGGACGATCGAGAGACACTCGCGAACCCGCTCCCGGACCTCCGATGGCGGACGTCCGGACCGGCGAAGCGGAAAGGCGACATTGTCGAACACGCTCATCGAGTCGAACAGCGCGCCTTCCTGGAACGACATCCCGAACTTTTTCCGGACCGCCGTCCGCTCCAGATCCGAAAGAGCCCAGAAGTCCCGGCCGTCCACGAACAATCTGCCGGAGTCGGGCCGGACGAGCCCGATCAGATGTTTCAAGAGGACGCTCTTGCCGGTCCCGGAAGGTCCCACGACGACGAGCGATTCCCCCTCCGGAAGGGAGAAATTGACGCCGTCGAGGACCACTTTGCCGTCGAAGGACTTGTGGAGGTCCTCGACGCGGATCTTGGGGGTTTTTCCGGCTTCGGCCGGCGCCGGCTCTTTCAACATTCTCAAAAGAGGAGCTTCGTCAGGAAGAAGTCCGCGAACAGCACGGACAGGCTGCCCGAAACCACGGCCCGGGTCGTTGCGCGCCCGACCCCCTCGGCGCCCCCCTCCGTGTAGTAACCGCGGACGCACGCCAGGAGGGAGAAGATGAGGCCGAAAACTGCCGCTTTGATGATCCCCGACGTCACGTCGGAGATCTCGAGATACTGAAACGAGTTCTCGATGTAGGTGATCGGATTCGCCCCGAGAAGCTGCACCGCGACGAGGTAGCCGCCGTACATTCCGACGAAGTCGCCCAGGATGACGAGTAGGGGCAGCATGAGAACGGAAGCCGTGACGCGGGGCACCACCAGGTACTGGACCGGCTCGGTCCCGAGCGCGGTCAACGCATCGATCTGTTCGGTCACGCGCATCGTCCCGAGCTCCGCCGCCATGGCGCTTCCCACGCGGCCGGTGACCATGAGCGCGGTCAGGACCGGAGCGAGCTCGCGCGTGAGCGACAGCGCGACGACACTTCCGACCAGGCTCTCCGCGTGGAACCGCTTGAAACCATTGAAAGTCTGGAGCGCCAGCACCATCCCGGTGAAGAGCGTGGTCAGGAAGACGACCGGAATCGAGTCGACCCCCACCCGGACCATCTGCCGGAAGAGCTCGGCGACGTCGTAGGGAGGCCGGATCAGCCAGCTGGCGGCGCTTCCGAGCATCTGGAAGAAGCGGCCGAGCTCCTCGAGCAGCCGGAGGAGCGCGCGGCCGATGAGTTCGAGGAGCTTCACGGAGGGTACACGCGCGGCACACGCGAGCCGATCCCGCAGAGGATTTCGTACGGGATGGTCTCCGCGGCCCGAGCGAGGTCCCAGGCCGTGACGCGGTTCCCGCCTTCGATTCCGAGGCAGACGACGCGGTCTCGATTTTGTGCGCCCGTGTCGGTCGCGTCCACGAGAGTCAGGTCCATGCTCACCGCGCCCACCACGGGCACTTCTTTCCCGCGCAACAGGACGCGAGCGCGCCCCGAAAAGGATCGCCGGAAGCCGTCATGATAGCCGATCGGCAGCACCGCGATCGTCGAAGGCCGCTGCGTGACGAACCGTCCGCCGTAGCCGAGCGGAGTGCCGGGAGCGGCTTCGTTGACCGCCATGACGCGCGACTCGAGCGTCAGCGCCGGTGTGAGCGCATCCTCTTTCCCGGCGTCACTGGACGGCCCGACTCCGTAGAGCGCGAGACCCGGTCGCACGGCGTCGAACCACGTGCCGCGGTGAAAGAGGATCGCCGCGGAGTTCGCGAGGTGAACGATCCCCGGTCCGACGCCGGCGGCAGACAGCGTCGCGACGCCCGCTTCGAGGACTTCGACCTGTCGCGCGGTCCGGGGCGAGTGCAGGTCCTCCGCGCAGGCGAGGTTGCTGAACGTCCCGGTGACGCGAAGCCCGGGTGCGCGCCGGAGGAGATCGGTGACGGCGCCGAGCTCCCGGGGCGGAAAACCGATCCGGCCCATGCCGGTGTCGAGCTTCAGATGAACCGACAACGGTTCCGCGAACGTCCGCGTGGCCTCGACGAAGAGTCGCGCCTGCCGCAGGTCGTAAAGGGACGGTACCAGCCCGTACGCGCGCAGCGCCCCTGCGTCGGCCGGATCGGAGTAGTTGAGCAGCAGGATCTCCCCTTCGACTCCCGCGCGGCGCAGCGCGATCCCCTCCTCGGCCACCGCGACGGCGAAGCGCGACGCGCCTTCGAGAGCGAGCCGCCGGGCCACCCGCGCCGCTCCGTGGCCGTAGGCGTCCCCCTTGACCACGCAGAAGAGCCCGCGCTGCGCGCCGACGCGGTCTCGCAGGAGCCGGTAATTGCGCGCGATCGCGTCCACGGAGACCGAGGCGAACGTCGGCCGGCCGTTCATGGGCGAAGGATGCCAGAGAGACGCCGCCCGAGAAAGGCGGCTCGCCGGATCAGAACGACTCGAGCGGCGTGCTCGAGTAGCTCGCGAACGTCATGTGGTCCGGGAGAAAGACGAGAGGGAAATCGCCGGTCGGTCCGTTTCGCTGTTTCGCGATGATCACGTCGGCAATCCCCTTCTTTTCGGTCGTCGGATCGTAGAGCTCCTCGCGGTAGAGAAAGATGACGACGTCGGCGTCCTGCTCGAGGCTGCCGCTTTCACGAAGATCCGCGAGCTGCGGGCGGCGCAGCTCTCCCGTCCGGCGCTCGGGCTGCCGCGAGAGCTGGGAGAGCGCGATGATGGGCACCTGGAGCTCCTTGGCGAGGAGCTTCAAACCGCGCGAGATCTGCGAGACCTCCTGGGTGCGGTTGTCGAAACGCCCATGCCCCATCATGAGCTGCAGGTAGTCGACGACCAGCAGATCGAGCCCGTGCTCGCGCTTCAACCGCTGGGCTTTCGCGCGCATCTCGGGAACGGAGAGCGCCGAGCCGTCGTCGACGAAGAACCGCGCGCCCGCGACTTTCGACTGCGCGATCACGAGACGCGTGATCGCCTCGCTCGACGCATAGCCGTCGCGCACCTTCTTCGCATCGACGTCCGCCTCGGAGCAGAGGACTCGGAATCCGATCTGTTCCTTCGACATCTCGAGAGAGAAGAAGCCGACCGAGCGGCCCTCGCGGATCGAGACGTGCTGCGCGACGTTCAGGGCGAGCGAAGTCTTTCCGACAGCCGGCCGGGCCGCGAGGATGATCAGGTCGGTGCTCTGGAAGCCGGAGGTCAGGCGGTCGAGCTCGATGAACCCGGTGGCGAGCCCCGAGACCGCGCCGCTCCTCTCCTTGGCCTCGTCGATGATGTCCAGGTTGTGGCGTGTGATCTCGCCGATCCGCTCGAAGCCTCCCGAGACGGCGTCCTCGGCGATGTCGAAGATTTCCCCGGTGACGTCGCCCAGCAGCTTCTGCGCGTCTTTTTCCTGCGCGATTCCTTCCCGGACCATCCGCTGTCCGGCGCGGATCAACCTCCGCAGCGTCGACTTTTCCTTGACGATTCGCGCGTAGTACTCGACGTTCGCCACGTCCGGCACGCCGTCGAGGAGCGACGAAAGGTAGGCGGCGCCGCCCGCCTTCTCGACCGCGCCCGTGCGGCCCAGCTCCTCGCGGAGCGTCAGAACGTCGATCTCCGCCGAGCGCTGGGCCAGATCCGACATCGAGCGGTAAATCCGGCGGTGCGTGTCGGGAAAGAAGTCGTCCTCTTTGAGAATCGGAAAGACCGAGGCGAGCGAGGAGGGCTCGAGCAGAATCGCGCCGAGGACGGACCGTTCCGCTTCGAGGTTCTGAGGAAGCCCCTTCTCGGCGGTTAATTCTTCGAGCATCGGAGAGGTGGGGCGCATTTTTCTTCCCGCCTCCGCCGCTGTCAACGCTCCAAGAATTTCCGCATCCATCCCGGAGAGGCCTCCTCCCGGCGGGCGCGGCGGGAAAAAAATCTTTTCCGCAGCGGCCCTCTTTTCCGCAGAGGTTCGCGCTATCGGGGGGACAGATGATGTCCGAGAAAGGGTCGGATCGGCGCGTCACCAGACGAAAGATTTGTCCGCGGCGCGAATGAGCGAGACCGCCGTCGGCCACCCGACGATCTCGTCGACCGCCGCCCGCACCGCGCCGAGGTCGAGCTTCCGATTCACCGCCGACGCGGAACAGGCGAGCGATCGCAGGAGCCCGGTCTCGCGCGCTCCCGCCAGAAGGAGGGCGGCGCTCGACTCGCCGGCCGACTCCTCGAGCCTTCCGGAGACGAGGGCGTCGAGCGCGCCGTCGAACCACACGAGCGTCACCGCGATTCCGAGCGACGTCGCGGCGGCCGCCATGGCGGCCGCCGCGGTCAGCCCGCTCTCTTCGGCGCGGTGGAGGAGGACGACCCAGCGCTGCCGGCCGGAGGCGTCCGTCATCCTCGCGGCATCCGCCCGCGCAGCGATTCGAGCATCCGGCCGTCGCCGAACACTCCTCCCGGAAACTTCTTTCCCTCGACCGACCCGTGGAAGTCGCTTCCGGCGGTCGCCACGAGCCCGTACTCGCGGGCGAGCCGGCCGAACCGCTCTTCCTCGGCGGGACCGTGATCCGGGTGGAAGACCTCCACGGCGTCGAGGCCCTGCGCCGCGAGGCCGGCGATCAGAGTCTCGGGATCGTGATACCAGACGGAGTGAGCGAGCGAGCACACCCCCCCGGCGCGGTGCACCGTCGCGACGACCTCGTCGGCCGGCCATCGCTCGTAAGGCACGTACCACGGATGCTCTTCCCCCAGGAACCGGTCGAACGCTTCGTCGTTCGTGGCCGCGTAACCCGCGCGGATCAGGGCGCGCGCGATGTGCGGCCTTCCCCAGACGCCGTCCCCGACGTCCGCGCGGATCGCGTCGAGATCGATCGCAAATCCAGCCTGGAGGAGCCTGTGCGCCATCCGCTCCCCCCGGTTCCGGCGGGCCGCCTGTCGCTCACCGAGGATCGCGTTGAAGGTGACGTTCTCCTCGTCCACGAAGAGAGCCAGGATGTGGACGTCGCTCTCTCCTGCGAAGTTCGCGGAAATCTCGGCGCCCGAGATGAGCTCGATGCCTCGCCGCCGCGCTTCTTCGCGCGCTTCGGGCAGGCCCTGCAACGTGTCGTGGTCGGTCAGCGCGAAGGCGCCGATTCCTCCTTCGGCCATGCGGCGGGCGAGCTCGGCCGGTGCATCGAGCCCATCGGAGACGCTC
Organism: Acidobacteriota bacterium; assembly: GCA_003222385.1. Taxonomy (GTDB): domain Bacteria; phylum Acidobacteriota; class Thermoanaerobaculia; order UBA5066; family Gp7-AA6; genus Gp7-AA6. Next base: position 17,408 of record QHVV01000009.1, read on the forward strand.
GAATGGCTGTGGAGGTCAACCCGCAAGCGGCCCGATCTTACGCCCCCGGCTCTTCTTCCACTCCGAACGCGATTTTGACGTTCGCTTTGTATTCGACGATCCGGCCGTTCTGAATGCGCGCGGTCCAGTCCTGGACGTCGACCCCACGCATGCCGCGGACGGTCTTCGCGGCCTCCGCGACGGCCGCGCGGACCGCGTCGTCCCAGCTCTTGTCGGACGACGCGACGAGCTCGATGATCTTCGCGACGGACATGAATTCCTCCTGGTAATTCGCTCTGCAACAACCGTTCCGCCGGAATCGTCGCCGCGGCCCGCTCGTAGAATCGCTGCGTGGACAAGGCCGAGGTCGCGCGCGTGCTCGAGGAGATCGCGGCGATGCTCGAGTTGAAAGGCGAGAACGTCTTCAAGGTGCGCGCGTACGACGCGGGCGCGCGCGCCATTCGCGGTTTTCCGGGAGATCTCGCGGCCGCGGTTCGCACCCGGGAGCTTCTCGAGGTCTCGGGGATCGGGGCCGGCCTCTTCTCGAACATCGAGACGCTGCTCGCGACCGGCTCGCTCCCGTACTACGACGAGCTGCGCGCGAGCTTCCCGCCGGGCCTGCGCGAGTGTCTCCGGATTCCGGGCTTCGGCGCGCGCAAGGCGAAACTCCTGCACGAAAAGCTCGGAATCGATTCCGTCGCGGCGCTCGAGACCGCGTGCCGCGAGGGGAAGGTCGCCTCGGTGAAGGGCTTCGGGCCGAAGACCGAGGAGCGGATCCTCCGGGGCATCGAGATGCTCCGGACGGCCGTCGGGCTCCACCGGTACTCCGCGGTTCGGTGGCGGGCCGAAGATCTCGCGGCCGCGCTGTCGGCGACGGGCCTCGCCTCGCGGGTCGAGATCGCGGGAGGCCTGAGGCGCCGCTTGGAGGTCGTCGAAGGCATCGCGCTGATCGCCGCCTCGGACCGGCCGGCCGATCTGTTCCAGGAATTCCGGAAGGCCGCCGGCATCGCGGAAGTGGTCGCCTCCGACGCCCGCCGCCGGATCTCTCTCAATCTCGGAGAAGGGCTCCGGGCGGATCTCGATGCCGTTCCCGAAGCGGAGTTCGCCGCCGCGCTCATCCACGCGACCGGATCGAGCGAGCACCTCGCCGCCCTCGAGGCCTTCGCGAAGAAGCGGGCCCTCCAGCTGGACGAGCACGGCGTCTCCGGCGGCGGGAAGCCGCGCGCGCTCCGGACCGAGGCCGAGATCTACCGAGCGCTCGGACTTCCTTTCATCGAACCGGAGCTGCGCGAAGGACGCGGCGAGATCGAGGCGGCGCAACGGGGCGCTCTGCCGGACCTCGTCGAAGAATCCGATCTCCGCGGCCTGATTCACGTCCACACGACCGAGTCCGACGGACGCGCGACTTTAGACGAGATGGTCGGCGCCGCCCGCGCGGCCGGCTACGAGTACGCGGCGATCACCGACCACAGCCAGGGGGCGGGGTACGCCGGCGGGCTGTCGCCGGACCGTGTCCTTCGTCAGAGGGAGGCGATTCGCCGTGCCCGGTCGAGATTTCCGGGATTCCGGATCTTTCACGGGACCGAAGCGGACATCCTCGCCGACGGCTCGATCGACTACGGCGACGAATTCCTCGAGACGTTCGACGTCGTGGTCGCATCCGTTCACTCGCGGTTCGGCCTTCCCCGCGACGAGCAGACCCGCCGGCTGATCCGCGCGGTCGAAAACCCGCGCGTCTCGGTGCTCGGTCATCCCACCGGCCGCCTCCTGCTCACCCGCAAAGGCATCGACGCCGACATGGAGGCCGTGATGGCGGCGGCCGCCCGCTCCGGCTGCGCTATCGAGATCAACGGCTCCCCGCACCGCCTGGACCTCGACTGGCGTCTCTGCAAGTCGGGAGTCGATCGGGGCGTCCTCTTTTCGATGGGTCCCGACGCGCACTCGATCAAGGAGCTCGGAAACGCGGCGTATGCGGTCGGGATCGCCCGGAAGGGATGGGTGACGCCCGCCGCGACACTGAACGCGAAGGGCGCCCGGGAGCTGGCCGCCTGGCTGCGGCGGCGGAAACGGCCGTTGTGAGCCCGGGAGATCCCGGGACGAATTTGTAAATTAACGTATACTTATTTACATATGGGGCGCCGGGCCAAGGCCAGCCGGGATCAGATCCTGCATGCCGCGCGGGAGGCGTTTTCCGAGCGCGGGTTCGACGGAACCACCCTCGCCGCGATCGGCGCGAAGGTCGGGCTCTCCCCTTCCGCGCTGCTGCGCCACGCCCCGACCAAGGAAGCGCTCTTCTCCGCAGCGATGTCGGCGCCGGCCGACGATCTGCCCCCGATCGAATTTCTCTCCCGGGCGAGCGGGCGCGACGACCCCGGAGAGGTCTTCCGCCGGCTGGCTCTCGCGATCGTCCCGTTCCTGGAATCGAAGCTGGGCGAGAACATCGCGCGCTGGCTCCGCGCTCGCACCGCGGAGGAAGCCCGAACCCTGACGCTGCCGTTCGACCCCCGGGAACGCCCTTCTCCGCCGGCGCGCGCTCTCGCGCTCGTGGAGGACTACTTCCGGCGCGCGTCACGGTCCGGACGGCTCGAGGTGCGCGATCCGCGCGCGGCGGCGCTCGCGTTTCTGGGACAGTTGCACGCGTACGTCTTCCTGCACCGGGTGGTGCGGATCGAGCCCGCCGTCGCTCTGCCCCGTTACGTCGAGACAGTGGTCGAAGTCTGGCGGCGCGGCGCGATCCGCCCCTCCCGGTCGGCTGTGCGGAAGAAATCGTCGTGAAGAGACGCCGCCTCTTGTGGGTCCCGCTCCTGATCGTCGCGGTGGGAGGCGCGTTCTGGGCGTTCCGGTCGACGCGCGGGGAAAAGCCGCTCGTCCTCTCCGGATCGATCGAGGCCCGCGACGCCGAGGTCGGCTCGCTCGTGGGAGGGAGAGTCTCCGCGGTCCTGGTCGCCGAAGGAGCGCGAGTCCGCGCCGGACAGCCGGTCGTGACGTTCGAGACCGATCTGGGCGCGCTCCAGATCCGCGAGCAGCGCGCGGTGGTCGATCAGGCTCGCGCCAACCTCGAGCGGACGCGCGCCGGGCCCCGCCGGGAGGAGGTCGTTCGCGCTCGGGCCACGGCGGACAACGCGGAGCGGGAACGGCGGCGCCTGAAAGCGCTCCTCGACCAGGGCCTGATCCCGCGCCAGCAGTACGACGACGCCGCGACCGCCGCGAAAACGGCGCTCGAGAGCTATCGGGAGCTCGAGCGGGGCAGCCGGATCGAGGACGTTCACGCGGCCGAGGCCGCGCTCGACCAGGCGGAGCAGCGACTCGCGTTCCTCCTGCGCCAGAGCCAGGAGACCGTCGTCAAGGCACCCGCGGACGGCATCATCGAGACGATCGACCTTCGCCCGGGGGATCTCGTCGGCCCGAACCAGCCGGTCGCGCGAATCCTGGAACCCTCCCAGCTCTGGGTGCGGGTCTGGGTGCCGGAGCCCGCGCTGGGACGCGTCCGGCTCGGCCAGAAGGCCACGATCACCGTCGACAGTTTTCCCCGCCGGGAGTTCTCCGGAAAAGTGGTCGAGATCCGCGAGCAGGGAGAGTACACGCCGCGCAACGTCCAGACGCTCAAGCAGCGGATGGACCAGGTCTTCGGAGTCAAAGTCGCGATCGACCCGTCGCCCGAGCTGAAGCCGGGCATGGCGGCGATGATCCTCCTCGAAGCCTGATGGCGGAGACCTCCGCCTTCGGCATCGAAGTCTCCGGCGTCTCGCGGGACTTCGGGAAGGTTCGAGCGCTCGACAAGGTCTCGCTCTCCGTTCCGCGCGGCGAGATCTACGGACTCCTCGGACCCAACGGCTCCGGCAAGTCCACCATGATCCGCATCCTCTGCGGCCTCCTCGCTCCGACAGAAGGCTCCGCCCGGGTCGACGGTTTGGACGTCGCGAGAGAGGGCGAGGAGATCCGCCGGCGGATCGGCTACGTCCCGCAGAAGTTCTCGCTCTACGAGGATCTGACGGTGATGGAGAACCTGACGTTCTTCGCCGAGGTCTACGGTCTCGAAGGGCCGCGGCTCGCGGAAAGGCGCGACTGGGCAATCCAGCTCACGTCGATCGGGCCGTACGTCGACCGGCTGGCCGCGCAGCTCTCGGGCGGCTGGAAGCAGCGCCTCGCGCTCGCCGCAGCCCTGATGCACGAGCCCCGCGTGCTGTTCTTAGACGAGCCGACCGCGGGAATCGATCCGGTGGCGCGGCGCGAGCTGTGGAACCTCCTTTTCACGCTGGCCGCCCGAGGGGTGACGCTTCTCGTCAGCACGCACTACATGGACGAGGCGGAGCGGTGCGGCCGCGTCGGATACCTGTATCTCTCGCGCATGCTGGTCGAAGGGGATCCGAAGGAGCTGACGCGCCTTCCGGACGTCACGCCTTCCGGGACTCGAAGAGTCGAGGCGGAGTGCGAAGCCGGGGTCGCCGCCGTGATGCAGCATGCCCGCGAGCTCCCCTCCGTCGTGGACCTCACGATTTTCGGGAACTCGCTCCACATCCTGTTGCGCGCCGAGATCTCCGACGACCGGATCGCTCGCGACCTCCAGGCGGCCGCCGGCGCTCCCGTCCGCGTCCGGCCGATCGACGCCTCTCTGGAGGATGTTTTCGTGCGGCTGACCGAGATCGAGCGCGCCAAGCGCGGAGATGTCCCGGTCGAGCCGCCGGTCGAGGCGGCGGCGTCCGGATGAGAGGCTTCCGCGCCGTCCTCCGGAAGGAAGCGATGCAGATGCTTCGCGACCGCGGGACGCTCCAGTTCGCGCTGATGGTCCCGGCGATGCAGCTCGTCCTCTTCGGGTTGATCGACACCAACGTCCGCCACGTTCCCACGGTCGTGTTCGACCAGAGCCGCACGGAGGAGAGCCGGCGGCTCGTCTCGGAGTTCGTCAACACGTCCCTCTTCGACGTCGACCGCTACGCGACCTCCCGCGCCGCGATGCGGGAGGAAATCGTGGCCGGGCGAGCGTCGGTCGGGATCGAAATCCCGCCCGACTACGCGCGCCGCCGGCTCGCCGGACGGCCCGCGGACGTCCTCGTGTTGATCGACGGTTCGGACTCCTCGATCTCGTCCCAGGCGCTGGGCGCGGCGAACGGCGTGGCCCTCGCGCAGTCGCTCCGGGAGCTCGGCGCCGGCGCGAATTTCGAGAAGTTGTCGATCCGCGTCCATCCGCTGCTCCTGTTCAACCCGGACTCGCGCAGCGCGAACCTGCTGATCCCGGGCCTCGTCGCCATCCTGCTGACGTTCTCCGGGACTCTCCTCGCGGCTTTCGCGATTGTCCGGGAAAAGGAGAGGGGAACGCTCGAGCAGCTCATGGTGACTCCGGCTTCCCCGGTCGCGGTCGTGCTCGGCAAGCTCCTGCCCTACCTCGCGCTGGCGTTCGCGCAGCTCCTGTTGATCCTCGTTCTCATGACCACGGTCTTCCGGGTGCCGATCCATGGCAGCGTCCCGCTGCTGCTCGTCCTCTCCATCGTCTATCTCTTCGCGCTCCTCTCTCTGGGCCTGGTCGTTTCGTCGTGGTCGCAGACCCAGATGGAGGCGATCCAGAGAACCCAGATGTTCCTGCTGCCGTCGATCATGCTTTCGGGATACATCTTTCCTCTCTCTTCGCTTCCGGTTCCTCTCCGGGTGATCGCGCAGGTGCTCCCGGCGACGCACTTCATCCGGATCTCGCGCGGGATCATCATCCGGGGAGCGAGCTTTCTCGATCTCTGGCCGAGCGTGGCCGCCCTGATCGCTCTCGCGGTCCTCCTCGTGCTCGGCTCGACCCGCGCCTTCCGGAAGACGATCCGCTGAGCGGGCACGCCCTTCGCTACAATCCGATCGAAGGAGACTCGATGCCCGAGCTTCGCGTGGGAGACATGGCCCCTGACTTCACCCTGCCCGCGACGGTCGGGGACAAGGTGTCGCTGTCGGACTACCGCGGGAAGAAGAACGTCGTCCTGCTCTTCTATCCCCTGGATTTCTCGCCGGTCTGCTCGGCCGAGAATCGCGAGTGCGCGCAGCTCGCCCCCGGGCTGGCCTCGGACGACGTCGCGGTGCTGGGCGTTTCGGTGGACTCGCTCTGGAGCCACCGGGCGTTCGCCGAGAAATTCGGGATTTCCTATCCGCTGCTCTCCGACTTCCATCCGAAGGGGGAAGTCGCGAAGAAGTACGGTGTCTTTCTCGAAGACCGGGGGATGGCCGCTCGGACGGCGTTCGTCATCGGAAAAGACGGAAAGATCCTGGACATCGTGAAGAGCGACGTGCCGGTCGCGCGTGACATCGCGGCGCTTCTCGAGAAGGCCCGCGCGGCCTGAGAGAGAGTCGAGCCATGGCCCATCCGCCCATCGAAGAGACCGAGATCGCGGAAGCCGAACGCCTGGGGCGACGGGATACCGCCGTGGACGCTCGGAAGCTCGCGGTCATCGCGAAGCACATGCGCGGGATCCTGGAAACCCTGGGTCTCGACCCTTCCGACCCCAACTTGAAGGACACCGATACCCGCGTCGCGACGATGTATCTCGAAATGTTCCACGGCCTCTCGGAGGGGGCGGAGCCCAGGGTCACGGTCTTCCCCAACGAAGAGCGATACACAGCGATGGTCATGGAGAAAGACATCCCGTTCTACTCCATGTGCGCTCACCACTTCGTCCCGTTCTACGGCCACGCGCACATCGCGTACATCCCGAACGAACGGATCGTCGGTCTGTCGAAGATGCCGAGGATCCTGGAGTTCTACGCCTGCCGGCCGCAGCTCCAGGAGAGGCTGACCGAGCAGGTGGCCGGCTTCATGGCGGAGAAGCTCGCGCCGCAGGGAGTCATGGTGGTCGTCGAAGCGCGGCACCTGTGCGTCGAGATGCGGGGGGTCAAGAAGCCGGGCGCGCTGACGGTGACGTCCGCGATCCGCGGGATCTTCTTCAACCGGCCGGTGCGCGAAGAGTTCCTGGACCTGCTGAACCGGCGGGGCTAGGAAGCTCCTCCGCGTACACCCGCAGCTTCTTCACGGCGCTCAGACCTTCCAGGGTCCGGAAGCCGTGCCAGGAGAGGTCGTCGCCGGCGACGAAGAGCCGGCGGGGGGCCTCGCCGAAGATTTCCGCGACCTCGCGGCCGTGCTTCTCCTCCCGGAAGGGATACGGCTCGCTCGGAAAGAAATGGATCCCGGCACCCAGGGCGAGCGATTCCTCGGGCCGCGCGACCGGATACCGGTCGGCCTCGCCGGCGAAGACGTTCACGCCTCCCGCGAGCGCGAGAAGATCGGAGACGTACGTGTCGCCGGAGACCGTCATCCACGGATTCCGCCAGATCCAGTACGCGTAGAGGAAAGCGCCAGCAGGCCGCTCCCGCGCGAGCGCGGCGAGCTCCGTCTCGATCCGCGAAGCGAGCGCGTCGGCCGCCCGCTCTTCGCCGAGCCGCCGGCCCCAGCCGCGGATCGCCTCGGGGACCTCCGCCACTTTCCGCGGGAAGGAGACATCCACCTCGATCCCCGCGGCGCGAAGCTCCTCGACGTCCTCGCGGCGGTTCTCTTCCCGGTTGGCAAAGACGAGATCCGGAGCGAGGTCTTTGATCCGGGCGACGTCGGGGTTCTTGGTGCCCCCGATCCTCGGCAGCCCCCACAGGAGTCCCTGCGGGCGGACGCAGTACCGCGTGGCGGCCACGAGTCGGGAGAGACCGCCGATCGCGACGAGCGTCTCGGTGATCGAAGGACAGAGCGAGACGACGCGGCGCGGGTCCACGGAATCCAGTCTACCGGCTAGACTCTCGACGCTTGGACGTCCCCCGCTCAAGACCTCGCGCGCCTCGCCGACTCCTCCGCTGGGTTCTCGGGCGCCGAGATCGAGCAGGCCGTCGTCTCCGCGCTCTACGAGGCGCGGGGCTCGGGCCTCCCGCTGGACGAGGCCGGCATCCTGGTCGCGCTGCGCTCGACGCGTCCGCTCTCGGTCGTCCGCGCCGAGGAGGTGTCGTCCCTGCGCGACTGGGCCTCCGGCCGCTGCGTCCCGGCGGATTGACCCCTTTCGTCTTCCTCCCCCGAAAAGCGTTTCCGATCCGCTCCCGGACGGAGTCCGTCCCGTCGGCCTTGCCGAACGGCCCCGTCTGGACCTACACGATGGTGTGAACCCGGGCCGGGCGTATTCCGTATCAGTTCAAAAAACCAGGAGGTCCGCATGGCATCCCGAAGACTCGCCTCGATCGCTCCCGCCCTCGTCGCGGCGTCGCTGTTGCACGCCGGCGCCGCCCTCGCGCAGAATCAGAACCAGTCCTTCGTCCTCGACCTGCCCCTCGCCAGTCAGCGCGCGTCCGTCTCGCAGAGGCTCGGCTTAACCAGCGTGACGATCGACTACCACCGCCCGCAGGTCCGCGGCCGGAAAGTCTGGGGCGAGCTCGTGCCGTTCGGCAAGGTCTGGCGGGCCGGCGCCAACGAGAACACGGTCATCACGTTCACCGATCCGGTCAAGATCGAAGGAAAGCCTCTTGCCAGGGGTTCCTACGGCCTCCACATGCTCCCGACCGAGACGTCCTGGACGGTCATTTTCTCGAAGAACTCGACCTCGTGGGGAAGCTTCACCTACGACGAGAAGGAAGACGCGCTCCGCGTGACGGTCAAACCGGTCCCGGCCGACATGCATGACTCACTGATCTACGACTTCGAGGACCTTCAGCCCGACTCGGCGGTCGCGACGCTCAGGTGGGAGAAGCTCGCCGTGCCCTTCAAAGTCTCCGTGGACGTTCCCCAAGTCACCCTGGCGAGCCTTCGCGAGCAACTCCGCGGTCTCCAGGCTTTCAACTGGGTCGGCTGGAACGACGCCGCGACCTACTGCGTCGAGAACAAGACGGACTACGAGGAGGCTCTGAAGTGGGCCGACCGCTCGATCCAGAACGAGGAGCGGTTCGAGAACCTCGACACGAAGTCCAACCTGCTGCGCGCCACGGGCAAGACGGCGGAGGCTGACGCCCTCAAGCAGAAAGCGCTCGACGTGGCCACACCCCTCCAGATCCACAATTACGGCCGGCAGCTCTTAGCCGAGAAGAAGATGGCGGAGGCGACGAAGATCTTCGAGAGAAACGCCCGCAAGAATCCGAAGTTGTGGTTCGTCTACATCGGCCTCGCGCGCGCGCAGTCGGCCGCCGGAAAGTACAAGGACGCCGCGAAGAACGTGAAGGAGGCGCTGTCCCTGGCTCCGGAGCAGCAGAAACAGTACCTGCAGGGCTTAGTCGAGCGGCTCGACTCGGGGAAGGACATCAACTCGTAGTCCTTGCGGGGGCAGGCCCCCGGAGCCTGTCCCCGCCTACTTCGTGATGCTGTAGACGGCCGACAGCGCCTCCTCGTCGGGCTTCGCGCCGCCCAGCCAGCGCGAGAGCCACTCCATCACGACGGCGTGCCACACCCGGGAGTTGCCGGGCTTCAGGACCCAGTGGCCCTCGTCGGAGAAGGTCAGGAGCTTCGACGGGACCCCGCGCACCTGGAGCGCCGTGAAGAGTCCGAGGCCCTGCCCGAACGGTACGCGGAAGTCCTTCTCGCTCGTCACGACGAGGGTCGGCGTCTTGAAGTTCGCCGCGAAATTCATCGGGTTCCACTTCTCGTAGAGGTCCGACTCCCACGGCCAGCCCCCGAACTCCCAGGTCGGGAACCAGAGCTCCTCGGTCTCGTATGCCGCCGAGCGTGTCTCGACGACGCCGTCGTGGCAGACGAGCGCCTTGAAGCGGTCGGTGTGACCCAGAATCCACGCGATCATGTAGCCGCCGTAGGACGCGCCGGCCGCGCCGATCTTCGCGCGGTCCACGAATGGGAGGGATTCCAAGTCATCGGCCTGCCGCATCAGGTCGTCGTACACGCGGCCTCCCCAGTCGCGGCTGATCTCGTCCACGAACTTCTGGCCAAACCCGGTCGAGCCGCGTGGATTTGCCGCATAAACCACGTAGCCGTAGGCGGCGAACACCTGCGGGTTCCAGCGGAACGACCAGGCGTCGTTCCAGGCGCCCTGCGGTCCACCGTGGATCAGAAAGACCGCCGGATACTTCCGGCTCGAGTCGAACCCCGGCGGCTTGACGAGCCAGGCGTGCAGGTCGCGGCCGTCGGCCGACTTCGTCCACCGCTCCGAAACGGCGCCGAGCTCGACCTGCGCCAGAAGACCGTCGTTCGCGCGAGCGACGGGCCTGGCCGCCGCGACGGGCGCACCGGACGCGCGGGCCGCCAGGATCTCCGCGGGACGAGAGAGGGTGCTCGCCGCCAGGAAGACCTCGGAGCCGTCGGGCGAGACCGCAATCTGTGAAGGCGTTCCTCCTCGCCAGACTTCCCGGGGCAGTCCGCCGTCGATCCCGACGCGGTAGACGGCGCCGTGCCCCTTCCGCTCCGTCACGAAGAAGAGCGACTTCGAATCGGGCGCCCAGCGGAAGTCGTCCACCCAGTCGTCGAAACCCGAGGTCAAGTCGCGCGTCGCGCCGGTCGCGCGGTCGTAGAGGGAGAGGCGGAAGAGGTCGGACTCGAACCCCGGCTTCTTCTGCGAGCGGTAGGCGATCCACTTCCCGTCCGGGGAAAACCGCGGAGACCCGTCGAACGCCCGGTTCGACGCGGTCAGGTTTCTCGCGTCTCCGCCGCCCGAGAACGGCCGGATCCACAGGTCGGCGTTCGTCGAGAGAGCCTCCACCTTGTCGGCGTTCGACGCGTAGACGAAGTCGCGGCCGTCGGGCGACACGTCGAAGTCGAGCGCGCCTCCCACGTCGAACGGCGGCGCATCGCGGTCGCCGGGAGTCAGGTCCACGCCGGCCCCTCCGGAAACCGGCAGCTTCCAGACGTGCGTCCGAAGCCCTTCCTTCCACGAGTCCCAGTGACGGAAGAGGAGGCGCTCGGCGACGCGCGCTTTCGTCGGGGACTTCTCCCGCTCCTTCGATTTCCGCTCCAGGCATCCGGCGTCGGCGCAGTCGGGGAACACGTCGGACGTGATCAGGAACCATCTGCCGTCCGGCGACCACTTGAAACCGCTGACCTCGGTCGGAAAGGACGTCGCCTTGGACGGCTCGCCGCCGGCGAGGTCGACCATCCAGATCTGCGAAGTTCCGTCGCGGTTCGAGAGGAACGCGATCCGCAGGCCGTCCGGAGAAAACGCCGGGTCCGAGTCGCGCTTGTCGCCCGTCGTGAGCCGGCGCGGCGCGCCGCTCCTGGCCGGGGCGATCCACACGGCCGAGCGCGTCCGGTTTTCCGCGATGACCGGAGTTCCGACCGCGTATGCGATCCAGTTTCCGTCGGGCGACACGTCGAAACCTCCGATGCGTTCGACCTTCGCGAGCTCCTCGAACCGGAAGGGTCTTCCCGCGGCACCGGCGAGCGCGGCGGACCCGGCCAGGAGGGCACCCGCGATCGCTCTCGCGCAGATATCTCTCATCGATCCTCCGATCGGATTCTATTGTTTGCTCTGCTATGATTTCTGGCTCCGGCGCAGCGCAAACGTCGACAAAGGAGACACATGTCCACGGCGATCCTCGAAGAGAAGGCACCGCTTCCCGCGCAGGCCGGACCCGCGGTGGTCAACGACTTTTCGATTCACGTCGCGACAGCCAACGGCTCGGGAAGCATGTCTTCGAACAACATCCTGATGCGGTCGATCTTCCAGATGGGGATCCCCGTGTCCGGAAAGAACCTCTTCCCTTCCAACATCCAGGGCCTGCCGACCTGGTTCACGATCCGCGCGTCCAAAGAGGGCTTCATCGCGCGCCGCCGGGACATCGGGGTACTCATCTGCATGAACCCGGAGACCGCGCACGAAGACGTCCGGACGGTCCACTCCGGAGCGGCCGTGATCTACGAAGAGAGCCTGAAGCTCGACGGCCTCCGGAACGACGTGCACTTCTACGCGGTCCCGTTCCAGAAGCTCGTCCTGGAGCTCGTCCAAGACGGCAAGCTCCGGCGGCTCGCAGTCAACATGATCTACGTCGGAGTCGCCGCATGGCTCCTCGGGATCGACATGGCCGAGGTGGAGCGCGCCGTCGAGAAGCAGTTCAAGAACAAGGCGAAGGCGATCGAGATCAACCTGAAAGCGATCCGCGGCGGCTTCGACTGGGCGGGGAAGAACCTGAAGAAGGCGGACCCGTTTCGCCTCGAGCGGATGAACTCGACCGCGGGCAAGATCATCATCGACGGCAATGCCGCGGCCGCGATCGGCTGCGTGCTGGCGGGTGTTACCGTGGTAACTTGGTACCCGATCACCCCTTCGTCCGCGCTCGCGGAGTCGTTCACCGACTACTGCCGCCGCTTCCGCATCGATCCGGAGACCGGCAAGCCCACGTTCGCGATCGTGCAGGCGGAGGACGAGCTGGCCGCGATCGGGATGGTGCTCGGCGCCGCGTGGGCCGGCGCCCGCGCCATGACGACGACTTCGGGCCCCGGGATCTCGCTCATGTCGGAGTTCACCGGGCTCGGCTACTACGCCGAGATCCCCGCGGTCATCTTCGATGTCCAGCGCGTCGGCCCCTCGACCGGCCTGCCGACGCGGACGATGCAGGGGGACATCGTCTCGACGTACAACCTGTCGCACGGCGACGCGCGCCACATCCTGCTCATCCCGGGAAGCGTCCAGGAGTGCTCCGAGATGGCGGGCGAGGCGTTCAACCTGGCGGAGCGCTTCCAGACGCCGGTCTTCGTGATGATGGACCTCGACCTCGGGATGAACAACTGGATGAGCGATCCCTTCCCCTATCCGGAGAAGCCGTTCGATCGCGGCAAGGTGCTGCGGACGAGCGGGGACATCGATCGGCACGTGAAGAAGTTCGGGGCTTTCGAGAGATACAAGGACGTGGACGGGGACGGGATCCCGTGGCGCACGCTGCCGGGAACGACCGAGCATCCCCTCGCCGCCTACTTCACGCGGGGCTCGGGCCATACCGAGCGCGCGACCTACTCGGAGCGCCCCGACGACTACAAGAACAACATGGACCGGCTCGCGCGGAAATTCGAGACGGCGAAGGCACATGTTCCGCGGCCGATCGTCTCGAACGGCTCGGGCTCGCCGGTCGGACTGATCGCATACGGCTCCTCGGACTTCGCGGTCGAGGAGGCGCGCGTGATCCTGCGCAAGCGCGGCCTCGAGACCGACTATCTCCGTCTGCGCGCGCTGCCATTCACCCCCGACGCGGCGGAGTTCGTCGCGGGTCACGAGCGTGTCTACGTCGTCGACCAGAACAGGGACCGCCAGATGTACGAGCTCCTGACCCTCGAGGTCCGGGAAGATTGCGGCAAGCTGCGCTCCATCCGGCACTACGACGGCTTCCCCCTCGACGCGGAAACGGTGGTCGAGGGCGTCGAAGCCGGGGAGAAGAACTGATGTCTTCCGTCGCGGAGCCCAAAGCCCCCCCGACGAACCGCCGCGGGCTGACCGTCAAGGAGTACGGCGGCTTGAAGTCGACGCTCTGCGTCGGATGCGGCCACGACGTCATCACCCGGCAGATCACCCAGGCTTTCTACGAGATGGGAGTCGAGCCGCACCGGGTCGCGAAGATGTCGGGTATCGGCTGTTCTTCGAAGACGACGGCGTATTTCGTGGACAAGGGCCACGGATTCAACGCCGTGCACGGCCGGATGCCGTCCATTGCGACCGGCTCCGCTCTCGCCAACCCCAACCTCCTCTACATCGGCGTCTCCGGCGACGGCGACACGGCTTCCATCGGCGCCGGCCAGTTCGTGCACCTGCTTCGCCGGAATCTGCCGATGATCTACATCGTCGAGAACAACGGCGTTTACGGGCTGACGAAAGGCCAGTTCTCCGCCACGGCGGACCTCGGCTCCAGGCTCAAGACCGGCGTCGTCAACGATCTCCCGGCGATGGACCTCTGCGCGCTCGCGATCGAGCTCGGCTGCGGCTACGTCGCGCGATCGTTCTCGGGCGACATGAAACAGCTGCTCGCGCTCATCAAGGGGGCGATCGCGCACCGCGGGACAGCGCTCTTGGACGTCATCTCGCCCTGCGTGACCTTCAACAACCACGAGGACTCGACCAAGTCGTACAAGTGGGCCAAGGATCACGAGATCCCGATCCAGGAGATCGGCTTCGTTCCGTTCTTCGAGGAGATCCAGGTGGACTACGACCCCGGCACGACACAGGACGTCACGCTCCACGACGGCTCGCACATCCGCCTGCGCAAGCTGCGCGAGGACTACGACGCGACCGACCGGATGAAGGCCCTGGGGCTGCTCCACGAGGGCCAGGTGAAGCAGGAGTTCCTGACGGGCCTGATCTACGTCGACCCGTCCAAGAAGGACTTCCTGTCGCTGCTTCAGCTTCCCGAGAGCCCGCTGGCGACCATCCCGGACGAAAAGGTGCGCCCGCCCCGGGAGGCC
>QHVV01000041.1:0-4161 GCA_003222385.1 Acidobacteriota bacterium
ACTCGGGTCCGAACGACGGTTGTTGCGGGACGCGAGGTCGCCGGCAAGAAGGACCATTGCGCGTCCTGCAGGTGATGTCGGCCTTATCTGGTACGGAACCTTGCCGGCGTACGCCCCAAGGAGCTCGTCGGCTGAGGCGATGTCGGCGATCATTTCGGACGAGCTGGCTCCGCCTACCACATTGAATTTCGCGGCGATCAGATCGCGTGCCAGGAGAATGCTCGCATCTCCTTTCGGCGGTCTCGAGAGGATCAGCAGGAGCTCGTTTCCCGAATAGGGCTGGGCACCGAGCGTGAGCGACGTCACTGGCCACAACTCCCGGTGCTTCTTCCAAAATCCGGCGGAGTGGGGACAGCCCGTCGGAGCGGAAGGGCTGCTCAAATACCGCGCAAGCGCAAAGTAGCCGGTGGTCTCGTCCTGAGCACCGCCCGCCGCGATGATCTTGCCGTCGAGTTGAATCAGAATTCCCCGAATCCCGTCGTTCCTGCCGAAGAAATCGGTCGTGACGCGGCCCGATAGACCGAAGCCCGGATCCTCGGCGCCGTCCGGCGTGTACCGGACAATTGCGAAGTCGTAATCGGCCGTCCCGAACGCGCGACCCGCGGCGAGAATTTTTCCATCCCCTTGCACGGCGACCCCGAACGCGACTTCATCGAACCCCGGAAAGTCCGTCGACGTCCGTCCATTTCCGTCGAACGTCAGATCTGGAGATCCGTCGGCGTCGTAGCGCGCCACGCCGAAGTGCGGTCCGGTCGAAAGGGAATCGGCGGCATATCCCCCGGCCACGATCCTTCCATTCGGCTGCAACGTGACCGCCCAGGCCACGTCGCCGCTACCGAAGAAGTCGGTCGTAACGATCCCGGCTGAGCCGAAGGTCTTGTCCAGTGACCCGTCGCTGTTCACGCGGACCACGGCGAGATCGTCGCCGGTTCCGCTCGAATTGATGGACCCCGCTACCACGATCTTGCCATCGAGCTGAAGCGTCATCGCCGTCGCCCCGAAGCCGCGGATCGCGAATTCTCCTCCTTTGCCGAAACCGGTGTCGAGGCTGCCGTCCACGTTGAAACGCACCAGGGCGAAGTTTGAACCCGCGACGACGATCTTGCCGTCGGGTTGGACCACGACTCCGTATGCAACGCCGCTCGCGTCGGGAGTGACCGCCTTGCCGTCGCCGTCGAATGTCGAATCGAGACTGCCATCGACGTTGTATCGCGCGAGAGCAATCCTCAGGTCGAAACCGACTCGCGCCGTTCCGGCCGCGATGATCTTTCCATCCGCCTGGCGAGCAACCGCGTTCGCCACGTCGTCCAAGCCGAAGAAGTCGGTCCTCACCCTGCCGCCGATACCGAATGAATTGTCGAGGGAACCGTCCGCGTTGTACCGCGCCAGCGCGAAATCGATATTGGCTGTTTCGTCGACAACGCTCGTCGCGGTCGCCGCGGGCACACCGAAGGCCGTCGTGACCTTCCCCCCGATTCCAAAAGCCGGGTCGAGCTCACCGTCGGCGCGGGCCAATCCCGAAAGCCCCGCCAGAGCCGCGAGGGAAGCGAGAAATGTCCGCGAGAGGCGCTTCATGAAATCCCCTCGCCACTGATACGGCCCGGGACCGAATTCATCTGCCCTCCGCTACGCTACGCTACGATCCTATGCCGATGGAGATTTCCGCGCGCGCGTTCGATGAATCGACCGGGCGAGAGCTCCTGGAGATGAAGACCGCAGGCGATCCGCCACTCTTCATGGTTATTCGGAATGGGACGCGTGGCCGAGGAGTCCATCGCTGAAGAGAGCGGCTGAGACTTCGAGACCCGAGCTTTCCGTTCACTCCTCGACCCCACGCAGAACCGAGAACCGGCGAAGCTCCGAGAGCATCTGGGTCGCCGCACTCCTCCTTCTTTCCATCGCCGTCCAATGGTGGCTCGTCTCGACAAAGCGCATTCCCCTGAGCTCCGATCAGGCGATCGTCTGCCTGATGGCGAAGCACATCCTGGAGAGAGGTGAACATCCCGTTTTCTACTACGGTTCCGCGTATGCGGGCTCCGTGGAGCCGCACTACGTCGCCGCTGTGTTCCTTCTCCTCGGCGAGTCGTCTTCCTCCTATCGAATCGCCATGGGTGGCCTGGTGCTTCTCATCCTGATCGGCGTCTACGTCCTCACCCGCGAGGCTTTCGGGAGGTTCGCTGCCATCCTGGCGCTCGCGTATCTTGCGTTTCCGCCCTTCTTCTTTCTTTACAAAGGTCTGACGTCCGACGGTCATTACGACGCTTTCGATCTCTTCACCATCGCCGTCCTGATCCTCTGTCTCCGCATCGAAAAGGCCCTGCCAGAGAAGCGCGAGCTGCGACTTCTCACTGCCGGCCTGGGCTTCGCCATTGGTCTCGGCTGGTGGTTGAACCCGATCACGCCCGCCATATCGGTGACTGCCGTCGGCTGGCTCCTCATCCGGAAACGACCTCGGTCCCTGTCTGGCAACGCGGCATACCTCCTCGGCGGATTCGTCCTCGGAAGCGCTCCCTGGACGGTATGGAACCTCCGCCACCGATGGGCGAGCCTCGCCAGCCCGGAGCTCGGCCCGGTCGACGCGACAGGGGCGCTCCACAATCTCTCCGAGGTGTTCCGCCACTCGTTGCCCCTGCTCGCCGGCGGCGCGCGGCTCCGGGTCGGGACGTCGTGGGATACCTTTCCCTACTCCTCCCTCCTGATCTCGCTCGTTCTCCTCGTCCTGCTGGTTACCGCCGTGCGGCGAGCTCTCGGCGGTCAACGCGTTCCTCTCCTTTTTCTTCTCTGCTTCATCGCACTCGTTCTGACCGTCATCTGGTCGACGCGTTACGTCCCGAGCGAGCCCCGCGTCCTGTTCCCTTATTACGTTTTGATCCCACCGCTCCTGGGCCTCGGGTTCGAACGATGGAGCCGGCGGAAAACGGGTCGAATTCCGGCCATTGCGTTCGGAGGCGTTCTCGTCTTCGCCCATGGCGCCGACATGGCGGTCCAACACCGCCACCTCGAGAACACCGCCGGGGAGGTGACTGCCAGCCTTGTCCCTCTCGAGAACGCTCTCCGGAAGGAGCACGTGCGTCACGTCTATACGGACTACTGGACGGCTTATCGACTGACCTTCGAGTCGAACGAGGAAATCATCGCGTCCCCGATTCCGGGAGACGATCTCGTCCGCTATCCGCCTTACTTGCAGGAAGTCGAGAGCGACCGGGCCTCGGGGGCCGTCTTTCGGGGAGACCGCGACCGGTGCTTGGACGCGTATCTCCGGGAGCAGCGCCTTCCCTATCGCCGGCTCTTCGTCGAGCCATTTGGTGTCTACGCGCGCTTGCCGATCGACGTTCAGCAGTTTCTGAAAAGAGGCGACGGAATTCCACTGCCGCGCGAAGCTTTTCGAGTCGGCTGGACGATCGGTCCGCATCCGACAGGCATTCCCCGCGGGCGCGCCTCGCGGGCGACGGTCTCGTTCCGGAACGAGGGCCCGTGTCCCTGGCCGACCGCTGTCCACCTCGGGTACCACTGGAGGCCGCAGGATCCCGGACTCCCGTTCATCCGCGATGGCGGTCGGGCAATCCCGAACCGGCGGGTCGAGCCGGGAGAACTCGTCACGCTTTCCGTGCCTTTGAAAGCGCCTGATCAGCCGGGGCGTTACCTCCTCCAGTACGATCTCGTCTTCGAGCAGGTCGACTGGTTCGAGCCGCGCGGCGGCGCGATCGTGACTGTGCCGATGGAAGTTCGATGAAGCTCTCTGAGATGGCGCGGCCCGGGGGTCTGCATGCGCTATAACCGGCGAAAGATCACCCGCGGCTACTTCGACGTGGTCAAGGCCGAGGGCGACGCCATCCGAATCGTCGGGTGGATGTTTCGAATCGACCGCCCCTTCGAGGAGATCGAACTGCGCGTCAATGGCCGCGCGGTCGGCCGCGAACCGGCACTCGAGCTCGACCGCATCGCCAGGGCGTTTCCGTGGATCCCCCACGCGGGGCAGTCGGGCTTCTCGTTTCTGCATCGACCGGACGGGGACTCCGGCACCCTCGAAGCGGTCGGGCTGAGAACTGGCCGGGATGCCGGTCGTCTCCATACAGTCTTCAGAATGGACGCCGATGCCCTGGGCCCGGTCCCTCCGAAACCTTTGATGGCGCGCGTATCCGGCAGCGATAACGCCGACTT
>QHVV01000041.1:4215-8482 GCA_003222385.1 Acidobacteriota bacterium
ACTCCCTCCCCCCGCGCTGATGGCGCGCGTGTCCGGGAGCGACAACGTCGACTTCTTCCAGGCCGACGGGCAGAGGACTTTCGCCGACGTGGCCGGCGCTGTGGAGGGGCACGGAGGATTCGGTCGAGTGCGCCGAATGCTCGATTGGGGATGCGGATGCGGGCGGGTCACGGCCCATTTCCTCGCGGATGGCCGGGTCCCCGAAGTGCACGGAACCGACATCGATGGCGAGGCCACAGAATGGTGCGCGCGGGCGTTTCCCCGAGGTCGCTTCCAGAAAACGGAACCTTACCCACCTCTTCCCTTCCCGGACGGCTACTTCGATCTTGTGGTCGCCTACTCGGTCTTCACCCATTTGGAGCGCGACGCCCAGAAGGCCTGGCTCGGCGAGATGAAGAGAGTCCTCGCGCCCGGCGGGTTGCTCCTGGCGACGGTGCACGGCGAGTTCGCTGCGCTCTTCACGTTCCCCAGCCGCATGCCGAGGGACCTACCGGAGCGATTGCGCGAGCGGCTCGGGCTCCGGTCCGTCATTCCGGAAGAAATCGTCGACTCGACGATCGACCACGCTCTGGATGGGGTCGCGCCGGACGAGTACTACAGAGCGGTGTTTCAGAGGAAGGCATACACGGTCCGGGAATGGTCGCGGTTTCTCGATCTCGTCGAGTACCGCGAAGCGGGAGTCGGTAACTTTCAGGACCTGGTCGTGCTCCGCAAACCCTGAGGGCGAACCGCCTGGCAGCCTACGATCAAGCCTCCAGCTCTTCCAGGCGCGCCAGGATCTTTCCGGCGACGTGGTCCCAGGTCCACCGCTCCGCCATCTCCCGCGCCGCCGCCGCCCCGCGCCGCCGCGCTTCGTCGCGGTTCTCGTACACCTCTCGCAGGAGAGCCCGCAGATGCTCGGGATCCGGGTCCGCCCATCGGAAACCCTCGTAATAGGGGCACTTGGCCACCGCCGGGATCGTCTTGCGGATGCGAAGCGGATAGGCGATCCCCTGGTGCACGAACTCGGTGTGGGCGCCCCAGTCCGTGGCGATCGAAGGCAGCCCGCACGCCATCGCCTCCATCAGAGGCATGTCCCAGCCTTCCCCCCGCCCCGCGGAGATGAAGCAGTCGGCGGACCGGTAGAAGGCACCCAGCTGGTAGTACGGGAACTCGCGGTTGTAAACGAAGGAGATCTTTCCGCCGGACTCCTTCAGGCGCAGGTTCGCGATCTCCCGCCGGACGTGAACTTCCGGGTCCTTGTTGATGATCTTGCAGACCAGCCGGACCGGATCGCGCGCCGTGAACTCGTCGTTGAACGCTCTCAGAAGCAGCCACGGCTCCTTCCGCTCTCCCCACTCGAAGTTGGACAGGAACACGAACTCCCCGTTGGGGTTCGGAACGCCGCGGATGCCGGGATGGAAGTAGTTCGGATCCACGCCGAGCGGGATCCGGCGGATCGGCCGCTTGACGCCGGAATCGACGAAGCCCTGCCGGTTGAACTCGCTCGGCACCCAGACCTCGTCCATGCGGTTGGCCTGCCGGACCCATTCGGACGGAAAGCCATCCACTTCGAGCATCGTGAACCCGACTTTGCGGCGCGCCCGGTTGCGCCGGAAGACGTCGCCCTGGCCGTAGACGACGCCGACCGACGGCAGCGAGGCACCGTTGCGCGACGCGATGACGTTCATCAGATAGTCGCCGGACGAATTCGTCTCCCCGGAGGATAGGGCGTGCCCGGCCCGTAGACGTAGCGATAGCGGGCCCGAACGCCGCGGCGGTCGAGAGCGCGCAGGATCTCGCGCGTGCTCATCGCGTAACCGGTCGGGAAGTTCATGATGGACTGCCAGAGGACCTCGCGCGTGTATCGAGCGTCGAGAGCTCTTCCCCACTTCTTCCGGAAGACGGCGCGGCTCGCCTGGAAGATCCGCATGAAGCGGCCGTCGTCCCCCACGGTCGAACCGTGCTCGTCGTGGACGAGCGTGACTTCCCCGCACACGAAGGTCTTGAAGCCGGCGCGCCTCGCCCGCAGGCAGTAGTCCGTGTCCTCGAAGTAGGACTGGAAGTCTTCCGAAAGCGGCCCGATCGCGGTGACGACCTCGCGACGGATGTACGCGCAGGCGAACACGATCCCCTCGACCTCGCGCGTGCTCGTGTACTGCCCGACGTCTTTCTCGAGCGAGCCGATCTGCTGGCCCCAGAGCGTCTCCGGAAGGATGTACGTCCCCGCGTGCAGAAGCCGGCCGTCGGAGAGCACGAGCCGGCAGCCGACGATGCCGGCTCCGGGGGTCTGGTGCGCGCATTCGCGCAGACGCTGCAGCCAGTCGGTCTGCCGGATCTCGACGTCGTTGTTCAAGAGGACGACGTCGGATCCCGGGTCGGCCGCCGCGATTCCGGCGTTGTTGCCGCGCACGAAACCGAGGTTCTTCGGGTTCCGGATGACGCGCACCCACGCGTAGCCGGAGAGCCCGCCGGGAGTCTCGTCCGTCGAACCGTTGTCGACGACGATCACCTCCGCGCCGGTCCGGTCGGTCGTCTCGAGGGAATCCAGGCAACGCCGGGTCAGGTCCCAGCGGTTCCAGGCGAGCACGATGAGCGTCGCTTTTCTCGGGATCATTCGTCGTCGTCCAGATGGGGCGGCGTGACCGAGCGCCACAGCTCGCGCATGGTCACCTCGACCTCCGCCGGCGCGAGGGTCGTCGTCTCCTTCCAGCCGCGCAGCCCGAAGCCGGCGCGCGGCAGCGGAGGAAGCCCCAGGGCGGTCCGCGACGCATTGATGACGTCCTCGTCGCACGCCTGCCGGGTAAAGATTCGAAGCGTCGCCGACCGCTCGGAGAGCCTCTTCTCCAGGGACGCGACGCGCGCCTCCAGGTAGGCGATCCTCCAGCTCTCGTTCACCACTCTCTCCCCACGAGACGACGGAGAAACTGGACCCACCTCCAGGCGCGGGAGTGGGAGACCGCGCGGTGAAAGTCGGCATAACGGCCTATCTGAAGCCGCAGCTCGTGCTCGGTGGCGAGCGCGGCCTCGAGGACCTCCTCCGCCTGCACGGTGCGCTCGACGAGCCGGGCCTCCCTGGTGAGACTCTCTTTCAGGCGCAGCTTCAAGTCCATGAGCTCGGCTTCCGCCTCGCCGCAGCGTCGCGCGTCGGGCGCATCCCCGCTCTCTTCCTCGGCCGATTTCTTCACGGTCACGAGTCCCCCGAGCGTCCCAACGCGGAAAATCCCGGGCAGTTTACGCGAGCCGCGGAAGGCGCTCAATGACTGCCGTTCGACGCATTGCGTTTCGGCTCCGGCTGAGCTTTCGACTCATTCGCTCGTTCGCTCATCCGGAGAGCCTGTAGATACCTGTCGTAATGAACGCCGTAACGTTGCAACGCCGGCAGGCTGTCGGCAATGTAGGGATCGAACGGGCGGAAGGGTTTGGGTCCGGGGTCGATCATCGCGCTCACGTCCCCCGCATCCGCCAGGATGATGGAGAGCGGCAGGAGCGGCCAGTCCCCGTTGAGTCTGCGGATCGGAGCGCCGCCGACGCTCCGTCGGAACATGACCGATCTTTCGAGGGGAATTGCGCCGGAGCTGGACCGGACCTCCGTGCGCATCAGAGTCAACATGTTCGACCATTGAGTCGAAGCCAGGACGTTCCACGCGCCCTGACTGATTCCGAGGCAGGCGGTGATGGCGAATACCGCCCGGAACTGGACCGGATCGATCTTCAGGCGACCGAAATGCCATAGGAGGTATAGAGGTACGACGAGGAGCGGCACGATCACGTTCATGCTGCGAGCCATGAACTGGAATCCAAAGCTCGTCTGGGCCGGAAAAGCCAGGATCTGCAGCAAGATCAACGATGCGAGCGCGGCGCTGAGAGCGACGAGCCGGCGGAGCTCTTTGTTCCGTCGGATGCGAGCAAGCAGGACGACGGCCACGACGCCAAGAAGGATCCAGGACACCCAGGCGGCGACGTTTCCGTATCGAAGCAGAAGGAAGATCCCCTTCAGAAATCCGCTGCGATTGACCTGGTCGCGGGGGTTGAGAATGGAAAGCAGGGCACAGACGACGCCGAGAAGATACCAACCGCAGAGGATCCAACAGGCAACGAGTTCGCCTTTCGGGCGACCGACCCCGCGAGACCGGAAAAGACAGGCAGCGGCCAGGATGACGCCATAGACCGCCATCGATTCGTAACAGAGAATCAGAGGAGCGGAGAGCACCGCGAGGGTTGCCAGCGTCGTTCCGGAGATCGAGTCGGCGTCGAGCAGAATGATCAGGGCCGGCCAGAACAGCGC
>QHVV01000041.1:8513-8938 GCA_003222385.1 Acidobacteriota bacterium
TGTACGCCTCCGAATTGATCGAGCCGGCGAACAGGGTGAGCAGCGGGAAGACGACCGCTCGCTTGTCCTTGCTGAAGCGATAGCAGAGAACGAGGCTCAGAGGCTTGAACGCAAACAACGTGATGCCATAGATCGCCGAAAGCGTCGCGAGGCTGGTAATACCCAGGCGCGACAAGAAAAGCGTCGGGTAGTCCTGGAAGACGAAGGCACCGTATCGTCCGACGTAGAAATCCCGGTAGTCCGTGTACCAGTGAGCGACATGGTTCTCGCTCAACATTTTGAGCAGGAACCACGACGCGTCGCCGAACAGATGGCGCGACACGAACACCGCATAAATGACGTGAAGCAGGTAGGCCGTGCAGGCGGCAGACAGCAGGACGGCCGTCCGCATGCCCAGGCCGCTCAACGGGGTCGGCGACCGCGCC
>QHVV01000041.1:9160-19661 GCA_003222385.1 Acidobacteriota bacterium
CCGAGGACGAGTGTCCCACCGGGTCGCAGGATCCGGTACATCTCGCCGAGAATGGCGGCGTCGTCCGCTACGTGCTCGATCACTTCCGAGTTGATGACGGCGTCGAAACTGTCATCCGGGAACGGCAAGGTATCGCAGGTAGCCTGAACGACGCGGCGATGCAGGGGCCGCAACCAGCGCAGCTTCCGAAAGGCGACGTCGAGCCCCACCGCGGCCGGCAGGTCGACGATGATGCGGCTGGTCCCGCATCCGATGTCCAGAATCGCTTTCTTTCCCCGAACGAAGTCGAGGACGATCTCGTGACGTTTTCGCTGCCAGTAACGCTGCAGCCAGATCGGGCTGTCGAAAGCGCGATAGTCGTAGTCTGCCGACGCGACCGAATTCCGGAGTTGCCACATTCGCACGAGCGTCTTCAGATAGGACCAGCCGAACTTCAGCAACCGCGCGTGCGATTTGCCGGATCCCCGGGACATGTACCGGAAGGGGACTTCGTGAACTTGCCATCCATCCGCATGGATCCGGATCAGGATCTCTTCCAGCGCGTCGAAATCCCGGGACTGCAGCAGAATCCCCTGCAGGATGTTCCGGCGGTAGAGGCGGAAACCGCTGGACAGATCCTTGACGGGCAGAGAAAGGGCCCGGGAATACGTGACGTTCAAGACGCGGCTCAACAACCGACGGAATCCCCCGACGTCGGCTTCTCCCGAAGGGACATAGCGCGAGGCGATCACGACATCGCCGTCGTGGCGATGCCTCCAGAGCTCTTCCAGGACGACCGGCCGATGCGAGAGATCGGCGTCCATCGTGATGACGTACGGCGCACGGCTCGCCGCAAAACCGGCCAGCAATGCTCCGCCATAACCCCTCTCGATTTGCGGAACGACCCGGGCGCCGCGGGTCGCCGCGGCATCGGGCGTCCCATCGGTAGATCCTCCGTCGGCGACGATGATCTCGGCATCGATACCGAGACCGGAGATCACCTCTTTGAGCGCGGGCAGAAGGAGTTCGAGGTTCTCCTTCTCGTTCATCGCCGGGATGACGATCGACAAGTCAGGTCCAGGACGCGCTGGTGACGCCGGCGCCGCGTCGAACGGCGAGATCGCGACGACGGTGTCAGAAGGCATCTTCGCTCGAGAGCGCGTATGGGGCTGGATCGAGCGGAATGCCGGCCGCCGCGAGCGCTTGCGTCAATGCCGCATCCGTTTCCGGCTGGTCGTCCAGGTCGAGGATCGAGACGGTCGCGGAATGACTCTCTTCGATGAGTCGCCCGAACTGTGATTTCGCTTCGGAACCGCGCCAGACGACGGCGTCGTAATGAAACGTCCGTCGGGCGACATCCTCGGCGGTCGCGATTTCCCAACCGAGCGAGGCAAGCTCGGCCATCTGTACCTTCTCGGGCGGCTCCGCGCTGATGAGCGTCCGGCGCGCAAAAGGGTAAGCGCCCGCGAGCCACGTCGCGAGCTCGGCCCCGCGCAGGTCGCCGGCGGGGGCCGGGCCGGGGAACCGTCGGGTCACGAGGAGGATTCTCCCCAGCGTCGAGGCGTCCCGCGCCGCGGCCTGGAGCCTCGCACTCCCATGCTCCGGGGTGTACTCCGGTCGTGTCGCGAGAAACTCCTTCCATCGCGCGAAGAACAGAGGGTGGTTGCGGGCCCAGAGCCGTCTGGCGAGTTCGGGCTCTCCCGAAGCGCCCCGCACGTGGGTGACGAGGGCGCGGGGCTCGTACATCGTCCGATAACCCTTCCGGCGGAGCTCGAGGCAGAGATCGACGTCCTCGTAGTACGCCGGCGCGTACATCGCGTCGAAACCGCCGACTTCGCAGAACGCCCGGCGGCGGACGAGAAGGCAGGCGGCCGAAGCGTAATCGAGCTCGCGGGGGAAAAGATATTCCGACTTGTCCGGGTCATCACCGAATCCGTTGAACTGTGTGTAACCGTTGCCGAAGAGAAGTGGCCCGGCCTCCTGGAGCGTCTGATCGAGGTTCAGGAACCGCGGAGCGACGGACGCGACGTCGGCGTTCATCCGTTCCCGCAGAAAACCGAGCCAGCCGGGGTGCACGAGGGCGTCGCTGTTCAAAAAGACGAGCAGGGGCGCGCGCGCGAGGGCCGCCCCCTGATTGCTCGCCGGTCCGAAGCCGCGATTCGTTCCATTCACGACCAAACGAGCGTTCTCGAGCTCCGTCTCGAGGCGGTGGACCATCGCGGGCGGGGACCCGTTGTCCACGACGATCAACTCGTAACACGGCTCGGTGTGGTCGAGGACGGCGCGGAGCGCGCGGCGCACCCATCGTTCCGCTCCGTAAGTCACTATGACGATCGACACTTCGGGCCGGCCGACGCTCGGGAAAACGAGCTTCTTCACGTCTGTTCTCGGGGCTCGCCAGCCGCCGAAGCGAGCATCTGCCGGACCCGGATCTTGAGCGACGTCGGGATCTGCTGCGGGCTCCGCGCGGAAAGTCGATCCAGCTCGGCTTCGAGTTCCTCGATTTCCTGCCGGGCGCGGGCCCGTTCCGCCTCCAGCCGGGACAGCTCCGCGACCGCGCGCTCTTTTTCCCTCTCGGAATCTGCCAGGGCCGCTTCGATTTCGCGCACACGATCCGTGGAGTGGCCGGCGTCGGCGCGCAGCTCGGCGATCTCGGTGAAAAGCAGCGTGTGCGAGAGGCGCAGCTCGGAGTGGTCCGAACGCGCTTTCTCGAGCCGGTCGCGGGTCCGGTCGAGCTCGGCTCGAAGCTCGAGGAGCTCTTCCGAGGCCCGCTTCTCCCGGCGGGACGCCTGCGCCGCGGCCGCTTCGAGAAGCCGGCGGAGGTCGCCGATTTCGCGTTCCGCCCGGTCCTTCGACTCCGCGAGCTCGCGGGCCTCGGCGGTCGCCCGCGCCGAGGACTCTCTTTCGCCCGAAAGTTCCCGCTCCGCGCCTTCCCGCTCCGCGCCTTCCCGCAACGCCCGTTCCGCAAGAAGCTCTGCCGCCACAGACGTGTGTTCCGTTTCGAGCCGGGCCAGCCTTTCGGCCTCGGCCCGATCCTTCTCGAGCAGGGCGGCGAACGCGAGCCGCTCCCCGACGACCTGCCGCGCCCGCGCGGAATACGCTTCCCGCCAGGATTCGAGGAGCCGCTCGTTCTCGCGCAGACGCGCCAGGAGGGTTTCAGTTCCGTCGCCCCGGCGCCGCAGCCGGTCGGCGACTGCCGATGCGGCGATCCCGGCGAGCCGGTCGAAGTGCGCGCCGAGCTTCGACTCCTCGACGGGATCGATCCCTTCGCCGCGGGGGGTTTCCAGAAGTCGACGGACCGCGGGGACGACGTCCGCCGCGGCGTCCCGCCTCCGCCGGGCGCGGGCAGGGATCAGGGTTTCGAGCTGCAGGCTCGGCACGCCGAACGCGCCGCACGCGACCGCGGCCCGGCGGGAAGCGCCTACGAACGCGCGCGCGTGAGAGAGCGCGGCGACGAGATCGCTCGAAGAGGCTTCCGGCGGAAGGCGGAACGTCGGACTGGAGAGGTCCTGCGACACCGCGTCCAGGAATTCCGCCTCCCCGCTTCCGGCATCCAGCTCGAGAAGCACCACGGGAACCTGCAGTCGCTCGAGGGCGGTGGCGAGGACTTTCCCGAACGACTCGCCGCGATCGGCGAACGTCCGGGTCCCCTGAACGACGAGGGGCGCTGCCGAGCGCGGATACCACTCCATGTGGGAAACGCGCGCGGCAGAAGGAGAAGCGGGTCGGGGACGACTGTGACCTCGGCTTCGACTCCGGCGTGGCGAAGACGCTCGCGGGACGCTTCGTCACGCACCGACACGTCGGTTCGGGAAGCCAGGGCCTTCCGGATCCGCGCTCCTTCCTCCGGCTCCAGCTCGAACTCGACGCCGACGGCGCTCCAGGCGACCGGACACCCTTTCTCGAGCTCCGGTCCGAGCCCTTCGACCAGGAAGGAGGCGAGCGATCCGTCGCCTCCCGAGAAGAGATCTCCGGCGACGACGGCGCAGTCGAGCGCCTGCGCCAGGTCCTTCGTCCGTCCCGGTGTCCAGTCGCCGAGATCGGCGACGGCGAACCCTCCGTCGCGCGCCGGAGCTCTGCCTCGCTCGAGCGGCGCGTACATCTGAATGTGCGCTTCCGGCAGCCGGCGGCGGAGCTCGTGCTCCAGGATCCACGCAGAGACGAGGTCCTCGAAACGGAAGGCGTCGAAGCGACCCCAGATGCCGATTCGGGGCCGAATCGGATCCGCAAGAATCGGCGGTTGCTGCGGGTTCACGGATGGATCCCTTCGTGAGGCGTGCCCCTCGACAGCGATCGCAGGTCGCCCCACACGAGAGATCCGATCCTCGCCCAATCGCGCTTCGCCGCGAATCTTCGTGTGCGCCGCTCGGCCGCCGCGCGGAGCGGGCCCGACGCGAGCGAAGAGATCGTGGCCGCGAGCGCCTCGGGCTCGAGGGAAGGAGCGACTTCCGCAACTCCGTGGAGTTCCTCGAAAATGCCCGAGTCGCTCACCACGACTGGCCTCATGGAAGCGATCGCCAGCCGGACGGCTGCGCTCGCGGATTCCTTTGAAGCGTGGTACGGAAAAATGAGCAGATCGCACGCCTGCAGCAGGAATCCGGAGGCCTCCAGGGAGTGATGATCGAAGCTCGCGTGAATCCGCGCCGAAACGGGAGAGTCCGCGATCTTTTTCTCGCACAGACGCCGATACTCCCGGGAATCCGGGCTCGGATACTCCGCGCAGAGCAGCAGAAGGTGCGCGGAAGGGGTAGTCCGCGCGAGAACCTCGAACGCCTCGATGAGCTCGAGAACTCCCTTGTGCGGGCGCAGGAAGCCGAAGTGCCCGATCACGAGCTTTCCACCCAGGCCGATTTTGCTCTTGGCCCAGTCCGTGGACCGTTCGGGCAAACGAGGGATGCCCTGGGGAATGACCCTCACCGGGTCTTCGATCGAGTGCGCGGCCAGCCAGTCCGCGTCGCTTTCCCGATGGACGTAGATCCGCCGGACCCGAGCGAGCTCCGAACCGAGATCGGTATCGAGCCGGATGCCCTGTGTGGCGTGCATCGTCACGGCCACCGAAACGTCGCGCTCCCGGGCCGCGCGAAGAAGTCGCGCGAATGCGCCTTCCTGGAAGAAGGCTGGATTGTGTTGGATGAGAAGCGCGTGGACGGAGTCCTTTTCGAGATCTGCCTCGAGGGACGAGAGATCTTGAAGTCCGATCTCCCAGTTCTTCCGGACGCTGGACTCGACGGCGCCGCACGAACGGGCCTCGGCGTAGATCCGAACGTCCGCGCCGGAAGGGAACGCGCCGGTCAATGATTCCGTGTAGTCGGCGATTCCGCACCGGGTCTTCCACGTCGAGAGAACGGCCAGACGGAAGGATGATCCGCGGATTCCTCCCGTCTCCGCGCCTCTCGAAACGGAACGCAGGACCTGTCCCGCGGACCTCCCGATCTCGCGCCAGTCGAACCGAGCCTCTGCGAGACGCCGGGCCGACACGGCGAGGCGCTCGCGCCGCGATGAAGACCGCAGAAGGGAGCGGATCTCGGCGGCGAAAGCGTCGCGGTCCGCGACGGCGTATGGCACATCCGTACCGTGGTCCAGCCCGCGCGCGCCCACGGCGGTCGTGAGGACGGGCACCCCGGCGGCGAAGAAATCGAGCATCTTGATATTCGTTCCAGACCCACGACTCATCGGGTTGATCGCGAGGTCGGCCGCCGCGAGGGCAAGGTTGCGCGTCTCCGAATCCACGGCGCCGAGCGCCGTTACGTTGGCGGGGGTTTCCCCGGGCGCGAGGCCGTTGGTGCAGCCGCCGGCGATCACGAACCTTACGTCGGTGAGCGCCGGCGCGAGCGTGCCGCAGATGTATCGAGCCGCCTCCAGGTTGGGCGGATAGTCACTTCCCACGAAGACCACGACCGAGCGGTCCGCCGGAATATCCAGCTCGAAGCGGGCCTTCCGTCTTTCCTCTGCCCCAGCGGGTCGCAGGCGGTTCACATCGGTGCCGTTCGGAACGACGTGGATCCGCGACGGATCGAGGCACATCCGTGCCGTCGCCCAGCCCGCGCGCGCCCACGGCGGTCGTGAGGACGGGCACCCCGGCGGCGAAGAAATCGAGCATCTTGATATTCGTTCCAGACCCACGACTCATCGGGTTGATCGCGAGGTCGGCCGCCGCGAGGGCAAGGTTGCGCGTCTCCGAATCCACGGCGCCGAGCGCCGTTACGTTGGCGGGGGTTTCCCCGGGCGCGAGGCCGTTGGTGCAGCCGCCGGCGATCACGAACCTTACGTCGGTGAGCGCCGGCGCGAGCGTGCCGCAGATGTATCGAGCCGCCTCCAGGTTGGGCGGATAGTCACTTCCCACGAAGACCACGACCGAGCGGTCCGCCGGAATATCCAGCTCGAAGCGGGCCTTCCGTCTTTCCTCTGCCCCAGCGGGTCGCAGGCGGTTCACATCGGTGCCGTTCGGAACGACGTGGATCCGCGACGGATCGACTCCATAAAGCGACTCGAAGGTTCGCGCGTCCTCGACGGAGCAAGCGAAAATGCCGGCGGCACGCCCGCACAGCTCTCGCTCGAGACTCTCGACCATCTCGGCGACTCCTCCGGCGAGACCCTGTTCGCCGAGCAGTGACCGGCGCAGCGTTCCCTCGACGTTCTGGGAGTCGTAGACGAAGCGGCGGTTTTCCAGTCCCGACAGGCGCGACAGGATCGGGTAGACCCACGGGTGGCTGAAGACGATCACGTCGGCCGATTGCGCCTCGTGGGCGACCCGATCGACGAATCCCCGCGACAGGAAGGAGAGCAGCGGGAATGTGACGTCCATCGTCAGCCTCGGATCGATCGCACGCAACGACTCGTGGCCTCGAAAGTGCGCCTCGCTCTGCGGAACCGTAACCTCGCGAAGCCGTCCGCCGTGCAGGACCGATCGATAACCGGGGCCGGGCCAGTCGTAAGTTCCGACGTAAACGGGGTCGAGATCCGGAGGCAGGTTGGAGTAGAGCCCGAAGAGCCGGATGCGGCCGCCGCCGATCGGGGGGTCGATCGGTTGATTGTCGACGATCAGAACGCGCGTGCGGCCGCTCGAGGCGATTCGCGCGCGGGGCTCCGCCTCGCTCTCTTCCGCCGAAGCAAGAAGGCGTTCGACGACGGCTGCCCACTGCAGCCCGGAGGCACGGTCGCGTCCGGCGGAACCCATCTGCCTCGCTTTCGCGGGGTCCATCAAGAACCGTTGGAGAGCCGCCGCAATCGCGTCGGCCCGCGGCTCGACGACGAGACCCGTTTGTTCGTGCTCGATCAGACGTGCGGGCTCGCCCGAATCCGACGCGGTGACGACCGGTTTCCCCGAGAGCATCGCCTCGATGGTGACGTAACCGTAGTCCTCCCGCAGCGGAACGAACGGGACCGCCAGCGCGCGGGAGTAGAGATCGTAGAGAGGCTTCCGCGGCACCTCCCCGAGGAAACGGATCCGACCGTCTCCGGCGGCCTGCCGCCGAAGAGAAGCTTCCGCCTCGCCGGTCCCGGTGATCAAGAGCGGGACGTCGGTGGAGAGGGACCGGTAAGCGTCGATGACCAGATCGGCTCTCTTCCAGGGATGCAGCCTCCCGGAGTGAAAAAAGTGCTCGAAGGGCCCTTCGTGGAAGTGTTCGGCGTCGGCAAGACCGGGATGAATAACCTGCGCCGGCAACCCGAGTGTGTCGAGGAGTCTGCCGGCGACCTCTTCACCGATGGTGAACCGGCGGTGGTCTGGAACAGCGGAGAGCGCCTCGAAATCGAGCTCGCGAATGCGATCGCGCTGCACCCGGCTCCATGGAGAGCCGTCCGTCCACGAATCGAACATGTCGTAGAAGACGCGGACGGTATGCAGGAGATAGACGACGTGGCGCGGATGACGGACATTGAAGGTGGGCGCTTTCGTGGAAATTACGAGATCGAACCGAGCGAGATCGAGCGCCCGGGCGGCTTCGTAGCCCGCCAGGAGGCCCTCGTACGTGGACTCGTCGCAGGAGACTGGAACGCGCTCGACGGCGTGTCCCGCCTCCGAGAGCGCCCGCTCGAGACCATCGAAGAGAATCTCCGCTCCCCCGCGGCCCGTCGGGTGAACGACGACGACGAGAGCGATGTTCATCCTTCGATCCGGGAACCGGGCGCTCGCTCCCTAGCGCGGTTTTCCGGCACTCGCGGTCTCCCGCTCGGAGGCGAGAAGCGCTTCGAGACGCCGGACGGAATCTTCGAGCGCATCGACCCGCGCACGTTCCTGCCGCGCCCTCGACTGGAGCTCGGAGAGGTCGGATTCGGCCGCGCCCGTCCGGTCTTCAAGAGCCCCGAGCTGTCCCGCGAGACGGGCTTCCCAGAGGCTACGCCGCTCCTCGATCCGTGCGACGCGGCGATTCAACCTTTCGGTCAGGCGAAGGGAGGAGTCAGAGAGCTCTCCGCCGAGCGAGCGCAGGCGCTGATCCCACCGGTTCAGAATCCGAACGATCGCGGCGTTGAAGAGCACCTGCCGGTAGGTGTAGACGTTCAGAACGCGGAGAAGCAGCCTCTTCAAGCCAGCTGCGCGCGTCCCCGGAAGAAGTGTCGCCGCGTGATACTGGGAGTTCGCGTCGAGCAGCTCGGTCCGGCAGTCCGGCCAGGGAGCGAACGCCGGGGCGTCCCTTTCCGGCGGCGACGCCGGATCGGGTTCGCGGTCGAGCAACCGCCTTTCCCGTTCCACCTGCTGGATTGCTTTCCCGAAGACGTCCGCCACTGCCCCCACTCCTGTCGCGCGGCCGGCCGGGGCGTCCGCTCAGATCGAGGGGCGCTCTCCCGAGCCGACGCGCTCCGCCATGATGCCGAACGAACTGGATTCGAAGCGACCGAATCTTATCACTGGCCGCGTCGATTCCTCGCGGGTTAACTCAACAGCTCGCTCAGCTCGGGAGCGCGCTCCCGCGGGAACAGAAGATAGCTCGGGACCTCGTCGTCGCGGTCGGCATGCTCCTCCCCGACCGGAAGGAATCGATCGCCGAAGAGCCGCCGGATTTCGTAATCGTGGCGGCGGGCGAATCGGCGTACATCGTCCAGGCTCTGGTGAATCTGCTTCATCCAATATGGGTTGAACTCGGCGAGCAGGACGGGCCGAAACCGATCGATGGTCTTCGCGCCGCCCCGAAGGACGAGCAGATCGGCACCCTCGACATCGATCTTCACGACGTCGCAGCGATCGAGGCGAGAGCTCCAGTCATCCAATCGGATGACCGTCACCTCTTCCGAGGCCCATCCATTTCGATCGACGCTCGCCCGGTCCCACTCCGAGAGCATGTTTTCTCCGACAGCGTTGGCTGCCTTGCCGACCGGAACCCGCCTCATGACCATGCTCCCCGGCTCATCACCGAGAGCAAACGGCAGGACGGTCACGACATCCTCCAGTCCGTTCAGGCGGATGTTTCTCAGAAGCCATCGACGGTTCGTAGAAACCGGCTCGAAGGCGTAGACCTTGCCGCCCCGTCGCGCAAGGTCCAGCCCCACGCCACAAGCATAAAAGCCCACGTTTGCTCCGACATCGATGAATACTCCGCCCTCCGGGATGGTTCGCCGAGCAAGAGAAAGTACGTTGTCTTCGTAGACTCCGGTCCGCCAGGCCTCGCGCTGCTCGGGAACCCGGATATCTACGAGCATGAGATGGCCTTCCCGCATTCGGACCTTCCGGACGATGTGGCCGCGTCCGGCCCCGATCCAGCGAGGAGGGGTCTCGGCGAGTAACGGAGCGCAGGCGTCGAAGAATGCTTCTTCCAGCCGACGCCTCAACATCGGGAACATCATCGGGCTGGTATCTCAGAGCTCTGACAGCTCTGTCAAATTCGACGTCGGACACACTGGGAGCCGGAAGACAGGCACTCGAGACGGTCATTCCAGAAGTCGAGAGGCTCGGCGTACAGAACTCAGGCATTGCGCCGATGCACCATGCCTACAAGAATCGAGGTCAGTACAGAATCTGCGAGGACTGCAATGCTCGAAAGGCGAATGGGGATCGACGCTCTCGATTGGATCTTCTGGGGAATCCAGGGATTCGTCATCGTCCTGGCGTGGCGACAGCAGCGCCACCCCGCGGCGGTGGAGGCTCTTGCATTCAAATGGGAACACTGCCTGATTGCCATTCTGCTCGCTTGGATATGGAGACTCGTCTACTGCTTCGTTCTGGCTTCCACCGGATTCTTTTACCTGGTACCGGACGATGTCGCGAGATGGATGCTCTCCTGGGGATGGTCCGTCTCGCCGTATCTCATCTCGTGGGATGGAATCTGGCAAGGCGGCACTTTCTACGTGCACGGTGCGGCGATGTCGCTCTTGAAGGATCCGCTCGTCGCGAGCAAATTCGTCTCCGCGTTCTACAATCTGCTCCCGCTGATCGGCATCTTCGTCCTGGCGCAGGGACTCTATCGGAGCGCCCGGCTATCCTCCGTCGCAGTCGTCGCCGCCGCACCCTGGTGGATTCAGATCCTCCTCGGCACGGGCGCGATGACGGAGATGCCCGTCACCGGCTTCATGCTGACCGGGGCCGGCC
>QHVV01000041.1:19700-21920 GCA_003222385.1 Acidobacteriota bacterium
CGGTGGTGGGTGCGGCGTTCTGTTTCCTGGCGGGAACGGTCTTCCACATGGTCGCGTGGATGATCCTGGTGTCCTTCCTCCTGGTTTTCGCGCCTCGGCTGCTTTCGACGCATAAACAAGCGATCCGGCGCCGTCTCCTGCCGTTTGTGGGCATCTCATTCGGCTACTGCGTCGTCTGGACACTGGGGTGCTGGCTGAAGTTCGGCAGGCCGCTGGCGTTTCTGGCGGCTTATGACGCGAACATCCTCAAGTACAGCACGTCGCAGACGCTGGGGGCACGACTGAGCGCTTATCCGCTCGCCTTTCTCTACGACGGATGGCTCGTTCTGCCGGCTCTCGTGAGTGCTTCGATCGGAGCATGGTCTGAGGGAAGTGAACGGCGCGGGAGAGAACGGTTGGTCATCGGTGGCGTCCTAGTGGCGCTGCTGGTGCAGACGCTGTCCGCGATCGTTGGCAATCCAAGCACCGGCCTGCCGGTTCGTGCGACCGTTGCCCTGGTCGCGGCGTTGTTTCCCATCGCCGTGGCAGGGATCGTCGGGGCGTGGCCTTCTTCCAGTGATCGCTGTCACCGTCCTTGCGGTCGCCTGGGTGGTTGTGAACCACGAGCGGATTTTTCAGCGGGTGCGGTCACAGCAGAGTCTGGACCCCGACGCAGTCGCGATGGGTATGTGGTTGCACGAGACTTTTGCACAGCCGGACGTGACGGGTCACATCCGGAACGACGCGGTCATTCACGTCTGGCTGGCGACGTCCCCACTGTATCCCGACTTCTCGATTCAATACCTCTTCGGCGATCCCCGCAGAGTCGTATCGCATCGATCAAATGACGACGCTGGTCAGGTGCTGCCGAGCGTCGGCAGAGATCAGTGGCTCGTGACGGACCGACCTGTAATGAGAGACCGATTCGAGAAGATCGCGACGATCGGAAAGTACCAGATCTTCCGAGCGACGACCGGGACGAAACCTTAGGCGAGGCGAGCGATTCGAACCATCTCACGCTCTCCGGTCTCGGCGCATCCCGAACAGGCGGCGCAGCGAAGTCCGCCATGAAGACTCGCGAGCGGTCTCGAGCTCGCGCGCCCGCCGTTCGAGCTCCGCGGAACGTCCCTCTTCCCGCCCGAGCGCCCGCTCTAGCTCGGAGGTGCGCTCATGTAGCGCTTCGACCGATTGCTCGAGCTCTGCCCCCCGGCGCGTGCGCTCTTCCGCCAGTCTTTNNTCTGCGGTCTGTTGCTGAACGCGGGCGAGGTCCGTCTCGAGGGGGGATCGTGCGGCCTCTAGCCGCTCGGTCTCTTGCGCGAGCTCGTCGCACCGCATGGAAAGCGCAACCGCCCGCTGTTCCGCCCGTCCGACCTCCTCTTTCGCCAGTCCGGCGAGGTACTTCTCGTGCCGGGTCACGGCGTTGTCCAACATCAGCTCCAGGCGGACCTGGTCCTCGTCGAAAGGACGCAGCTTGGCGGGATCGGCAAGGAAGTCGTGGTCCTCTCGTTCGATCGCGTCGTACTGGATGTGCCACTGGCGCGCCCGCTCGCGTTCCAGAAACCTGCCGCGCCGCTCGGAAAAGATCTTGCGGCGCCCGTGCGTCTGGCCGCGGATCGGATAGTGACGAAGCAGAAAAGGGATCGGGAAGACCCGCCGGTTCGGTAGACCGACCTCGTGGCCGCCCGACGGGATAAGGGATACCGGACCGCTCCCCTTCTTCCAGCACTTCAGCTGGTGGAGATCGAACGCCGCGGCCTCCTCCCAGTAGCGGAAGTGCTCGCGCGGATCGCCGCCCGAGAATGAATCGTCGATCGGAGGGAAGTTGAAGACGCGAAAGTCGATGCAGTTATAGCCGAGCCGGTCCACCCAGCGAATCGCATCAAGGAGTTTCGTGCCTGGCCACGGCGCCTCACGGAACTCGTCGGCGTCGTGATGAAGAAACCAGTCGGCTCTGAGCGCTTCGGCGAGCTCCTCCTTCCGCCGAAGGATTCCGGTCCAGTCGAAAACCTGCGGCTCCCCTTCCGGAAGAGCCGCCGGAAACTCCTCGATCTCGAGGAGACCCTTGCCCAGCCATTTCTTCGATTCGGAAACGGTGTCGTCAGTGGACCGGTTGTCGATCAGGTAGACGTCCACTCCGCTCTCGATCAGGTGCCCGATCACAGACGAGATGACGTCACCCTCGTTGTATGCCGCCAGAAGGGCGATCACCCGGAAGGAAGGGGTCATACCCGTAGCGTCGAT
>QHVV01000041.1:21949-31269 GCA_003222385.1 Acidobacteriota bacterium
GGACCAGCCTTTCATCTCGAGCAGCGGGGCGACGACGAGCTTGCAGTCCGGGCAAGCGCGCGGGAGAGCCTGGACCGGCATCGTCACGATCACCGACTCGCCGGGTTTGACGTCGGATTTGAATCCGCCGCGGTTGCTGTCATCCCACTGCACCGTCTTCCACTGCCCGTTGGCGGCCGGGGAAAGCCAGTGATACCCGAAACGCAGGGGAAAATCCCCGCCGGACGGCCAGGCTTTCGCGCCCGTGTTCTTCGCTTCGAATTGGACGTCCGCACGGGAACTTACCGCCATGCGCGCCGGGATCGAGACCGGGCGGTACTCCACCTTGATGTCGGTCGCTTCCGTGACGTAGCGGCTCGAAGACTCGGCGTTTCGCTCCGCCCTTTCCGCGACGGGGCGTTCCGTGGCCCGTCCGCATGCTGCGGCGAAGACGACTCCCAGTCCGATCGCCAGGCCGGCGAGACGACCCCTTTTCATCGCAATCCTCCTTGGCCTCGCTTCGGCGAGGACCTTCATGATCTCGCGGCTCCTGGCCCGATTTCGTACGTCGACTTCCACCGAAGATAGCGGATTCCAGTCAACCCTCGAGTAGAGTCTCGAGCCGCGCCTCCAGCTCATCTCCGCTCCAATCCCCGACTTCGACCCTCGGAAGGGCCAGAAGCTCGGAACGCGCGGTCACCGGCTCCCCGCCGATCGCGCATGCCGCCTGGATGCCAAATCCCCGTAAGATCCCCTGCGTCTCCGGCGTAACGGGGCCTCCGAAGGGATAAGCAAAAGAGACGATCTCGACGCCGAGCGTCCCGGAGAGCGCACGGACGTTCTCGGCAATCTCGCGTTCGAGCTCCGGCGCGGGCAGCGGCGAGAGCGCCCGGTGACTCCAGCCGTGGGCCCCGATTTCGGCGAGCGGCTCCCGCGCGAGGCTCGCGACCTCCTGTTCGCTCATCCGGGGAGGGAAGGGTCCATCCCCCTGCGGGAGGTCGGCGAGCCGACGCCGCCGATCTTCTTCGGCGGCGTGCGCCAGGCGCCAGTGGAGCTCCCGGGCTTCGTCGCCGTCCAGGCCCATCTTTTCGAGCGAGGCATCGAGCTGCTCCCACCAGAACGACCCTCCGGCCGTCGCGCCGTCGCCGGAGAGGAAGAACGTCGCGGGTATTCCTCGGTCCTTGAGGAGCGGAAGCGCGCTCGCCAGGTTGTCCCGGTAGCCGTCGTCGAAAGTGAGTGCGATCGAACGGTGCGGCACCCTCCCCTCTCTCACCGAATCCGCGAGCTCGCGGAGGGAGACAGGCCGGAAGCGCGCGACCAGGCGGTCGAGCTGCTTTTCGAAGTTCCCGGGTGAAACGCACAGGCGCCAGCGGTCGCGAGACGATCGATCGATCCGGTGATAGAGAAGGATCGCGGCCTTCCCATCGGACGCGGCGCGCGTCGCGCCGGACCGGGCCGTGCTCTCTTCGGACTTGACGGCGCGGACGCAGAGCAGGAGCGGGAAATACGGGTCGTTGTGGTCGAGCTCTTCTTTCCGGAATTCCTCGGCCGCCAGCCCGAGCAGAAATCCGCAACACGCCAGCACGTTGCCGTGCGCCTCGACCTCGACCTGCCCGGCTCCGAAGACGTCCTCGAAGAGTCGACGCGCGGACGCCGGCGTGAAGCGCCAGAAGTCGCCTTCCAGGCCGGACTCGTAGTCGAGGCGGCTCACGCACGGAAGCGTCGCGAGGAGGACGCCGCGGGGTTTGAGCGCGCGGGACGCGTTTCGCAGAACTTCCCGTGTGGATGGTCTGCGTCAGGACGAAGCAGTCGTAACGATCTGACGGCAGGGAACCCTCTTCGGCGAGGTCCGCGATCACGGTCGCGGACGGGTTGTCCGCCGCGATGTCCACGATGTCCAGAGCATCGACGCCGCTGCCGTAGGCCTGGGTGTAGGTCGCGTCCTTGACTTCGAGCACGTTGCCGCGGATGTCCTCGCGGCGGCGTTCCAGGAAGCGGGCGATGTAGTAGCGGTCGACCGGAAGCCCGCGCTCGATCCCCCACGTCGCGCTGACGGGCTCGAGGCGCCGGAGCTCTCCCCAGTCGATC
Source organism: Acidobacteriota bacterium (assembly GCA_003222385.1). Taxonomy (GTDB): domain Bacteria; phylum Acidobacteriota; class Thermoanaerobaculia; order UBA5066; family Gp7-AA6; genus Gp7-AA6. The sequence goes on from QHVV01000041.1 coordinate 24,017, forward strand.
GAGGCCCGTCCCGGTTCCGCGGGCCCGGGCGGCGTCGGATCGATCGCGAACGCCTGGAGATCCCGCCGCTGCCGTTCCAGGCCGAGGACGGAGTCGCGGAAGTGCCCTTCGAATAGCGAACGGTGTTTCTGGAAGATCCCCTGTACGAGTCTCGGACGCTCTTCCGTCTGCGGACCTCTCCGCCGCACGTGCGAGTTGACGCGCGGCGCGGAAAGGACGGCGCCACGGTGGCCTCGAGCGGCGAGCCGGAGCACGAGATCCCAATCCCCATGCTCGCTCGTGGGCAACTCGGAGTCGTAGCCGCCGATGGCGAGAAGCGCCTTGCGCCGCACGACCGGAAAAGAGAAACGGCTGCAGCCGAGAACCGAGGGCAGCTCGGCGGAATCCGGGGAGTAGGCGAAATCGCTGCCATCGGAGTCGCGGATTCCACAACAGACGAAATCGACCGAAGCGTCTCCATCCAGGATCTCGGTCGCCCGGGGAAAGCAATCCAACTCGAGGGTCTGATCGGAGCCCAGCGCGAAGAGGTACGGAGCGCGCGCCATCCGCAACCCCCGCTCGCGGGCGGCCGCGTCACTGACCCGCTCCGTGCGGACGACGGGAATCCCTGCCGAGCGATATCCCTCCAGGATCTGAAGAGTCAACGGGTCCGTCGAGCCGTTGTCCACGATCAGGATGTCGTCGTCTCCGGAAACCTGGAGGCTGACGGATTGGAACGCGTCGGGGAGGTCCTTCCCCTGGTCCCGACAGGTCAGAACGGTCGCAATCCGCGGCGGGCCGGTCTTCTTTTTGCCTCTCAAGAGCTTCAGGCGCCGGCTCGTTTCACGAACCGCCCGGGAGGCCTTCCAGCTTCGGGATTCGAGGATGCGACGAAGGGTGTCTTCGAGAAGCGCCGCGCGCCGGCCCTCGTCGGGGTGTCCGGTCGGGATCGGGGAACGCCGGCCTTCCTCGATCTCGATAGTTCGCGCTTCGATCACCTCGAGCACGCCTCCGAGATGGCGCTCGTACGTCTTCGAGTGCTTGTCGACGATGTAGCGCATGAGGCGGGCATGGTTCTGCGGAGCGGTGCACGAGGAGGTCATGGAACCAGGCCGGATCCGGAAACGGAAGAGGACCTCCGGAACGATCCGACCGGGAAGACCTCTCTCGACGAGGCCGATCGCCAGATCCCAGTCTTCGTAACCCGGCACCGGCATTGCCGCGTCGAACCCTTCCGCCGCGACGAGCGCGTCCTTCCGGGTCAGCGCGGCGGTGCAAACGGTGTTCTCCGCGAGAAGGTGGGGAAAGTCGCAGGTCGCCGGCGCCCACAGAAACTGCGACCCGCCGAAGCCGAGCAGCCAGCAGGAGGCAAACGCGAGGGACGGATCGGCTTCGAGCAGGGGCACCGTGCGTTCCAGGAACGCCGGCTCGAGAACGTCGGCGGCGTCCAGAAAAGAAACATAACGTCCGGCGGCCTCGCGGATCCCCAGGTTCCGGGTCCGGGCGAGGCCCTGGTTCTCCGTCCGGAGGATGCGCGTCCGCGGCCGGCGATAAGAGGCGAAGAGGTGCCGCGTCACCGGATCGGTCGAGCCGTCGTCGATCAAGAGGATCTCGAAGTCCGAGTAGGTCTGGTCGAGGACGCTCTGAACGGCCTCGTTCACGTAGGCGCCGAGGTTGTAGCAGGGGATCACGACTGTGACTGACGGCGCGTATTCGCTCATCGCCGCCTTCCGCGAATGGACATTCGACGGAATAGTACCCAAGTCCCGCGGGAGGGCCGATCGTCGCTCGTCGTCGTTCACAAGTGATCGAAACGACGACGTCGCCAGAATGAGGCGGCAAGGAAGGAATCCATTTGACCAAACCCGGCAAATCGGAGGTCTGTCATATTGATTGAATCGAAGAAAGGGCAGGCGACATGAGTGCTCACGCCGACGGCACCGCACCTCCACGAATACCGAACCCTGTCCGACGGGGGTTTGGTGACAGGCTCCGGCAGATTCGGTATCGCGCTGCCCTTGCCTATTACCGGCTCTGGCGGGCCGCCGGCGGTCCCGACTACCTCGCTGAGATCACCTTCTGGGAGGAGATCCTGAGCCAGCGTCCCTCATCCCTCTTCGATCGCCGTGTCCGCGAGGCCGCTTTCCCACCGGAACTCCGCCGGTGCGCGGCAGAGTTCCGGCGGGATAGCGTTCGGCTCCCGCGGCTCCTGGAATTGGGCTCAGGACCCGTATCGATTCTTGCGTCCGGGATCGACGACGGGTTGTTCACCGTCGTCGCTGTCGACCCGCTCGCCCGCCTCTATCGGTATCTCCTGAGGTTCTACGGCGTTACCTATCCCATTCAACCTTTGCCGGGTCGAGGCGAAACGCTCCTCAAACAGTTCATCCCTGCGAGCTTCGACATCGCGTATTCAAGCAACGCGCTGGACCATACCGGTTCGCCACGCCGCTGCCTGGAGCAGTTGTGCCGGGTACTCCGGCCGGGCGGCTTCCTCCTGCTCGAGGGGTTTGTTCGCGAGGGCACGCACGGGAACTGGAGCGGGCTACACCAACACGATCTCCTCGCCGAGCACGGCAGCCTTACCCATCTCGATCGCGCCGGGCGGCGGACGAATCTTACGGAGGACCTGCCTCTGACGTGCGTTTCGGAGCGCGTCTGCCAGTTCAAGGACCGCGGGATCGAGGCCTTCGGCTACGAGGTCTCGCCGGACATGCCCCCAGACCCTCCGTGGAATTATCAGGACTGGTACACGCTCCTCTTGCGCCGGTTGTAGTGCAAGAGCCGTCAGAGCGCCTGCGGCAACGCGACCGGATCCCCGACCGACCAGCCGTGATAGAGCTCGGTCACCGACGCCGAGTCTCCGTCGCGCACCAGCCGTCCTTCGTGGATCCAGATGGCGCGGCGGCAGTTCTCGCGCACGGCGGCGAGCGCGTGCGAGACGAGGAAGACGGTCTTTCCGGCGCGATGGAAATCCTCGATCCGGGCGTGGCACTTCATCTGGAACCGCTCGTCGCCGACCGCGAGAGCCTCGTCCACGAGCAGGATGTCGGGCTCGACGTCGGTCGCGACCGAAAAAGCGAGCCGGGCCGCCATGCCGGTCGAATAGGTCCGGACCGGAGCGTCGATGAACTCTTCCAGCTCTGCCCACTCCACGATGCGCGGGGTGCGGCGCCGCATCTCGCGGCGCGAAAAACCGAGGAGCGCTCCCTGGAGCATGACGTTCTCCCGCCCCGTGAGCTCGCCGTGGAACCCGAGGCCGAGCTCGAGGAGCGGAGCAGTCCGGCCCCGGACGAGGACGCGGCCCGCCGTCGGAGGCATCACCCGCGCGATCAAGCGCAGGAGCGTGCTCTTCCCGGCGCCGTTTCGACCGATGACGCCCACGGTCTCGCCGCCCGGCACTTCGAGGGAGACCTCCTTGAGCGCTTCGAACTCGTCGAAATAGAGCCGCCTTTTCAACCGCCGGATCGCGTACTCCTTCAACGAGCCGATGCGCTCCCTCGGGATGCGATAGCGCACCGAGACCTTGTCGAGGAGGATCGCGGGCGCGGTCATCAACTGTGGAACGCGAATCGCTCCGCGCGCTTCGCGAAGTAGATCCAGCCGGAGACGAACACCACGAGCGAGAGCGCCGACGACACCGCGACGAGAGCGACGGACGGCAGGACGCCGTCGTACACGGGCTTCCGGAACGTCTGGACCAGGTAATAGACCGGGTTCAACCACAGCGCGAACCGGAACTTCGGCGGCACGATGGCCGGGTGGTAGACGATCGGCGTCAGGAAGAACCAGGTCTGCACGATCACGACGTACATCTCCCGAACGTCCGAGAATCGCGACGCGAACGTGAAGAGCCAGAGTCCGACCCCGGCCGCGAAGAGGGTCTCGATTGCGACCGCAACCGGAAGAAAGAACCACGTCGTGTAGATCGGGAAATGCGTGACCATCAGGATGATCAGGAGGGGCACGATCGACAGGGCCAGGTTGACGAGGCCGACCCCGATCGCCGAGGCCACGAAAACGGACCGCGGAATGTAAATGCGCTTGGCGATCTCGTTCGAGTCCTGGGTCTGAGAAGCCGCGGTCGAGGTCGTCTGGGAAAAGAACGCCCAGAAGATCGCGCCGGTCATGAAGAAGACCGGGTAGTTCGCGATCTGCTGCTTCAGGATCGTCGAAAAAACGAGCGTGAGCGCGACCATGTTCAGGAGCGGCGCGAGCATCGTCCAGGCGATGCCGAGGACAGACCGCTTGTAACGGACCTTGATGTCGCGGACCACGAGCTCGTGGACCAGCCCCCGATATTTCCAGAGCGCGCGGGCTTCCTCGAGCGCCCACGAGCGGGGTGCCGCCGAGTCGTAGAGGGGAAGCGGCGACGGCCGGGAAAGGACTTCGGAAGCGCTCACCCGACGGGACCCCGGCCGTGTGCAGCCATCGAGCGATTTTATCCGACGGGCTCGGCGAGGCCGAGCGCGGACAGCGCCGCGCGAGCCCGCTCGCTCCAGTCGTTCCGGCGCGCGCGGTCACGGGCCCGGCGGCGAAAATCTTCGGAGCGGCGCGAGCCGCGCGCGCGGTCGAGCAGGTCGGAGAAGCCGGACGCCGACGAAGCGACCTCGACCTCCGGCACGTCCTCGCACTCCGGGACCGCCGTCGCGAGAACCGGAAGAGCCGCGGCCAGGTATTCGTAGAGCTTGATCGGCGACGCGTTCGATCCCTCGGCTCCCAGCCGGAACGGGATCAACCCCGCGTCGAGAGCCGACAGGATGGTCGGAATCGCGCGGTAGGGCCGGGACCCGAGGAGGTGGAGATTCGCGGGCCGCGCCGACTCGAGCCGGTCGAAAGAACCGTCGAGCGCCTCGCCGACGAGAAAGAAGCTCCAGTCCGGACGCCGCTCGGCGAGCGCGGCGATCAGGTCCGAATCGACCCAGCGCGCGAGCGCGCCGACGTAGCCGGCCGCGGGGCGGCCGCGCGCCCGCGAGATCTCTTCGGGGAGGAGCGACGGGTCGGGGGGAGCGGCGAAGCGCGCGAACTCGACGGCGTTGGGGAGGTACGCGGCGTCGGCGCGCTTTTTCCGGACGTCTTCGAGCAGGGGCCGCGAGACCGCAAAAACGGCGCGGGCCTCTTCCAGGGCTCTCTCGTGGTTGCGGCGCAGGAGGCCCCGCGGATGGAGAAAGACGTCGGGATGATCGATGACGTCGTAGACGAGCGTCGCCTTCGCCGTGCCCGCCGCGCCAAGGGCGCCCTTCTCCGGAACGTTGTAGGCGAACGACCAGACGACACGGTTCGGCAGATCCGCCGAGCCCGCTCCGGCCCGCGCGACCCAGAGGTTTTCTTCCTCCAGCCGGACCCCGGACGTTCCGGAAGACGTGGGCGACGCCGGATCTTCTTCGAAGACGACCGGGAAGCCCAGGCGCGCGAAGGCGCGGGCCAGGTGCTGAGGTCTCTGCACCAGGGCGACGTCCCATCCGATCGACGGCGGGAAGACGAAGACCGCGCCGCGCCGCTCGGCCAGGCGGGAGATCTCTTCGAACGATTCCGGGCGGGCGCCGCGGGCCGCCGGCGGCGCCGCTGTCCCCCACTTCTCCTCGAATCGCCGCCGGTTCTCTTCGAAGATCCGACGATACTCGGCGTCCGGCAACGCCCGGAAGCTGCCGCGCCCGGCGTGGTGCACGAACGAGTCGCGCGCGATCGCCAGCCGCAAACCGGCCGCGGCCACGCGGCGGGCGTAGTCGTCGTCCTCGAACATTCCGATCTCGAAACGCTCGTCGAGCGGCCCGATCGAGTCGAAGAGGCCTCGCGGGAGAAGGACGCAGAACATCGCCAGCATCGGGACGGGGTCCGCGCGGCCCGCCCGGGATCGCGTGAACCCGCGCGCCCAGGAATCCAGGTGCCGGAGCTCGCGGTATCCGACCTCCACCTTCGCCTCGTTGGCGATCTCGTTGGTGGAGGGTCCGATCAGGCCGATCGTCGGGTCGCTCCGGAGATGCCGGACGAGCGCCGACAGCCATCCGCGGGTGACGACGGTGTCGTTGTTCAAGAGGCAGAGGAAGTCGCCGCGCGACGCCGCCGCCGCCGCGTTGACTCCGGCGGCGAAGCTCCGATTCTCTGGAAGGAGGACGGCGCGCAGGCTCCCCCGGCGCTCCTCGTCCCCCAGCCATTCGCGCGTTCCGTCCGTCGAGGCGTTGTCCGCCACGACGATTTCGAACCGAGGCCAGTCCGTGCGCCGATCGATCGAGTCGAGGCACATCCGCGTCCAGGCGAGACCGTCGTGGGTCACGACCAGGATCGAAACGAGCGGCCAGAGGTCGACGAGCCGGCCGGAGAGCTCGGCCGCGCGCCCGTTCCAGGTGTTCGCCCGCGCGAAGGCGCGACGGCGGGCGATCTCGTCGCCCCCGGCCGCCGCGGCGCTCGCGATCTCCCGCACGAACTCTTCCGGCGTCTCCGCCAGGCGAACGAGGTCCTGCGCGGCCAGAGGCTCCAGCGCCCGCATCGGGGTCGCGACGACTCCCCGGCCCGCCGCGAGCGCCTCGTAGAGCTTGACCGGATCCGTCGCGTGCGTCAGATCCGACAGCCGGAACGGAATCACTTCGACGTCGAACCGGCTCCGGATCGCGGGCATCTCCCGGTAGGGACGCTCTCCGAGAAACACGACGTTCTCGGGCAGGCGCGAGACCCCTCGAGACCGGCCCTCGAGAGCTCCGACGATCTCGAACCGCCACGCCGGCCGCAGCCGCGCCACCGCGGAGAGGAGGCCGGCGTCGAACCAGTCGTCGACCGCTCCCGCGTAACCCACGGTCAGCCGGCCCGGATCGGGCGCCGGATCGGCGAGCGCGCCGAAGAGCTCCGCGTCGGCCGCGTTGGGCAGCAGAACCGCGTCCGGCCGTCTCAGGAGGAGCCGGTCGAGGAGCGGGCCGGACGTCGCGAGCACGAGGTCCGCGGCTTCGATGAGCTCCGCCTCGGCGCCGGAGAGCGCTTCCGGCCGATTCGCCGGAAAGGCCGAGTGCTCGTCCAGGCAGTCGTAAGCGATCTTCCAGCCGAACCGGCCGGCGAGGGCTCGGGCGAGCGGCGTCCAGAAGGGGGACTGGACGAGGAGCGCGGCTTCGTGGATCTCGAAACGGTCGCGCGCCCGCGTGAGCGCCTCGAGAGCTTTGTCGAGCGGCGACTTCTCGAGCCGGCGATCCCGCGGGTCCTCGCGACGCACGCCGGGGATCGGGAGAAGGGTGACCCCGGGAGCGACTCCGGTCGATCGAGCCGGCTCCCCCTCGCCTTCGAGCGAC
>QHVV01000010.1:0-26539 GCA_003222385.1 Acidobacteriota bacterium
CGCCCCGGATCTCTTCGGGAGGCGCGGCCAGGGCGGCCGCGATCTCGGCGACGCCCGGCGCTCTTGCCGTCTCGACGACCCGGCGGTAGATCGCCGTCTTGACCCGGGTATCGAATTCCACGCCGCCGCTACCGATTCCGGACCGACTTCTTCGGGGCGGCGCCGGCGACCGCATAGTGCAGCCGGACGACGCCGTCGGAGAAGCGGCGGACCGAGAGCAGTCGCAACGGGACCAGGCGACGGCGTGGCGCGAGCAGAGGGATTCCTTCGCCGATCAAGGTCGGAATCACGTGGAGGACGAGCTCGTCGATTTCGCCCCCGTCCAGGAACGACGCGATCAGCTTCGCGCCGCCCATCATCCAGATGTCCTTTCCCGGATTTTCGCGGAGGCGCCTCGCGAACGTGCGGAGCGGCTGGCGGACGAACTCGACGTCCGCCGGATGCGATTTCGGCGGCCGCGTCGAGAACACGTAGTTCTGGATCCCCGCGCCGGAGCCGACCCCCTTCCCGCCGAAAAAGCGGAGAGCGATCTCGTACGTCTTCCGCCCCCAGAGGATCGTATCGATCGATCGGAAGAAGGCGGCCATGCCGTGATCGCCGGCGGTCCGCGGGCGGTTTAGCCATTCGACACCCCCGTCGGCCCGGGCGATGTAGCCGTCGGCGCTCACGGCGAGGGAGGCGATGATCTTCCGGCCGCGGCGAAGCGGGACCGATCGATGCCGCTTCAATTCAGGTGTGCGTGATCATCAGGACATATCCGTCCGGATCGTGCACGCGGAATTCCCCCCGCGGGGCGTAGAACGGCCGCTCGATTTCTCCGACCGAGACCCCGGCTTCGGCGAGAGCGCTCCGCGCGGCGGCAACGTCGTCGACGTAGACGTAGAAGAGCACTGCCTGCTGATCCGCCAAGACCGGCGCGCTCGCGCGGGCGAGCATGAGCTGGGCGCGATCGGATTCGAGCCACGCCCACGCCGGCTCGGTCTCGCCCGACGGAACGAACGTGTTGCCGACCTCGAAGCCCAGGTTCCGGTAGAAGAGGATCGATCGGGGAACGCTCGAGACGTGCGCGAACGGAACGAGGGACCGGGGGGCGGGTCGAGCCGCGGCGGCCAGATTTGCTCCTTCTCTGCCGCCTCAGCGTCTGGGGAGCTTGATCTCCCCCGCTTCGAGCTGCTTGATCACCTCTTTCAAGGCATGTACGAGCTCGGCCTTCTCGACCCGCGACTTGGCGAACGAGAGGGCGAGCTTGTACGGCCCCCCCTTCGGCTTGTAGACGAACGAGAAGCGTTTCCCGCGACGCGAGGGGGACGCTTGCTCCTTCTTCCGCGCCCGCAGGTCGTCGCGCGACGAGCCGGCCGCGGCGCGCCGGATCGCGTCGCGCATCTTCTCCGGATCCTTCAGCCGGGCGATCTCGAGCAAGACCGACTTCGCCTCGATGTCGGCGCGCCGACATTCCCCACGGAGATCCTCCGGAATGTCGAGGAGAGACATCGTCTCGGTGACCGAAACCCGGGACTTGCCGATCGCGTCGGCGACCTGCTGCTGGGTATAGCCGTGCCTCTCGGTAAGTCCGGCCAGGCCCTCGGCCTCCTCGAAAGGATGGAGGTCCTTGCGGTGGAGGTTCTCGATCAGCGCGATCTCGAGGACCTCGGAATCCGCGACCTCGAGCTCGATGCAGGGGACCTCCGCCAACCCCGCCTCGAGCGCCGCGCGGAAGCGCCGCTCGCCGGCGATGATCCGAAAGCGGCCGTCCGGCAGGGGGCGGACGAGGAGAGGCTCCAGCACCCCTTTGGACTCGATCGACTTGACCAGCTCCCGGAGGTCTCCCACGCTCGTGCGCGGCTGCTCCGGGTTCGTTTCGATGTCCTCGATCGGGATGAACCGGCCGAGTGCCTCGCCGAACCTCTCCGCGAGAGACTCGACGAAGTGCGAGTCGTGGCGCATCCGTGCTTCCGTGGGAAGGCCCCGTCTTCGACTAGACACGCGAGAGAACCTCCTCGGAAAGGGAGTAATACTCGGCCGCGCCGCTCGAGCGCGGCGAGAAAGTGAAAATCGATTCGCGGTGGGCAGGACTCTCTTCCAGGCGGACGCTCTTGGAAATCGTGGTTTTGAAGAGCTTTTCGCCGAAGACCGCGCTGATCTGGTCGTAGACATCCTTCGCGATCACCGTTCTCCGGTCGTGGAGCGTGATCAGGACCCCCAGGAGTCGCAGGGCCGGGTTCGGCCGTGCCTTGATCTTGTCGATCGTCTCCAAGAGGTCGTCGGTGCCCTCGAGCGCGAAGTACGAGGACTGGATCGGGATCAGGATGTGGGTCGCAGCGACCATGGCGTTGACCGTGATCATTCCGAGCGTCGGCGGCGTATCGATGACGATCGCGTCGTACCGCTTGCGGGCCCCGTCCAGCTTGTCCCGCAGCCGGAAGTGGCCGTCGATCTCACCCAGGAGCTTGGATTCGATCTTCGCGAGCGCGATCCGGGCCGGGGCCACGTCCAGATTCTTCATCGAGGACTTCACGACCACGTGAGACATCTTGACAGCCGGCTCGGTCAGGACGTCGAACATCGATTTCTCGATCGAGCGCCGGTCGACGTACGACATCGTGCTGTTGGCCTGGGGATCGAGATCGATGAGGAGGGTCTTCATGCCCTTCTGGGCGAGGGCGGCGGCGAGGTTGATGGCTGTGGTGGTCTTTCCGTCGCCCCCTTTTTGGTTCGCGATGCAGATGACCACGGAAAAACAGTATAGCTCTCCGCTTTCGAATTCCGCGATGTGAACAGCGACTCGAGAGAGATGGAGAGAGACCGATCCGGAGCTACATTCGGTATTTGCCGAGCTCCTCCGGGTTGACCTCCTCGAGCCATTTCTTCAGGCGCTCCGGATCGGTGTCCTCCCCGTCCGGACGCAGCGTCTTGCTCTTCTCGAGGACTTCCTCCTCCACGAAGATCTCCGCATCGACGCGCAGGGCGAGAGCGATCGCGTCGCTCGGGCGGCTGTCGACGTTCCATCGGGTCTCGCCGCGAAGGAGGTGGATCCGCGCGAAGAAGGTGTTGTCCTTGAGATCGTTGATCACGATCTTTTCGACCTTCGCGTCGAGCTCGCCCAGCAGGTTCTTCAGGAGATCGTGGGTCATCGGGCGGGGCGTCGTGATCTTTTCCATCTGCAGGGCGATCGCGTTCGCCTCGAAGATGCCGACCCAGATCGGCAGGAAGACCCCGTTCGCGGCGTCCCGCAGGACCACCACCGGCATGTTGGAAACGGGGTCCATCAAGAGTCCCTTGATCTCCATCTTGACCATCGTTCCTCCCTGCTACGCCGCGACTTCCGCCAGAAGCGAGTTGGGCAGCCCGCGCACGATTCGAACCCGCACGTAGTCGCCGGGTTCCGAGCGGCCGCCGTCTCCGCCCACGTGGGCGACGCGGTTGCAAGGCGTGCGCCCCCGGGTCCGTCCGTCTTTGTCGCGACCTTCGACCAGGACCTCGAATTCGCGACCCACGAGACTCTGGTTCAATTCGGCCTGGAGCCCGGCCTGGAGTTCGAAGAGCCGGGCGAGCCGCTCGGCCGCCACCTCCTCCGCGACGAACGTCTGTCTCCCCCACCTCGCCGCCGCGGTTCCCGGCCGCGCCGAGTAGCGGAACGCGAAAACGCTCGCGAACCGCGCCGCGCGGATCAGGTCGAGAGTCGACGCGAAATCTTCCTCGGTCTCTCCCGGAAAGCCGACGATGAAGTCGGACGAGACGGCGACTGCGGGGAGCGCCGACCGCACCCGGCCGATTTTTTCGAGGTACTCGGACACGGTGTAGCGGCGCTTCATCCGGTACAGGACGCGGTCCGACCCGGACTGCGCCGGCAGGTGGAGGTACGGCGCGACGTTTCCGCCGGCGGCGAGCGCTTCGATCATCGGATCGTCGACGAAGCGCGGGTGCGACGTCAGAAATCGCAGTCGCCGGACTCCCGGGATCCTCGCCACTTTGGAGAGCAGCTCCCCGAACCCCGTCCCGTTCTCCGGATCGCGATAGGCATTGACGGTTTGTCCCAGAAGCGTGATTTCGCTGTAGCCACGCCCGACGAGCGAGCCCACTTCTTCGAAGATCTCGGAGGACCTCCGGCTGCGCTCCCGGCCCCGCGTGAAGGGAACGATGCAGAACGTGCAGAACTGGCTGCACCCCTCGATCACCGTGACATATGCGGCGAAGCGGGAACCGCGGGAGATCTCACGGAACTGGTACACCGGCGACTCGATCGGCAGCTCGAGCGCGAGAACGCGGCGTCTCTCCGAGCGAACCTGATCGACGAGCTCGCCCACGCGCTCGACGTTGCCCGTCCCCAGGACGAAGTCGACCCAGGGCGCCCGTTCCAGGATCTCGTCCCCTTCGACCTGGGCGACGCACCCGGTGACCCCGATGACGAGCTCCGGAAAGTCCTGCTTGCGGCGGCCGAGCACGCCCAGGGCGCTGTAGACCTTCGCCTCCGCTTTTTCCCGGACGGCGCAGGTGTTCAGGATCACGACGTCCGGCGGTTCTTTGGAGCCGGCCGCGCGGAAGCCGCGGCGCTCGAGCTGACCGGCCATGCGCTCGCCGTCCAGGACGTTCATCTGGCAGCCCCAGGTCTCGACGCGGAAGGAAGGCGAGTTGCTCATTCCCGCAACCATCCAGGCAGCGCCCCCGCACGGCGCGCGCGGTCCGGGAGATCTTCGAGCTCCTTTTCCGCGCCCGGCAGGGCCTTCCTCGCCGTCGCCAGGTCCTCGCGGGTCTTGTCCCACGCCGGCTTGATGACCCGGTCCCGGTACGCACCGTCGTCCCAGGCATAGAAGTCGTTCTCGAGCTTCCGGCTCTCCGCTTCGAGCCGCGCGATCGATTCCTTGATTGCCGCCACGCGTTCCCGGAGCCGGCGCGCTTCTGCCCGCCAGTACTCCTCGCCCTCCTCCGGCTGACCCGCGGCCTCGGCCTCGCCGGCAGCGGCCGGAGATGCGTTCGCGCCTGCCGCGCGTTTGCCGGTCTCGGCCTTCGCCCGGGGAGTCGGAGTCGGCACGTTGCGGGAGGTCGTCAACCGACCCTTGGAGGGGTCCGTCACGAGAGATTCGTTGGTGATCCGGACTCCCTTCCTGTCCCCTTCCTTCCGGCCGCGTCCCGAGACCGGCGCCTTTCCGAACCCGCCGGTCAGCTGCGGCGTCGGCGTCGGAGTCGGCCGGGGACCTGCGGCGAGCGAGAGCGTCGCGACGGCCGGCAGCAGAAGGAGGCGCATCGTTCGGGGGGTGGAACTCATTCGGCGGCCTTTACGGGGCGGTCGTCCCGGCGCGCCCGTATCGATCCTCGACCCGCACCACGTCGTCCAATTCCGGCGAAGACACTTCGATCAGGTCGCAGGCCGCGTCGGCCCGCATGCGATGGCGCTGGCGGGGCCGGATGCGGTACGCGCTTCCCTCGGGAAGGCGCATCTCTTTCATCTCTCCTTCGAGCTCCACGGAAAGGATCACTTCACCCCGGAGAACGTAGAACGTCTCATCCTTTCTTTCATGGTACTGGAGAGAGAGCGACTGGCCCGGCTCCAGATGGAGAATCTTGCCGGCGTACCGCTCGTTCTCCGCGAAAATCAGCTCGTTTCCCCACGGTTTCGGCACGGTTCTCACGGACGGCCTCGCATCAGTTTTTCCACCTCGGACGCCTCGGCCGCGCCGAGCGCTTTCTCGACCAGGCTCTGTACACGCGTCGAATCGATCCCGGAGAGGGAGTCCTTGACGGCGGCGATCGCGACCGGTGTCACCGAGACCTCCCGGATCCCGAGCCCCACGAGAACGGCGATCCCGATCGGGTCCGACGCGAGCTCGCCGCAGACCGCCACCGGCCGCTGGTGGGCACGCCCCGCATCGGCTACGGATTTCAACATCCGGAGGATCGCCGGATGGAGCGGGCGGTAGAGCGCGGCGACGTCCGGGTTGGCGCGGTCCACGGCGAGAGCGTACTGCGCGAGGTCGTTCGTTCCGATCGAGAAAAAGTCGGTCGCCGGAGCGAGCCGCTCCGCGAGGAGCGCGGCGGACGGCACCTCGACCATGATCCCGAGCGGCGGCGCCTGCGACAGCCCGGCGCGGCGCGCCGACTTCTCGAGGGCATTGCGCGCCTCCTCGATCTCGAAGCGCGACGTCACCATCGGCAACAGGATCGAGAGCGGCCCTTTCCGGGACGCCAGACACAACGCGTCGAGCTGGGCGTCGAAGAGCTCGGGGTGAGCGAGGCAGTACCGCAGCCCCCGCATTCCCAGGGCCGGGTTCTCGCCACGGGCCGGGCCGATCCCCTTCTCGCCGCCCAGGTCGTAGGTCCGGATCACGACCGGATGCGGCGCTGCCGCCGCCAGGAGACTCTCGTAGACCTCGCGCTGCTCTTCGACTCCCGGCGAGCCGGGCGCCGCCCGCAGGTAGAGGAACTCGGAACGGAAGAGTCCGACGCCCTCGGCGTGGAACCGGTCGAGGGCCGCGATCTCCTCCGCCAGCTCGAGGTTCGCCCGGACGACGATGCGAACGCCATCGCGTGTCGTCGCCGCGCGCGTCGTTCGGGCGCGCAGGCGGCGCGTCTTTTCCCGCTGCTCCCGGACGCGGATGAGGCTGCGCCGGAGCCGCTCTTTCGAGGGAGCCGGTTCGACGGTGCCGCGGTCGCCGTCCACCACGATCGGCGTCTCGGGCGAGATGGCCTCGCACAGTCCCTCGATGCCCACGACCGCCGGCAATCCGAAAGACCGGGCGATGATCGTCGCGTGGGAGGTCGGGCCTCCGCGTTCCAACGCCAGCGCGCGGACCCGTCGCGGGTCGAGGCGGGAGGCGTCGACCGGCGAGATCTCGTCGGCGACGAGGATCGAGCCGCGCGGGAGCTCGACGGGCAGCAGAGAATCTCCGCCGCTCAAATGGCGGGCGATCTCGCGCGCGACGTCCTGGATGTCGGCGGCGCGCTCCCGCATGGCGTCGGAGTCGGCGGTCTCGAAGCGCTGACCGAGCTCCCGGGTGACCTCCGCGAGAGCCCATTCCGCGTTGACGTGGTCGCGCTGGATCCTGTCGAAGACGGCATTCAGGTATGTCTCGTCCGACGCGATCAGGCCGTGCGCCTCGAGAATGGCCGCGAGCTCCATGCCGATGTCGCCGGCTGCTTCTCCCGAGTGGCGTCGGAACTCTTCCGCCGCGAGGCGGGACGCGCGGCGCAGCCGCCGCTCTTCTTCGTCGAACTCGTCGGGCGCGACCGCGCGTCGGAAGGCCGGCAGCCCTCCGAAGCGCACGATCACGGCGCGGCCGACCGCGATGCCGGGAGAGACCGGGAGACCCTGCAACATGGGTGTCCGATCACTGATCCTCGTCGAAGCTCCGGATGATCAGGTCTTCCACGGCCGCGAAAGCCGCGGCTTCGTCCTCCCCCGAAACCGCCACGGTGATCTGGGTCCCCTGCGAAGCGGCGAGAAGGAGAAGGCCCAGGATGCTCTTCCCGTCGACCTCTTCACCATTCTTGCGGATCTTGACCTCCGACTTGAAACGGCTCGCCGTCTGGACGAACTTCGCCGCCGCCCGCGCATGGAGCCCCAGCCGGTTGCGGATCGCGAGCTCCCGCTGGATCACCGGACCTCCCGGTCTTCCGCGGCCGCCGCCGAAACGACCTCGTCCGCGAGAAGGTCCGACGCCACGTAGATCGAACGCTGTCCCCGGTCCTTCGCGACGTGGGCGATCTCGACCACCGGCTTGCCGCTCTTCTGGAGCGCCGCGCACTTCAGGACCATCGGAAGGTTGACCCCGGTGACGATCTCGACCCGGTCCCGCTTCAAGAACGGCAGCGTCAGGTTGGTCGGGGTTCCGCCGAACATGTCGGTCAGAATGACGGCCCCTTCCCCGCTGTCCGCGTCTTTCAGGCCTTTCGCGATGCGACGGCTCGCCTCGTCGCCGACCTGATTCCATTCGAGGGAGACCGCGACGATCTGCTCGATCTCCGGCTGGATCGTGAGCGCCGCGGCCTTCAGCTCCTCGGCCAGCCCTCCGTGCGTGACCAGCAGGATTCCGATCATCTTCCGGTCGAACCACGCGTCGTCATCGCGGGAAATTATCTCCTCATTCGCGCGTCGCATCGCGGTGCGAGACCCGTACCGGAAGGCCGCGCTCCTGCAACTTTTTCGCGAGCTCGTGGGCCACGTACACCGAACGGTGTTTCCCTCCGGTGCAGCCGATGCCGATCGAGAGGTAGCTCTTGTGCTCGCGTTCGTAGAGAGGGAGCAGGTAGTCGAGGAATGCCACCAGGCGTTTCAGGAACTCCGCGGTCTGCGGGTCTTTCTCGATGTACGCGGCCACGGCGGGATCGGTCCCGATCTTCGGCTGGCACGAAGTGCGGGTTCGCGAGGAACCGGACGTCGAAGATCAGGTCGACGTCGTGCGGAACGCCGAACTTGTATCCGAAGGACGTCGCCGAAACGACCATCCGCGCCGAGCTCTCGTCTCCCACGAAGGTTTTCTGCATGAAGGAGCGCAGCTCGTGGACGGTCATCGCGGAGGTGTCGACGACGACGTCGGCGAGCACCCGGACCTCTTCGAGGAGCTCGCGCTCCTTCCGCAGAGCCGTCAAGAGCGGCCGGTCGACGGAGAGAGGGTGGGGACGGCGCGTCTCGG
This sequence comes from Acidobacteriota bacterium, assembly GCA_003222385.1. Taxonomy (GTDB): domain Bacteria; phylum Acidobacteriota; class Thermoanaerobaculia; order UBA5066; family Gp7-AA6; genus Gp7-AA6. The sequence continues at coordinate 8,628 of QHVV01000010.1, forward strand.
AAAAGCGCCGGATCAGCGCCTCTTCGTTCGCGTCGAGGAAGAGGAGCCGGGTGGAAGGCACCCGTTCGCGCACGCGGGTCAGGATCGGCGGGAAGCGCGGCGCGAAGTCGGGATTTCGGACGTCGAGAATGATTCCCACCCGCGGCGCCGTGACCTGGGAGAGGAGCGGCTCGATCAGGGGCAGCGGCAGGTTGTCGACGCAGAAGTAGCCCATGTCTTCGAGGCACTTGAACGAGGCTCTCCGGCACCGGCGGCGCGGCAACGCGCTTCAGCGAAGACTTCGGGGACGGCGGCGCGGCAACGTGCTTCGGCCGGGTCTCCCGGGCTTTTGCGGTCGCGGTCGCCGATCGACTCGAAGTGCCGCGCCTGTCCCGGGTCCGTCTCCGCAAGACGCTCAAGCGCGCTTCAAGTCGGGCGAGACCGCGTTGCGGGCGATCTCCTCGTCCACCTTGAGCGCGAACTCCTTGGCCGCGTCGTAGCCTTGCGTTTTCAGGAGCTCGTTGCGCGCGGCGATCTCGATTAAGAGGGCGATGTTGCGACCGGACGCCACGGGGAGCTTCAGGAACGGTCGCGCGCGATCCAGGATCGCATAGGTCTTGCCGTCGAGGCCGAGCCGATCGTAAGACTTCGTGGGGTCCCACCGTTCGAGCTCGATCACGAGCTCGATCGACTTGGAGGTCCGGACGGCAGAGACGCCGAAGAGGTGTTTGATATTGATGATCCCGATGCCGCGCAACTCCATGTGGTACCGCAGCATGTCCGCGGCGCGACCGACGAGAGCCCCGTTCGGATACTTGCGGATCTCGACGACGTCGTCGGCGACGAGGCGGTGCCCGCGCTGGATCAGATCGAGCGCCGACTCGCTCTTGCCGATGCCGGACTCCCCCAGCAGGAGGACTCCCATCCCGTAGACGTCGACGAGAACCCCGTGCAGCGTCGTCGAGGGGGCGAGCTCGTCCTCGAGGATCCTCGTGATCGACTGGATCACCACCGAGGTCGTCTGCGGCGAGACGAGCAGTGGAACCCGCCGAACGCGACACTCCCGCACCAGCTCCTGCGGAACTTTCTGACCTTTGGTGACGACGAAGGCGGAGACCGGGAGCGCGCAGATCATCGCGATGCGGTCGCGTCGGAGCTCGAACGGCATCGTGTCCAGATAGTTGAGCTCGCTCTCCCCGAGGACCTGTATCCGGCCCGGCTTGATGAACGAAAGGAAGCCCGCGAGAGCGAGGCCGGGCCTCTGGATCCGTCCCCACGAGATCGGCCGGTCGAAGCCGGTCTCTCCCGCGACGACGTCGAACTCGAGGTCCTCGAGGGCGGGAGATCGGAGGACGTCGGCCGTCAACTGGGCCACGGAAGTCTCATCGGGTTCGGTGAGCAGGATACGCCCGAACGCGGGGCGGATGGATCGGCCCGGTCAGACCGGCACGGCCAGGTGAGCGTCCGCTTCCTTCAAGACGGCCGCAATCTCCGCCGGAGTCCTCTTCTGCCGCAGCATTTCGGCGATTCCGGGCACGCGGATGACGCGGGAGATCCGGGCGAGCGCCTGGAGATGGAGCGCCGGCGCGTCGGCCGGAGAGAGAACGAGAAAGACGAGCGTGACCGGCACTCCGTCGGACGAAAAAAAGTCGATGCCGCGACGGGATATCCCGACGGCGAGGACGACCTCCGAGAGCTCCTTCAGCTTGCAGTGCGGAATCGCGAGCCCGCCTCCGAGACCGGTCGAGCCCATCCTCTCGCGCTCGATCAATCGCCGGGCCGCGTCTTCCCCGTCGGAGACCGCGCCGCCCCGGGCCAGACCGTCGGCCATCTCGGTCAGGACTTCCGAGGCGGTTGCTCCCGCGAGGTCCGGAAAGATCCGCTTCTCGTCGACCAGGCTTCCGAAGAAGCCGTCGCCCGGGCTCACTGCACGATCAGGAGGACGGCTCGCGCCGCCGTCAGCATTCGATGAGGCCGAAGTTGCCGTCGCGGCGCCGATACAGGACGGAAATCTTTTCGGTCCCGGAGTCCCGGAAGACCACGAATTCGTCTTCGGTCGTCTCGATCTTCAGCGCAGCTTCTTCGGCGCTCATCGGCTTGACGGCGAGGCGGGCGGACCGCACGATGCGGCGCTCCGGACCGGCGGGGGCCGCCCGCTCCGGCTTCTTCCGGGAGGCTGCCGCCGCCATCTCGGGCTCCGCGGCCGGAAGGAGCCGCGGCGACGTCCGGTTCTTGCGGTCCCGCCGCTTCTCCAGGTCTTTTTTGGCCTGCGCGTCGATCTTCTCGAAGGCGAGCGCCACCGCGGCCCGCGGGTTGGCCGTGTATTCGTGGGCGTTCCAGCGGCGGCGGCGATGTGTCGCGATGATCTCGGCGCCGAATCGGTGCCGTTCGTGGGAAAGCACGACGCGGACGCTGGCGGGCCCTCCGAGATGGCGCTCCAGGCGCTCCGTCCGCTCGCGGGCCAGGTTCATCAACGACGGGGTGATCTCCACGTTGCGACCGGTGCATTCGACGGCCATCAGCCCTCCGTAGGGTCCGGACTCCGACGGATCAAAAACTCTGCTTGCGTTGGGACGAGGAGGGAATGCGCAGCTCTTCTCGATACTTCGCGACGGTCCGCCGGGCGATCTGGATTCCCTCCGCGCGGAGCTTCTGCATGATCCGCGCGTCGGAGTGGGGCCGGGCCGCGTCCTCGTCCGAGACGATCTTCGCGATCTTGCTCTTGATCGAGAGGGAGGAGACCTCGCTGCCCTGCGTCGAGTCGATCCCGCTGTGGAAGAAATACTTCATCGGAAAGAGTCCGCGCGGCGTATGGATGTACTTGTTCGAGACCACGCGCGACACGGTCGACTCGTGCATCCCGATGTCGTTCGCGACGTCGCGGAGGACGAGGGGCCGGAGGTACTCGATGCCGTTCTCGAGGAACTCCCGCTGGTGGCGCACGATCGAATCGGCGACCTTGTAAATCGTGCGCTGCCGCTGGTCCAGGCTCTTGATGAGCCAGACCGCCGAGCGCATCTTGTCTTTCAGGTAGGTCGCCGCCTCCTCGCCGATCGCGCCGTTCCCGCCGCGGAGCATCCGCCGGTAGGCGGCGGAGATCCGGAGCTTCGGCAGGCCGTCTTCGTTCAGCTGGATGACGTATTCGTCTCCGATCTTGCGGACGGCGACGTCCGGCTCCACGTAGATGGTGCGCTCGTCCGAGTACTTCCGGCCCGGCTTCGGCTCCAGGTTCTTGACGATCTCGAATACCGCCTGCAGCTGCGAAAGCCCGACGTTCAATGACTTGGCGAGCTGGGCGAACTGCCGGTTCAGGAACTCGGTCCAGTGCTCGGTGATGACTTTCACGATCAGCAGGTTGTCGATCCCGAGCGCCCGGATCTGGAGCATCAGGCAATCCGGCAGATCGAACGCCCCGACTCCCGGCGGGTCGAACGAGCGGACGAGGGCGAGCGCGGCCTCGACGTCTTTCTCATCCGTGAAACCGGCCTCACGGATCTCGTCGCGTGAGACGCGGAGGTAACCGTCCTCGTCGATGTTGCCGACCAGGTATTGCGCCACTTCCCGGACGGGGGCCGGAGCGTCGGACATCGAGAGCTGCCAGTTGAGATGCTCGGGCAGGCCCTGGGGCCGCGAGAGCGTGTTCTCCAGCGGGACCTGCTCGGTGTCTTCGTACTGTCGCGGGTTGTAGGCGCTGTCCAGGTAATCCTCGAAATACGAGTCGAAATCGATTTCGTCGAAGGAATCGCGCTCCTTCTCGGCCGGTGCCTCCGCCGCTTCGGCCTGGGCCGGAGGCGCTTCCACCCCGGCTTCCTTTGCCGCCGCGGTCTCGGCCTCGGCTTCGGGCGTCGTCTCGGCCGCCGCCGTCTCCTCTTCCTCTTCGAGCAACGGGTTCTCGACGATTTCCTGCGTGAGAACGTCCTGAAGCTCGAGCTTCGACATCTGCAGCAGCTTGATCGCCTGCTGCAGCGACGGCGTCATGACCAGCCGCTGGGAGAGTCGGAGGTTGAGTTTCTGTTCTAGAGCCATCGGAGATGAGCTTGCTGGTCGAGCTAGCGGAGCTGAAACGCCTCCCCCAGATAGATCTTTTTTACGATGGCGTCATTCGACAGGGCAAGCGGCGTGCCAGCCCGCAAAATCTCGCCGGCGTTGATTATATAAGCGCGGTCGACGATGGACAAAGTCTCCCGCACGTTGTGGTCCGTGACGAGGACGCCGATCCCGGAAGACGCCAGACGGCGAACGATCGACTGGATGTCGAGCACGGCCAGCGGGTCGATTCCGGCGAACGGCTCGTCTAAGAGCAGGAAGTACGGGGAAACCACCAGGCTCCGGGCGATCTCGACCCGCCGCCGTTCTCCCCCCGACAGCGTATAAGCGCGGTGGTCGCGCACCCCTTCCAGCCCGAACTCATTCAGGAGCTCGTCGGCGCGCTCCTGCCGCGCCGAGTGCGGAAGGTCGAGCGTCTCCAAGATCGCGAGCAGGTTCTGCTCGACCGTCATCTTCCGGAAGACCGACGGCTCCTGCGGAAGGTAGGAGATTCCGGCGCGCGCCCGCCGGTACATCGGAAGCCCGGTCAGGTCCCGATCGCCCAGGCGGACCATTCCGGCGTCCGGCTCGACCAGGCCGACCACGATCGAGAACGTCGTGGTCTTGCCGGCGCCATTGGGTCCGAGCAGTCCGACGATTTCGCCGGCCGCGACCTCGAGCGACACGCCGGAGACGACCGTCCGTCCGGAGTAGGACTTGACGAGTCCTTCCGCGACGAGGACCGGCCGCGCTTCCCCCGGGCGTAGCGCGGTCTCGTCGCGTCCGGAAGGAAGAGGCAGCGCTTCTTTTCGACTCTCCGCCACGGACCAAGGATAGTGGATCGCCGTCGCGACCGGCCGTCTGGGGCAGGAAGCTCTCAGTTCGCTCTGGTTTTGTGGATCGTTTCGGTGCGACCGCCTTCGGGCGCCGTCACCTCGACGTTTTTTCCCCGGCCCGTGATTGTCAACGTCGATCCGGCAACGCGGTTGCCTTCGGCGTCCGAGACCCTTGCCGGAGTTCCGTGCAGCACGGTCCGTCCTTCGTTCGGATAGTCGACGGCTTTGTCCGCGGCTCCGGTCCGACCGGTCGCGCGATCGGCAAGCGTCACGCCGCCGGAGAGCTCGACCCTTTCCAGCTTCCGGTCCTTCGTGAAGAAAGCGACGCCGCGATCTCCCGACGCCCGCCACGCGCCTCGCGTGACGACCACGCCGTCCTCGAAAACGGCGCTCGCCTCGCTCTCCCGGTACAGGAGCCGCCGCGCGCTGACGACCGTCGGCTCCGGGCGCGCTCCCGGCTGCTTCGCCTCCACCCGGGTCAGCACCGCGCGGACCTTGCCGACGGCGGCGGCGCTCTTCTCCACGTCGTTCAGAGTGATGTCGTCGGCGAACACCGAAGAGGAGTCCTGCCAAAGGCTGGCGGCGCCCGAGAGGGACGCGAGGCGCGTCCCTTGATCGAGGACGATCTTCTCGGCCTTGCCGTACGTCGGTCTGGTCGGGTCGCCGAGAAAGGCGGAGCCGTTCGCCGGCCGGTCCTTTTCCGGAACGAAAACGGAGCGGGCCTTTCCCTCGGCGCGCAGGGTTTTCCGATCCCGGTCGATCTCGATGCGGGACGCCGAAACCCGCGACCCGCTCTCTTCGACGGTCGCCGATTTTTCGGGACTGCTCGTCAGGAGCCAGACCCCGCGGTCCGGAAGATCCACCACGCGATCCGCGCGTCCCGTCCGGCCGTCTCCTTCCAGGTGCACGTCGCCTTCGAGCTCGAGCGTCTGGAAATCTCCGCCCGGCGCGAAGGAGGCGCTCGCCCGCGCCGCCTCCGCGTTTCCGCGGTCGGATCGCAGCCGGACGTCTCCGTTCGCGCGGGCCGAGACCGGACGACCGCCGGCGACTTCCAGGTCCACCGAGCGCGCCGTGAGCTTCCGTTTCGGCTCGGTCACGGCGGCCGGGTTGCCGGTCAGGTGGATCGAACGGACCTCTCCGGCCGGATCGAAGAAGAGCGCCGCCTCGTCCGCGGAATACGCGCGCGCGGCAGTGCCGGTGGCGCTCGGGGCGAGCGTGCCCGTCACGTTCGAGAAGGCCCGAGCCCACTCCGGCTTGTTGGTCTCGGGCGACAGCCTCATCAGCAGCCGGCGGCAGGCGAGGGTGTCGCCCTTCGCCGAGGTCGCCGACACGTTTCCGGCGAGCTCGACGACGGCTTCGTCCCGGCGGTACTCCCCGGAATCCGCCGCGATCGAAGAGAGGCCGCCGCTGCCCTGTCCCGTGCCGGACCCCCGGATCGGTCCGGCGAGCGCGAGCTTGCGGCTCCCGACCTCATAGGTGCCGGACGTTGCCCGGACGTCGAACGTCCCCCGGGTGAAATGGATGTTCGTCGGCGCCCTGAGCGTCCGCTTCGACGGCTCGAACTCGAGCTTCTCGGTCTCGCCGAGACCGCCCTCCTGTGACTCGACCCAGCGGACGTTCCCGGAGAGGACCGCCGCCTTCGTCCGGTCGTCGTATTGCGCGCGATCGGCGAGCACGGTCACGGGAGCGCCCGTTTCCGGGTAGAGGGTGAGCGAGACCTTCTCGAGCGCATACCAGTTGGGCGGCAGCCCGACCCCCGATCCAAACCCGATAGTGCGCTCCGACCGGATCCGGAAGAGCGGTCTCTCTCCGACCGACTCGGTGTAGTCGAACCCCTGGAGGAGCGTCGTCGGTTGGCCGCCGGGTGCCCCTGCCGGGACCCCCGCGCTTCCCCGAGCCGCGGCGATCTTTCCCTCCGACGACTTCGGCGCCGGCGCCGATCGAAAGAAGATCGCGATCACGGCGAGAAACGCCGCGCCGAAGAGCAGGATCCCGATCTCGAGCCGCTTGAGCCTCACGGAGTGGGCGCGAGCTCGCCCGCCGCTGACGGAAGCGGGGAGAAGAGACGCGCCGGTGACGCCGGCCTCGCCCTCACGATCTCGATTTCGGGCCGGCCCGACCAACGGCTGCGGGAGAGCCGATAGTGGAGCTCGAAAGGCGCGGCGGCGTCGGAGGACTCCGGGAGCGGAGGAGACGGGCTCCAGAAGATCGCGTCGAGGTCCGACGTCGCTCCTTCGAGCCGGCCCCGCCATCCGAATTCTCCGATCGGCCGGAACCGGTCGCGGGCACGGGCCTCGCGACAGGAGAAAACAGGACGCGGATTTCCGGCGCCGAACGGTTCGAATCTCTCGAGATGCTCCAGGATTGCATCGGAAATTTCCTCGAGCGGAAGCTCGACGTCCGCGGTTTCCCGGCGCACGAGCATCTCGCGCGGCACCCGCTCCGCGAACAGCCGGCGCGCTTCTTCTCGGAACGCCGGGAACGCGGCGGAGGTGAGCGTCCCGCCGACCGCCTGGTCGTGGCCGCCGAACTCGAGGAACAGGTGGCGGAGCTCTTTCAACGTCGCGTGGAGCGACACGCCGGGAATGCTCCTTCCCGAGCCGTGCGCCCGCTCTCCCTCCAGCGCGAAGAGGAGGACGGGCCGGTTGTATTCCCGCGCCAGGCGGGAGGCCGCGATTCCGAGGACGCCCCGGTGCCAGGACGGATCCGCTTCGAGGAGGAGCGCGTCCCGGTCGGGATCGAAAGACTGCGCGATCCGGGCGCGCGCCTCGAGGAAGACGCGGCGCTCGATCGACTGCCGCTCCGTGTTCTCGGCGCAGAGCTCCCGCGCGATCTCCTTCGCCCGGGCCCCGTCCCTCTCCTCGAAAAGGGCGAGTGCGCGCTCCGCGGTGTCGAGCCGCCCGGCGGCGTTCAATCTCGGCGCGATCCGGAACGCGACCTCTTCGGACGTGGGCGCCCGGCCCGGGTCGATTCCGCACGCCTCGATGAGCGCCGCCAGGCCAGGCGCCCGCGGGCGGGCCAGCGCCGCCAACCCGAGAGCCGCGATCGCCCGGTTCTCCCCGGTCAGCGGCACGATGTCGGCGATCGTGCCGAGGCAGGCCGCCCGGAGGAGCGACTCGCTCGAGAGCGAGACCCTCCCCCGGCGGGCGATGGCCTGCGCGAGCTTGAACGCAATCCCGGAACCGGAGAGGTCCTTGTACGGGTAGGAACAGCCGGGCTGCCGCGGGTTCACGACCACGGCTCCATCCGGGAGCTCGTCCGGCACCAGGTGGTGGTCGGTGACGACGACCTCGACCCCCGCCTCCCGCGCGCAGGCGACTCCTTCGATCGCCGTGATGCCGCAGTCGACCGTCACGATGACGGACGGCGAAAAATCCCGGAGAACGCGCCGGACCGTTTCGGGCTTGAGACCGTACCCGTCTTTCAACCGATGCGGGATGAACCCGACGGCGGGCGCACCGACCCGCGAGAGCGCGGCCTTCAGCTGGGCGACGGCCGTGACGCCGTCGACGTCGTAATCGCCGAAAACGACGATCCGCTTGCCGGCCGTGCCCGCCGACAGAAGAACCCCTGCGGCGTCCTCCATCCCGGCGAGCCCGAACGGATCGTGGAGGTGGGACTCGTCCGGATGAAAGAAGCGGTGGGCCTGCGCGGCGCTCGCGATGCCGCGTGCCTCGAGCAGAAGGGCGATGACCCGCGGAACTCCGGCCTCGCGGGCGAGCCGGTCGGTCGAGTCCTCCGGCCCGGCGGCCCGCACGCCGGCGAGGAGGTCGGCGGTCACGTTCGAGATCGCTTCCATGTCGTCAGGGTGCGCGCCGAGGTGGGACAAATGGAGTCCGCCGGACCTACTCGTTCGGTTGCTCCTCGTGCCGGCCCATCGCCCGGAACTTGCGATATCGCCGCTCGCGGCGTTCTTCGCCGGTCAGGTCGGACGTGTCCTTCAGGTGGCGCTCGATCGCTTCCGCCACCGCCGCGGCTGCTCCCTCCGGGTCCGCGTGCGCCCCTCCCGGCGGCTCCGGGATGATCTCGTCGATGATGCCGAGCTCCTTCAGGTCCCCGGCCGTCAGTCGGAGGGCCTCGGCCGCCTCTTTCTTGCGGGCGGCGTCCTTCCAGAGAATCGCGGCGCAGCCTTCCGGCGAGATGACCGAGTAGATCGCGTGCTCGAGCATCAGGACCCTGTCTCCCAGTCCGAGCGCGAGCGCCCCGCCAGAGCCCCCTTCTCCTGTGACGGTCACGACGATCGGGACGCGGAAGGCCGACATGGCGCGCAGGTTGACGGCGATGGCCTCCGCCTGGCCCCGCTCTTCGGCATCGATGCCGGGGTAGGCCCCGGCCGTGTCGACGAATGAAAGGATGGGCCGGTCGAACTTCTCCGCGAGACGCATCACCCGGAGCGCTTTCCGGAATCCTTCGGGCCGGGGCATTCCGAAGTTCCGCCGGACCTTCTCCTTCGTGTCCCGGCCCTTCTGGTGACCGACCACCGCGACCGGCCGCCCCCGGAACCGACCGACTCCCGCCACGACCGCGGGGTCGTCGGCAAAAGTGCGGTCCCCGTGGAGCTCGACGAATTCCGTCATGAGCGCGCCGATGTAATCGAGCGTGTACGGCCGCGCGGGGTGCCGGGCGACCAGGGTCTTCTGCCAGGGAGTCAGGCTCGCGTAGATCTCGCGGGAAACCCGCTCGAGCTTCTCGCGGGTCCGCTCGATCTCCTTGCGGTGGCCGGCGTCCTCCGGAAGCGCCTCGAGCTCCTCGATCCGCCGTCGCAGGCGCAGGATCGGCTCCTCGAACTGTCCGTCTTCGCCGTTCACCAGGGGGATTGTAGCGACTCGGTCCGCTTTTGGACGGCGGCGGGTGTCCTCGCGACTTGAACTGTCGGCGGGTGCAGGCTCCGGGATTGTCGCGGGGACCGGCCCTGCGGCCTGCACCCGCATCCTCGTCTCCTGTCCCCGCAACTACATCAAATCCTGCGGGTCCACGTCGACCGCCAACTGCGTGCCGGAAGGAGGGCGATCCGGAATCGCGGCCTCGAGAAGCGACAGGATCGCGGCGCGATCCGGCCCGCGCAGCAGGATCTGGAATCGCCATCTGCCCTGGAGGCGTTCGATCGGGGCGGGCGCCGGTCCGGAGATCCGGATCGGCCGGCCGGCCGCCGCCGCTGCCAGCGCGCGGCCGATCTCTTTGCCGGTCTCTTCCGCTCTGTCGCGGTTCGGCGAGGAGACGAGCACGGCCGCCAGCTCCGAGAACGGCGGGTAGAAGAACGTGCGGCGGAACTCGAGCTCGTCCGCCGCGAAACCGTCGACGTCGTGCTCCGCCGCGCGCCGGATCGCGGGATGACCCGGATGAAACGTCTGGACGTGAACGGTTCCGGGCGCATCGCCGCGGCCGGCCCGGCCGGCCACCTGGGAGAGGAGCTGGAACGTTTTCTCCGCCGCGCGGAAATCCGGGAAGTTCAGGATCGAATCGGCGGAGAGCACTCCGACGGCCGTGACGTTGGGGAAGTCGTGTCCCTTGGCAACCATCTGCGTCCCGATCAGGCATCGGGCCCGGCCGGAGAGGACGTCGTCGACGACGGCTTCGACGCCGCGGCGCCGGGCGGAGTCGCGATCGAGGATCGTCCAGGGCACGTCCGGGAAGAGGCGCGCAAACCGCTCGGCGACCCGCTCGGTCCCGGCCCCGATGGCCTCGAGGAGGGATCCGCCGCACTCCGGGCAGCGCTCGGGCCGTGGAACTCTCTCCCCGCAGTAGTGACAGATCAGACGCCGTCCCCGATCGTGAACGGTTCTCGAGACGCTGCAGCGGGAGCAGCGGAAGTCGAAGCCGCATTCGCGGCAGAGGAGAAACGGGGCGAACCCGCGGCGGGGTTGGAGGAGAATCGCCTGCTCGCCGCGGCCGAACGTCTCCGCGAGTCGCTCGACGAGCGCGGCGGAGAAGAGCGGAACCCCCTTCTCCTCGGGGCTCGCCCGCTCGCGGCGGAGGTCGACGATCGCGACCCGGGGGAGCGGCCGCGATTCGACCCGCGACGTCAGACGCAGCGACGCCATCCGTCCGGTCCGCGCGGCGTGATACCCCTCCATGGACGGCGTCGCGGATCCCATGACGAGCGCGGCGCCAAGCGCCTTCGCGCGGATGGCGGCGACCTCGCGGGCGTCGTAGCGGGGACTCTCGCGCTGCTTGTACGAGGAGTCGTGTTCCTCGTCGACCACGAAGAGCCCGGGGTCGGCCACCGGGGCGAACGCCGCCGACCGGGGTCCGATGACGATCGGCGCTTCGCCCGAACGGACGCGGTCCCAGGCCCGGGCGCGTTCCTTTTCCGAAAGCGCCGAGTGGAGGACGGCCGCGCGGTCGCCGAACTGGCGGCGCAGCTGACGCGCAAAGACCGGCGTCAACGCGATCTCGGGTACCAGCCACACGCTGCCCCGGCCGAGGTCGCGCGCAGCGGCGATCGCGCGGAGATAGATCTCGGTCTTGCCGCTTCCCGTGACTCCCTGAAGGAGCGCGGGCAGATAGCGCCGCTCCCGGATCGCCGACCGGATCGTTTCGAGCGACCGCGCCTGTTCCGCGGTCAGGACGAGGTCCGACGTTCCCGCGGGGCGCGGCGGCGGGATCGACGGCTCGTCTTTTTCGACCTGCTCGAAGGTGAGGACGAGACCTTTTTGGGCGAGGCCGCGGAGCACGCCGGTTCCGGCGCCGGTCGACAGCCGGACCTCGGCGGCAGTGGCTGGCCGCCCGAGCGTCTCGAGCCACGCGAGCGCCTCCCGACCGCGCCGGCTGCGGCCGAGCTTCGAGTCCCGCTCCACCGCGTCGATGCGGCTCGGGACGTACGCCAAGACGGGCCGGCGCGCGTCGCGACTCTCGCGGGAGACCGCGCGGATCCATCCCCTCTGCTCGAGCGATCGGAGCGTCTCGCGACGTGGCCGCGCTTCGGGCGGAAGCTCCGCCAGCCGGACGATCCGCCCGTCCGCGAGCGCCTCTAGGAAAGGGCTGGCTTCGGGGTCGGCCCGGACCGAAGCCAGCGCGCCCTTCTCGGTCACCCGATAACGGACGGCGCCGGTCGCGGGGAGCCGGGCGGGCAACGCGCTCTTGAAGATTTCCCCCTCGGCCGCGAAGAACCGGTGCGCGACCTTCGCCGCGGTCTCGAGCAGCTCCGGCGGACAGACCGGTTCGTCATCGAGTACCTCGAGCACGTCCCGCAGGGCAACGCCGCCCCCGTCGGGCTCGATCGGGTCCGGCACCACGATCCCCGTCAGGACCCGCTCGCCGAACGGGACCCGGACGCGGGTGCCCGGAGTCGGCAGCGGCAGCGTCTCCGGGACGCGGTAGGCGAAATTTTTCCGGATCGGCAGGGGAAGGGCGACGGATACCGCTCGCACTTCCCCACTCTACTGTCGCGGGGACGGGACCTGTCGCGGGGACAGGTCCTGCGGGCCTGCACCCGCCTCCTTATTGAAAACTCGACTACGACGTGAAGGCGTTACTCGGTCTACGTCCGCGCCCCCGGAGCCCGTCCGTCCTCCTCGTTCTGGTCGTGAACGAATGCGTACGAGCGACGAACCGGGTCCCAGCGGTACCGGCGGACGACTTCGTCTTCGTCGGTGTCCGGCGTGATCACGATCGAGTCGCGGTCGATCGAAAGATCTCCGTCGGCGAGCGAGACGTCCCGCTCGAGGAACGTGCCCGGCGCGAAGCCTCCCCCGTCTTTTCCGGCGAAGACGACGATCGAGAACCAGGGGGAGTCCGCATCGGAGTCCCGCCGGACGAAAGCCAGGACGAAGTCGAGGATTCCGTCGTCGTTGACGTCGCCGCGCAGAAAGTACGGGTGATAGACGCCGTAGAGCTTCCGGAAGTCGTTCGATTCCGACTCGCGCCGGTCGGCGTCGGTCGCCCGCCGCAAAGCGGGGTTCGCGCGCAGGAGCGCGTCGACCGCGGCGAGCTCCTCGCGGCGCAACGGGTAGCCCGCGTCCAGCATCGCCGCGGGAGCCCGCGACACCCGGGCCGGATCCCGGGGAGTCTTCACCGGGCGCTCCGCCCGGCAGGCGGAAGCTCCCGCGAGCCCGGCCCCGACGAGGAGCACCGCCGCCAGTCGCCGCAACGCGGCGACGTGAATCAGGCGGCGCGCGCCCGCTGGGTCGCCTTGTCGAGACGCTCCGCGACGACCTTCCAGTTCACGTTCGCGAGAAACGCCGTGAGATAGGACTTCTTGTCCGTCCCGAAGTCGATCATGAACGCGTGCTCCCAGGTGTCGAGCGCGAGCAGGTGCTCCTGGTTCAGCATGATGCCGTTCGAGTGCTCCCACACCTGGTTGTGATGGAGCTTCTCGTCGATCCGGTCGTAGGTCAGAAGAACCCATCCCCCGGTCGCCGTTTCCGCGCATGCCCTCAGGTCCTCTTCCCAGTTCGACTGGCTACCAAACGCTCCCTCGATGGCGCGCGTCAGGTCGGCCTTCGGCTTCGCGCGCGATCCCCCGAGATTGTCGAAGTACATCTCGTGCAGGTAAGTGCCATTGTAGGGCACCGACTCGCGGCGCTTCAGCTCCGAGTACTTCCCGAACGAGAAGTTCGCTTTGTCCTTGCGCTCGTCGAACGGAATCTTCTCCATCTCCGCCCGGATCTCGTTGATCTTCTTGACGTACCCCTGGTACAGCTTGATGTGCTGCTCGATCTGCTTGGGTGAGAAGCCCTCCAGGTTCCCCACGAGGTCGTCGTACTTCTTGGCTTCGATCGTCATCGTTCCTCCTTCTACGGCGCTCTCCGTCCGGCGCAGTCCGGGCGGCGCGTCGAAAAATGCTAATGTTGCAAAGCTCGTGCGAGAGACTCCGCGCCCACGCTGCAGCCCGGCAGCCCAGGAGATCGTCTGAGATCGGAGAAGGACAGCCTCGGGTTGCGCGAAATTCCGGACGAAGCCTACTGGGGGGCGCAGACCTCCCGGGCGATCGAAAACTACCCGATTTCCGGGGAGCGCGCCCATCCCGAGCTGATCCGCGCGTACGCCCGCATCAAGAAGGCGTGCGCCGAGACGAACCTCGAGATGGGCCGCCTGGACGCGGCGCTCGTGCGCGCCATCGCGCAGGCCTGCGACGAGGTCCTCGACGGCCGGCACTTCGACCAGTTCGTCGTGGACGTCTACCAGGCGGGCGCCGGGGTTTCGTTTCACATGAATGTGAACGAGACGATCGCGGGCCGTGCCTCCGAGGTCCTGGGCAAGGCCCGCGGAGACCGTTCGGCGGTCCATCCGAACGACCACGTCAACCTGGGTCAGTCGACGAACGATACCTTCCCGACCGCCCTTCACCTCGCCGCGCTCGCCGTCGGACGGAAGCTCTCGCCCGAGATCGGTCTCCTCGCCGACTCCTTCGGGCGGAAAGGGCGCGATTTCGCGGCAGTCATCAAGTCGGGGCGCACGCACCTGATGGACGCGGTGCCGGTCACCCTCGGTCAGGAGTTCCGGGCGTACGCGTCCGCCCTCGCCTCCCGCCGGGCCGTCCTGGACCGGTCTTTGGACGGCCTGACCGAGCTCGCGCTCGGAGGGACCGCGGCGGGCACCGGGCTCAACACACCGCCGGGCTTCCGCGAGAAGGCGATCGGGCGTCTCTCTGCAATGACCGGGGAAAAGCTCCGTCCCGCGGCCGACCCGCGCGAGGCGCTGCAGAGCCGGGCGGCAGCCGGCGATTACTCGGCGGCGCTCCGCGGCTTCGCGGTTGAGCTCGGACGGATCGCCAACGACGTGAGGCTTCTCGCTTCGGGGCCGGTCACCGGGCTCGACGAGATCCGCCTGCCCGCGGTCCAGCCGGGCTCCTCGATCATGCCCGGCAAGGTCAACCCCGCGATCCTGGAGTGTTTGAACATGCTGTGCTTCCAGATCGTCGGCTTCGACACGGCGAACATGCTCGCGGTCGGCGGGGGACAGCTAGATCTGAACGTCATGATGCCTCTGCTCGCGTACAACCTGACGAAGGGGCCGCAGCTCCTCGTCAATTTCCTGCCGGTCGTCCGGCACCGCTGCATCGACGGCGTCACGGCGAACGTCGAGAGGTGCCGGCAGTATCTCGAGGAATCCCCGTCGGTCGTCACCGCCCTGACGCCGCGGATCGGCTATGCGCCGGCGGCCGAGGTGTTCAAGGAAGCGGTGTCGCGGGGGGTGCGCGTCAAGCAGGTGCTGCTGGAAAAGAAGATCCTGACCGAGGAAGAGCTCGCGGCCGCCATGACGCCGGAGGCGCTCCTGGGACCGCTCGAGTGAGGAGGTTTCGATGCTGACCTGGCCGGAAGACTGGCAGACCAACGTCACGTTCCTGCTTCGATGGGGTCACTTTCTCTCGGGCATCACCTGGATCGGCTTCCTCTACTGGTTCAACCTCGTCAACGTCAATTTCCAGAAGGAGATCGATGCGTCGATCAAGGGCAAGGTCAACCCGCCGCTCTTGAGCCGCTCGCTCTGGTGGTTCCGCTGGGGAGCGATCGCGACCTGGCTGACCGGCGCGATCTATTACGCGCTCCTCCTGCACACCGAGAAGATCGACGCGAAGCTCGGCATCGTCCTCGTCGTATGGATCGTCGCGTGGCTTCTCCTGGCCGGCCTCTACCGTCTCTCGGTCGCCGGAGGCCCGCTGAAGGACGGCCGGGTGCTCGCGCTGGTCATCGTCGTCGTCGTTCTGGCGGCGGCGTGGGTCGCCGTCGGATCGGTGCGCCAGGGCGGCAGCAACCGCACGATGGCGATCGGGGTGGGCGGAGGGCTCGGAACCGTGATGATGATCAACGTCTGGTCGATCATCTGGCCGCTCCAGAAGAAGATCATCGCGGCCACGCGCGCGACCGCGGAGACCGGGACGCCGGCGCCGGCCGACCTGCCGAAGTGGGCGCGGCGCGCGTTCCTGGCGTCGCGGACGAACGCCTGGCTCTCGATCCCGATGCTCTTCTTCATGGGCGCCGCGAGCCACTTCCCGATCTTCGGGACGACGCCGACGACTCCGTAGTCAGGCCGGCACGATCTTCGCGAGGACGTTCCCGAACCGAGGGTCGGATCGCAGAGGATCGAAGAAGGGAGACGTCTTCGCCCACCACCCGAGGGCATTTCTCTCTTCGCACCCGCGCTCGAGCGCCGCAATGGCCTGGTCGTGGTTTCCCGACGCGAGGTGCAGGAACGAAAGGTGGTAGGGAGCAATGTACTCGCGCGACGAGCGCTCCGAGAGCTCGTCGGCGATCCGGCGGGCGTCTTCGCGCCGTCCGGCCGCCGCGTAACCGCCTGCCAGGAGCGCGAGGTAGTAGGTCTGCTCCCGGCCGGTCAACCGGACCGCCTTCTCGAACGCCGCGACCGACTCCGCGTGGTTACCGAGCATCTGGAACGTCAACCCGCTCATCCACAGCGGATACAGGGCGTCCGGATCGAGGGCGAGAGCGCGGCGGACCTCCCGCTCGGCTCCGGCGAAGTCGCGGTCTGCAAAGAAGCACCAGGCCACGTTGGTCTGAACGTTCGGTGACAGCGGCTCGAGCTGCGTGGCCCGACGGGTCAGCTCGAGAGCCTCCCCGGTTCTTTCCTGAAAAGCGAGGAGGAGGCCGAGCCAGGAGTACGCCGCTCCGGATCGTGGCGCGAGTTCGATCGCCCGGCGGAACTCCCGCTCCTCCTTCTCGAAGTCCCATCCGTAGTAGTGCTCGACCAGCCCCTGGGAAAGGTGCGTCTCGGGCGAATCGGGATCGAGCTCCTTCGCGGCGTTCGCGGCGGCGCGCGCGTTCGCGAATGCGTCGAGAGTCGGGATCCCGCCGTAGAAGCCGAAAATGCAGTAGGAGTCAGCGAGGCCGGTGTGCGCCGGGACGTAAGCACGGTCTCGCGCGATCGCTTTTTCGAACTCCGAGATTGCCTGACGCGGCACCCTTCGGTTGAAGAAGTACTTCCCCTTCAGGTAGTGGTTGTACGCCTCGAAGTCCTCGGTCCCTCTCGAGACGATCGCGCCCTCTTCCCCCGCGAGCAGCCGGACCTTCAACGTTCCGGCGATCGCGAGGGCGATCTCGTCCTGGATTTCGAAGACGTCCTGCATCTCCCGGTCGTACCGCTCGGACCAGAGGTGATAGCCGTCCGCGACGCTCACGAGCTCGGCGGTGACGCGGAGGCGGGACCCGGCGCGGCGGACGCTCCCTTCCAGCACCGTTCGCACCCCGAGCTCGGCGCCGATTCCGCGCACGTCCTGGTCCTTCCCTTTGAAGGCGAAGGCCGAGGTGCGCGAGGCGACGCGGAGCGCCTCGATCTTCGACAGCGCGTTGATGATCTCCTCCGTGATGCCGTCGCTGAAGTACTCGTTCTCCGCGTCGGCGCTCATGTTCCGGAACGGGAGCACCGCGATCGAGGCGCGCGAAGAGTCCGACGAGGTCGCTCTCGCGGGGGCGGCGCCGGAGCGGCGCGAAGGCGCGCCGGACGGCTCCCGCTCCTCGGTCCCTTCGGCCGCGCTCGCCTCTTCGAACATTCCGAGGACGAACGCGAGGTCGCTCGCCGACTGGAACCGCTCGTCCCGCTTTTTCTCGAGGCACCGCGCGACGATGCCGGTCAGGGCGGCGGGCGCCGCCCCGCGGCGGGCGAGCGCGGGAGGGTCTTCCCGCAGGATCGCCGCCATGCTCTCGACCTCGGTCTCCGCGCGGAACGGCGGAGACCCGAAGATGAGCTCGTACAGAACGGCCCCGAACGAAAAGATGTCCGTCCGGTAGTCCGCCGGCTCTCCCCGCACCTGCTCGGGCGACATGTAGCCGACGGTTCCCAGGATCGTGCCGGGCATCGTCCGCGCGACCGTGGGCGCCTCGCTCGAACCGGCCGGCTCCCCCGCCGGCTGCTTGGCCAACCCGAAGTCCAGAATCTTCACGTGGCCGTCCGCGACCACGAAGACGTTCTCGGGCTTCAGATCCCGGTGGACGATTCCGCGGGCGTGCGCCGCGGCGAGACCCCGCGCGATCTGCCGGGCATAGTCCACGGCCTTCCGGAGCGGCACCGCTGCTGAATTCATCCGCTCCCGCAGCGTCTCGCCTTGCAGGAGCTCTGTGACCGCATAGGAGATTCCGGAGTCCATCCCGATGTCGTGGATCGCCAGGATGTTGG
>QHVV01000010.1:26548-57934 GCA_003222385.1 Acidobacteriota bacterium
CGACGAGCCGGGCTTCGCGCTCGAATCGGGCCAGGGCCTGCGCGTCGGAGAGCATGGACTCCGGGAGCACCTTGACGGCGACGTCGCGCTCGAGCCGCGTGTCCCGCGCCCGGTAGACTTCCCCCATCCCTCCGGCGCCGAGCGCCGCGATGATCTGGTACGGACCGAGACGGGAGCCGGTCGCGAGCGGCACCGGCGGATTATAGGTTTCGCGACTTGGGATCGAGGACTCGGGCCTCACCCTCCCGCCGTCAAGAAGTCCCTCACCCTCTGCATGTCCTCCCAGACCTCCTTCTTGTGTTTGGGCGAGCGCAGGAGGAAAGCGGGGTGATAGGTCGGCATCACGCGGGCTCCGTGCGCGGCCTGCCAGCGCCCGCGCAGCTGCGAGATCGCGGCCTCGGAGCCGAGGACCGCCTGCGCCGCGAAGGCGCCGAGCGTGACGATCACCTTCGGGGAGATGAGGCGGATCTGCTCTTCGAGGAACGGCCGGCACGCGGCGACCTCGTCTTCCTCGGGGTTGCGGTTGTCGGGCGGACGGCAGCGGACCGTGTTGACGATGTACACATCGTCGCGGGTCGTCCCCATCGCCTCGATGATCCGGGTCAGGAGTCCCCCGGCGGCTCCGACGAACGGAAGACCCTGCTCGTCTTCCTCCCGGCCCGGCGCCTCCCCCACGAACATCAGATCCGCGCACGGGTTCCCGGCGCCGAAGACGATCCGGGTGCGCGAGCCGGAGAGCCTGCAGCGCCGGCAGTCCGCCAGAAATCTCTCGAGCGAAGCGAGGTCCGGCATCGAGCCTGGGACGAGCTCGGGCGGCGGCGAGGGCGCGCGAAGGAAGACCTCCTGGAAACCGAGGTCCCGGAAGAACTCGAGCTCTTCGGAGAGCCCCGGCCGGTCCGGCACGCGGCGCTCAGTCTCCGTCGTCGCGCGGCGACCGGAGTGCCGGCTCGGCGGACGTTCGGACCCGCACGACCGCATCCCAGATGCGGTCGGCGATCTCGCGCTTGCTCCGCCGGGAGACCCGCTCCGCCGGCCCCTCGCGCGCGATCAGCAGGATCTCGTTCTCCGCCGAGTCGAACCCGACGTCGGACCGGCCGACGTCGTTGACGACGACCAGGTCCGCGTTCTTCTTTTCCATTTTCCGGCGCCCGCCCGTCTCGAGGTCGTCGGTCTCGGCCGCAAACGCCACGACGGTCTGGTTCCGGCGGAACGGAGCGAGCCCGGCGACGAGGTCCCGACCGGGCGTCAGCCGCACGCGCCGCTCCCCGTCTTCGCGATGCAGCCGTTGCCGGCTCGCCTCCGGGATGAAGTCGGCGACCGCCGCGGCCATCGCCAGAACGTCGCACTCCGGAAATTCCGCGGCGAGGAGGTTCTCGAGATCCGCGGAGCTCTCGAACGCGACGAAGCGCAGCCCTTCCGGCCGGACGAGCCCGGTCGGTCCGGAGAGGAGAGTCACGCGCGCCCCGCGGTCGCGCGCCGACTCCGCGAGCGCGTAACCCATCCGTCCGCTCGAACGGTTGGAGACGAACCGAACCGGGTCGAGCCGCTCGCGGGTCGGTCCGGCGGTGACGAGGACGCGCAGGCCCTCCAGGTCACGCCGCGACGAGCTCGCGAGCGCGAGCGCCTCGTCCACGATTCCGGCCGGCTCGGCCATCCGACCCGGCCCTTCGCGGCCCGAAGCGAGAAAGCCCCGGCCCGGACCCACGAAGCGCGCGCCGCGCGCCCCGAGGAGCTCCAGGTTCCGCCGGGTCGCCGCGTGCTCCCACATCCGGGTCTCCATCGCGGGGGCGATCAGAATCGGCCCGCGGTGCACCAGGGCGTAGGTCGTCAGGAAATCGTCCGCGAGACCGTTGGCGAGCCGCGCGATGGTGTGCGCCGTCGCCGGCGCCACCAGGAGAAGGTCGGTCCAGTCCGCCAGCTCGACGTGATCCACCGCCGGGAGGTTGCCGCTCCCGAAGACCTCGAGGTAGACCTCATGGCGCGAGAGGACGGCGAACGTCAGCGGGGCGACGAACTCGCGCGCGGCGCGGGTCATTGCGACCCGGACTTCCGCGTTGCGTTCGACCAGGCCGCGAACGATCTCCGCCGACTTGTAGGCGGCGATGCCGCCGGACACTCCGAGGAGAACCCGCGGACGTCCCTTCATCGCTGGCTCAAGGCGGAGGCGCCACGCCTCAGTCGAGCGAGGAGACGGCCTCCTCTTCCTCTTCCAGTTCCTCGGCGGCGCTCTCTTCGGTGGCCGGCTCGAGAACGCCCCCCTCTTCGCCGTAATCCCAGCGGATCTCGTTCTCCTGGAACTCTTCGGCGGCGAGGCGAGTGGGCTTCAGTGCCCGCTCGGTCTTGATCTTGGGGCGCGCGCCCCGGATCAGCTGCTCGGCGCGCCGCGCGATCAGGAGCACCAGGCGGAATTTGCTGTCCACACCTTCGGGAATGTTCTGGATCATTGTGTCGAACCTCTTTCAGCGGAATTCGCGGAAGACGCGATCGAGGCACGTCCTCTGTCGGGCATAGGTGACCCGTGTGGCCCGAACGAGGGATTGTAACTCAAGAGTGGCCCGATCGAGATCATCGTTGACGATAACGTATTGAAACTGCCGGGCTTTCCGGATTTCCACGCGAGCCGCCCGCAACCTCCGGCGGATCTCCTCGTCCCGGTCCAGGCCGCGCCGCCGGAGCCTCCGTTCGAGCTCGGCCAAGTTCGGGAGCACGATGAAGATCGAGACCGCGCGCGGATAGACCTTGCGGATGTCGCGGGCGCCCTGCACGTCGATGTCCAGGACGACGTCCTCTCCCCGGGAAAGGTGCGGCAGGACCTCGGCGCGGGAGGTCCCGTACCGTCTCCCGTGCACGACGTTCTGCTCGAGGAAGGCCTTTCGCGCCGCCATTTTCCGAAACGTCCCGTCGGTCACGAAGTGATACTCGCGTCCATTTCTCTCCCCCGCGCGCATCGGTCGCGTGGTGTGCGACACCGAGAAGTGGAGCGGAGCTCCGGGCGGGTCCGCGATCAGCCGGCGGATGAGCGTCGTCTTTCCGCCTCCGGACGGCGACGAAACGATGAAAAGATTTCCGCGGGGCCGGGTCGTCATTCCAGGTTCTGGACCTGCTCGCGGATCTTCTCGGTCTCGGATTTCATCTCGAGGACCTCCCGGATCATCTGGAGGTCCCTCCCCTTCGATCCGAGCGTGTTCAGCTCGCGCAGGATCTCCTGCGCGAGGAAGTCGAGCTTTTTTCCGACCGGCTCGTCGGACGACGAGAGAAGCGACGCGAACTGCTCGAGATGCCCTTCCAGTCTCTGAAGCTCCTCGGCCACGTCCGACCGGTCCACCGCCAGCGCTGCCTCCTGCTCCAGGCGGCCCGGGTCGAGGCCCGGCTCGGACAGCAGAGGCCGCAGCCTCTCACGCAGGGTCTCGAGCGCCTTCCCGGCGATCTCGCCGCGCCGCAGCGAGAGCCGGTGCAGCCGCTTCTCGAGGAACTCGATCCGCTCCGTCAGGTCCGCCGAGACGAGTGCGCCTTCCGTTTCCCGCATCGCGACGAGCGCCAGAGCCGCTTCCCGCGCAATCGCCTCCAGCGCGGCGAGGTCGTCGGGCGTGAACCCGTTTCCCGAGGTCTCGACCGAGAAGATCTGGGGGATCGTCAGCAGATCGCGGGCCTCGAGCCGGCCGCTCACCGGGTAGTGCTCGGCGAGAAGGGCGAACCTCGCGAGCAGAGCCTCCAGGAGCCCTTCGTCGATGGCGATCACCGTCGGAGCGGGCGTGGATCTCTTGAGCCGCAAGGCGACCTCGACCTTGCCGCGCGCGACGTGCCGGGAAAACACGCGGCGCAAGACCGGTTCGAGGTCGATCTCGTTTTCGCGGACCTTCACGGTGACGTCGAGGAAACGATGGTTGACGCTGCGCGCGATGACCTCCGCGGTCCACTCTTCGCCGAGGCTCCCCTTCGCCCGGCCGAAGCCGGTCATGCTCCGGATCGTCACGGGCGCGCCTCCGCGGCCTCGTCTTTTTCCACGAAGAACTGCATGTCGTGCAGCCTGCGGTAGAGGCCGTTTCGAGTCAAGAGCTCGGCGTGGGTGCCCGATTCGGCGAGCCGTCCGCGGTCGAGCACGAGGATTCGATCCGCGCGCCGCACGGTCGAGAGCCGGTGCGCGATCACGAGAGTGGTCCGGCCTTCCATCAGGTTGGCGAGGGCCCGGGAGACCAGCGCCTCCGACTCCGAGTCGAGCTGGGAAGTCGCTTCGTCCAATATCAGGATCGGGGCGTCCTTGTAGAGGGCGCGAGCGATCGCGAGACGCTGCTTCTGTCCGCCCGACAGCCGGCCGGCGTCTTCGCCGACGCGGGTCTCGTATCCCTCGGGCAGCCGGTCGACGAACTCGTCGGCGAACGCGGCCGCCGCCGCCGCCCGCACCGCCTCTTCCGGGGCATCGGGCCGGCCGTACGCGACGTTCTCCCGGGCCGACGTGTCGAACAGGATCGTGTCCTGCGTGACGATCCCGATCTGGCGCCGCAGCGACGCGAGGGTCGCGTCCTTCAGGTCCACGCCGTCCAACGTGATCCGTCCCTCGGTCGGGTCGTAGAGCCGCGGGAGCAGGTTGACGAGGGTCGTCTTTCCGGCACCGGACGGCCCGACGATGGCGACCGTCTCCCCCCGCCGGATGGTGAGATCGAGGTTCCGCAGCACCCAGTCGTCGCCGTATCGGAACGAAACGTCTTCGTAGCGGATCGCGCGCGAGAACGCGCCGAGGTCCACGGCGTCCGGCTTGTCGGCAATCTCGGTCTCGGAATCGACGAGCTCGAAGATCCGGCGCGCCGACGACAGGGCGATCTGAAGCGCCATGTTCGTCTTCGTGACGTCCTTCAACGGCTTGTAGAGCATCATGATTGCGGCGAGAAAAGAGACGAGGCCGCCGACCGTCATCCGTCCCTGTTCGATCTGTCCGCCCGCGTAGGCGAAGAGACCGACCAGGCCAATGCCGGCGAGCACTTCCATGAGCGGGGAGTTCAGCGCCTGGAGTCGGATCGTCCGCCGCGTGACCCGGAAATAACGGTCGTTCGCCTCCGCGAAACGGTCCGCCTCGAATTCCTCCACGCCGTACGTCTTGATGACGCGGTGGCCGCGCAGGGTCTCGGAGAGCAGAGCGCCGATTCCCCCGATCCGCTCGCGGGAGGAGAAGGCGGCCTTCCCCAGCCGACGGGTGTTGTCGACGATGGGCAGGAGGACGATCGGGGCGATGACGAAAACCCCGAAGGCGAGTCCGGGGTTCAGCGAGAAGGCGTAGACGAGGACCAGGAGGATCGTCAACACGCCCTGCGCGAAGTCGGCGAGCCGGGTCCCGAACGCGCTCTGGATCTGCTCGACGTCCGAGAGCATCCGGGAAAGGAGGTCTCCCGTGGACGCCTGAGAGTAGAAGCGCGCCGATTTCCGGAGAAGCTGCCGGTACGCGTCGTTGCGGAGGTCCCGGACCATCGCGATGCCGATGCCGTTCAGCGCGAACTCCGAGAAATAGGAGCAGACGTTTTTCGCGACGAGCGTCGCCAGGAGGAGCAGCGGAACAGCCAGGCGGGCCGGCAGGCCGGCGTGATCGGCGGCCGAACGCATCGCGGCGTAACCGCGCTGGAGCCACGCGATCAGCGGCGCCGCCGCCCGGGGACTCTTCCCGAATCCCGTGAGCGTGCCGGAGGCGCCCGCCCCGAGAGCGTCGTCGATCAGCTTGTTGACAAGGAAGAGGAAGACGACCGTCAGGGCCGACACCGCCGCCATCATCGCCAGGGCGGCGAGCGCCCGCCCGCGATACCGGCCGAAGTAGACGAGCAGCCGCGGAAGCGGTTTACGCGAGCCGTTCGACTCCATGACCTTCCGTGTCCCGGCCGTCCGACGACCGTGCACCGATCGCCTCGAGCAGAGCGTTCGCCGCGCGGTCGCTCGCCCCCGGCGGCCCGAGCCGCCGCGCCACCCGCTCGAGCTCGAAGCGCATCCGGAGAAGCCGCTCCGGGGATTCGAGCAGGCTCTCCCCCTCCTTCTCGAGCCTCGACGCGTCCACGTCTCCCTGGAGGAGCTCGGGCACGACCTCTTCGCCCGCAAGGATGTTGACGAGCGAGATCCAGCGGACCTTGACGAGTCGTCTGCCGATCGCGAAGCTCGCCGGCGAAGTCCGGTAGACCACGACCATCGGCGTTCCGCACAGCGCTCCTTCGAGCGTCGCCGTCCCCGAGGCGACGAAGGCGAGGTCGGCCGAGGAGAGAAGCGCATGCTTCCCGGTCGCGACGACCTCGATTCCCCGTTCCCCCGCCCCGGCCAGGAGCTCCGGGGAAACGCCCGGCGCGGCGAGCGCGATCACTTCCAGGTCGAGCCGGCGCGCAAGGTTCGCGGCCGCCTCCGACATCGGAGGCCAATGCCGTCGAATCTCCGCCGTCCGGCTGCCGGGCAGGAGAAGAAGGCGCCGGCGGGTCTTCGGCGGCAGCGGCGACGGCTCGGCGAGACCTTCGCGAACCTCGTCCACCAGGGGATGTCCCGCCCACACGGCGTCGGCGCCCAGCCGGCGGTAGATGTCCACCTCGAACGGAAACAGCGTGATGATGCGGCGCGCGCGGCGCGCGATCGTCTTCGCCCGACCCCGGCGCCACGCCCACACCTGAGGGCTGACGTAGTAGACGAGCGGCACCCCGTCCCGCTCGAGCCTCCTCGCCAGGAACGCGTGGAAGTCCGGAAAGTCGATCAGGACGGCAGCGTCCGGCCTCCGGCGGAGCGCCTCGCGACGGAGGGCGGTCAGCGCCCGGACGAGAGAGGGAAGCTTCTCGAAGACCTCGAAGATTCCGACGACCGAGAGATTCTCGGAGCGGACGGTCGGATCCATCCCCTCGGCCGCGAGAAGGGCGCCGCCCATTCCGAACGCCCGAACGTCGGGACGCCGCGACGTGATCGCCCGCAGGAGGCGGGCGCCGTGAACGTCTCCGGAGGCCTCGCCCGCGGAAATGAGAAGATTCAAGCGAATCGAGATTAAACCAACTTCTCCCGGCCGCGCCGATTCCCCCGCCGTTTGCTATGCTCCGGCGCCCCGAATGGCGAGAACGCTCCGGCTCCCTTGACTTCCCGATCCTCGGCGGACGCCCGCCGCGCCGCGTCGGATGCGCCGCTCCGCTCCGCCATCGTCGGGTGCGGCCGGATCGCCGAGCGACACGCCCGGATCCTGGCGAGCTTTCCGGACGTCGAGGTCGTCGGGATGGTCGATTCCGTCGCCGCTGTCTCCGAGAAGTTCGCCGCGGCGCACGGAGGTCGTCCCTATACCGATCTCTCGGACATGGTCCGGACGGAGCGCCCGGACCTCGTCGCCGTGTGCACGCCGTCCGGGGCCCATGCCGCAATCACGCTCGACCTCGTCCGACTCGGGGTCGCGAACGTCGTCGTCGAGAAACCGATGGCGCTCACCGTCTCCGACGCCGACGCGATGGTCGCGGCCTGCGAGGAGGCGGGGGCGCGGCTCTTCGTCGTGAAGCAGAATCGGTACAACCGCCCGGTCGTGAAACTCCGCGAAGCGGTCGACTCCGGCCGCTTCGGGAAGCTCGTGCTCGGGGCTGTCCGGGTCCGATGGTGCCGGCGGCAGGATTACTACTCGCAGGCGGCGTGGCGCGGCACCTGGGCGATGGACGGGGGCGTTTTCGCCAACCAGGCTTCGCACCACATCGACCTCCTGGTCTCGCTCCTGGGCGACGTCCGGTCGGTGAGCGCCTTCGCGGCGACCCGGCTCGTCGACATCGAAGCCGAAGACACCGGGGTCGCGATCCTGAAGTTCGAGAACGGCGCGCTCGGCGTCATCGAAGCGACTACGGCCGCCCGGCCCGGGAACCTCGAAGGCTCGCTCTCGATCCTGGGCGAGAACGGAACCGTCGAGGTGGGCGGGTTCGCCCTGAACGAGATGGCCGTCTGGCGCTTTTCGGACCCGCGTCCCGAAGACGAGACGATCCTGGAGGAGTATCGGACGAACCCTCCCGACGTGTACGGGTTCGGCCACCACGAGCTCCTGCGGGACGTGGTGGACGCGATCCGGGCGGACCGGCATCCCGCCGTCGACGGGCGCGAGGGAAGAAAGTCGCTCGAGGTCATCGCCGCGATTTACGAGTCGATCGCGACGGGTCGGGAGATCCGGCTCCCCTTCGAGCAGCAGGCCTCGCCTCTGGGCAAGCCCTCACGATGATCCCTCTCTCGAGGCCCACGGTCACCGAGGAGATGACGCGGGCCGTGCTCGATGTGCTCGAGTCGGGCCGGTACATCCTGGGCGCCGAGACGCGCGCCTTCGAAGAGGAGTTCGCTTCGTACATCGGGGTCCGCGAAGCCGTGGCGGTTTCGACGGGGACCGCCGCGATCCAGCTCGCTCTCCTGGCGGTCGGGATCCGCCCCGGCGACGAGGTTCTCGCGCCGTCGATGACCGCGTTTCCGACGGTCGAGGGGATCCTGCACGCGGGTGCCGTTCCCGTGCTCGGGGACGTCGACGATTACGGCTGTCTCGATCCGGAGGACGCGGAGAAGAGGGTCTCGGCGCGCACCGTCGGGATCGTTCCAGTCCACCTCTACGGCGGGGTGGCGAACCTCGAGGCGCTCGCCGATCTCGCCCGCCGGAAGAACCTCTGGATCGTGGAGGACTGCTGCCAGGCGCACGGAGCTCTCTCCGGAGGGCGCAAGGTCGGCTCGCTCGGTCGCGCGGGATGCTTCTCGTTCTATCCGTCCAAGAACCTGACGGTTTTAGGCGACGGCGGAATGGTGACGACCGACGATCCGGAGCTCGCCGCGAAGATCCGGCTCCTTCGCGACCACGGCCGGAGCGACAAGCACACCCACGTCGCCGTCGGGTACAACTTTCGATTCAACGAGCTGCAGGCCGCGATCGGCCGCGCGCAGCTCGCCGGGCTCGAGGGATACGTGGCGCGTCGCCGCGCGATCGCGGCCCGTTACGACGAGGCCCTTCGCGGCCTCGGGGGTGTCCGAATTCCCCGCGAGCGCCCCGGGACGCGCATGGCCTACCACCTCTATCCCGTGCGCGTGGCCGATCGCGCTACGCGGGACCGGCTGGTCGCGCACCTGAAAGAGCGCGGCATCGAGACCGGCTTTCACTACCCGATCGCGAACCATCTCCAGCCCGCGATGGCCGGGCTCGGACCCGTCCCGTCGCTCCCCCGGGCCGAGGCGCTCGCCGAGGACGAGGTGTCGCTGCCCATGTTTCCGGGGCTCTCCGACGCGGACGCCGATCACGTGATTCGGAGCACTCGGCTTTTCTTCGGATCCTAGATCCGGGATCCGTGGACTGCGGAGGGAACGGTCGGATCCGGCGCCTTCGCCGCGCGCTCTCCCCGGATCCAGCGGCGGTACCAGGCCTCGAGATTGAGCAGGAGCCAGAGCTTTCCGTGCCGCCGCTGGGTCCCGCCCTCGACGAGTGACCGGACGCCGCCGGGATCGAGTACTCCGTCGGCGGCGAGAGTGCCGCGCTCGAGCATCGCGAAGGCTGCCTCCCGGTTGCGACCGCTCACCCAGCTCTTGAAAGGAGGTGTAAAGCCCCACTTCGGACGCGAAAGGATCGCCTCGGGCAGCCAGGGTTCGATCGCCTCGTGGAAGGCGATCTTCGTCGCGCCGGGGCGCAGGATGCGGTCGGGTGGCAGCCCGAAAGCGTATTCGACGAGCCTCCAATCGAGCAGCGGGACACGCGCTTCGAGCCCGTGCGCCATCGTCGAGCGATCGACCAGCATCAGGTTGTTGTCCGGCAGATAGGTCTTCAGGTCCAGAAGGAGGAGCCGCTGGACGAGCGGCAGCTCCGGCCGATCGAACGCGCGGAAGATCCACGCCGGATCGTGGGGCAAGGTTCCGAGCACGCGCTTCTGCTCGGCCGCCGGGAAGAAACCCCGGACGGCGAAATAGCGGTCCGCAAAATCGGCGGCGAGGAGTCGCGCCGATCCCGCCGCTCTCGGTGAGAACGCGCTCGATGCGAGCGGCCGGAGGTAGCGGTCCGCCAGGGAAAGCAGTTTCCTGAAAGGTCCGAACCGGGCACGGGTCCTTTCGTACCGCATGGCCGTCTCGTACCACCCGTATCCGCCGAAGATCTCGTCTCCCCCGTCGCCCGTCAGAACGACCTTCACCGAATCGCGCGCCACACGCGAGAGCTCGAGCACCGCGAGCGAAGTCGCGTCGCGAATCGGCTCGTCGTACACGTCGGCGGCTCGATCGAGCGCGGTCGCCAGGTCGCCGACGTCGAGCAGCTCTTCCCGATGCTCTGTATGAAACGCTTCCGCCGCCTGTCGGGCGTAGCAGATGTCGTCCAGCTGCCCATCCCGATACGCGACGGTGAAGCTGGGCAGACGATGATCCGTGTAACGAACCGCGCGGGAGACGACGGAAGAGGAATCGAGCCCCCCGGAGAGGAAAGCCCCGACCGGGACGTCGGAGATCATGTGGGAGCGGACCGCTTCGTCGATCTTTTCGCGCAGCTCTTCCGGATCGTCGCGCACGTCGGTGAGCTCGAGGGTCCAGTAGGGGACGACCTCGGTCCGCCCCGAGGCCGCATCCCACTGCAGGTAGTGTGCGGCCGGCAGTTTGAGGATCCCCGAGAACATCGAACGCTCGAACGGGACGTAGCCGTAGGACAGATAGTCCGAAAGGGCGGCGGGATCGAGGCGGGCGGCGACGCCGGGAAGCAACAGGATGGCCTTGGGTTCGGATGCAAAGGCGAATCCCCCCGCCAGCAGCGCGTAATAGAGCGGCTTGATCCCGATTCGATCGCGCGCGAGCAGCAGCCGTCGGTCTCGATCGTTCCAGAGCGCGAGGGCGAACATCCCGTCGAGTTGTCCGAGCGCTTCCGGCCCGTCGTCACGGAGGAGCCGGTGCGCCACTTCTCCGTCCCCGGTCGACGCGAACGTCTCGCCGCGCGCCTCCAGATCCTTGCGAAGCGACCGGAAATTGTAGATCTCGCCGTTGTGCACGAACGCCGAGAAACCATCCGCCGAGACGGAGGGCTCGTCGCCCCGCTTCGAGAGATCGAGGATCGCCAGGCGCCGGTGCCCGAGGACGGCCCGGCCGTCCGCCGACATCCACCGATGGCTGCCGTCCGGTCCGCGTCTATGGAGGGTTTCGACGGCGCGGTCGAACCGCCCGAGATCGACCCCTTCGGACGAGATCCATCCGACAATCCCGCACATCCGCTCGTGGAAACACGCGGCGGACGCGCGTTCGTCCGTCTATTTCGGGAACGGGTACATCAGCCACGCCACGGCGAGACCGCCGAGGAGGAGGGCTCCGAGGAGGATGCCGAAGAGACGCAGCCGATCGCGGGGCGAGTCGCGCCAGAGGAGCGCGAAGAAACCCGAGACGAGCAGCGCGTAGACCGCCATGATCAGGAAGTGGTCGGTCGGGAGAATCGCCGCCATCACTTTCTCCCGCTCGCGATGTCCCACGAATCGAGCATGAGCAGGAGGTTCATCAGCCCGGCCGTGAGGAGGTACGCGCACCCGTACTCGTAGGTCGGCGAGAGGATCGTGCCCCCCGGGTTGTCCGAGAGAAATCGCGCGGCGACGTTCAGGAGCCCCGCCCCCGAAACGGCGAACGTCGCGAGGATCGTGAGCGGCTGGGATCGCTCGATCGTGTAGAGCCGTCCCTGGAACGACAGGCCGAGCAGGAAGGTCGCGGTCACGATCGCCGCATAGAGGAGAGCCGTCTTTCGACGCCCCACGTAGAGGTGGCCGAGCCCCGGAAAGATCCAGGCGAGAATGGCCGCCAGGCCCGGGCGCGACCGCCGCCCCGCTTCCGCCGGGCTCACGAAGCCGCCTCGAACAGGGGAGCCAGGCGGCGCCGCGTCACCGACAGCTCCTCCGGCACGACGCGAACTCCTCCGGCGGTGGTCATGAAGTTCGTGTCGCCGCTCCAGCGCGGAACGAGGTGCACGTGGTAGTGGTCTTCGACTCCCGCGCCGGCCGCCGATCCCAGATTGATCCCGATGTTCAAGCCGTCCGTGCGGTAGTTTTCGATGAGGATCTTCTCGCCGCGCGCCACCGTCGACACGAGCTCGTTCAACGTCTCCACCCCGGAATCCGAGAGACGCGGCAGGTGCTCGTAAGGCGCGACCATCAGATGCCCGTTCGTGTACGGATAGCGATTCAGCAGCACGAAAACTCTCCGGCCTCGGTAAACGACGAGCGACTCATCCTCGTTATCGGACGCCGCGGCCCGGCAGAAAATGCAGCCGTTCGATTTCTCCGCCACGAGGTACTCGTAACGCCAGGGGGCGAAGAGGACTTCCGGCATCATCGGAACCGGCGGACGCTACCGGTTGATGAGCTCCTTCAACTCCTTGCCCGGCTTGAAATAAGGGATCTTCTTCGCGGGAACCGAGACTTTCACCCCGGTCTTCGGGTTGCGGCCGATGCGCGCTCCGCGCTCGCGCAGCCGGAAGGAGCCGAACCCGCGGAGCTCGATCTTCTGTCCTCCCTTGAGCGACCGGATGATTGCTTCGAAGATCGTGTCCACGATCGCCTCGGCCTGCTTCTTGGTCACGTCCGTCGCGACTGCGACGCGCTCGATCAGTTCGGCCTTGGTCATCGCAATATCTCCAAACGCGACCGGGTGAAGGGATTACGCTTTGGGCTCGGGCTTCGAAGGGTTCTCCTCCGCCTTCTTGCGCGTGCGCCGTTTCTTGGGGGCGGGTTCCTCGGCGGCGGACTCGGCGGCGACTTCCGGCGTCGGCGGCGGCGCCGGTTCGGCGGTCTCGCCGGTCTCGACAGCCGCCTCGACCGCCGGTTCGGGACGCGCGGGCGCCGACAGCGGCTGGCCCGCTTCGTCCATGCCGGAAAGGCCGATCTTCATCTCGGTCTCGTCGATCCGGAGGATACGCACGGAGACCGGCTCCCCCTCGTGGTAGTGCTCCTGGGGCTTTTCGCCGCGCGGCAGCGGCGTCTCAGACACATGCATCAGTCCTTCGACGAGGCCTTCGATCTGGACGAATACCCCGAAGTCGGCGACGCGGCTGACCGTGCCCTCGACGACGTCGCCCGGCTGGTGGCGCTCGCGGAAGGTCTGGAAGTCGTTCGGCTGGAATTCCTTGATGGAGAGTGAAATGCGCCGGTTCTCCTCGTCGATCGACGTGATGATCGCCTCGACTTCGTCCCCCTTCTTCAGGACCTCGGAAGGGTGCTTGATGCGCTTGGACCACGACATGTCGGAGACGTGGACGAGGCCGTCGACCCCCTCCTCGATCTCGACGAAGGCGCCGAAGTCGGTCAGGTTGCGCACCTTTCCGTGGACGCGGCTGCCGATTGCGTACTTCTGGACCACGGACTCCCAGGGGTCCGGCAGCGTGTCTTTGAGCGAGAGAGAGATGCGGCGGGCGTCGGGGTTGACGTCCGAAACGATCGCCTCGACCGAGTCGCCCGGCGAGACGAGCTTGGACGGGTTCTTGACTTTCTTCGACCAGGACATCTCGGAGACGTGGACGAGACCCTCGACCCCCTCCTCGAGCTCGACGAACGCGCCGTAGTCGGTCACGTTCGTGACCCGGCCGCTCACCCTCGAGCCCGCCGGGTACTTGGTGGGCACGTGGGCCCAGGGGTCCTCGGTCAGCTGCTTGGTCCCGAGCGAGACCCGCTCGGTCTCCCGGTCGAACTTGAGAACCACGACGTCGATCTCGTCCCCCACTTTCACCAGATCCGAGGGATGGTTGACGCGTCCCCACGACATGTCCGTCACGTGAAGGAGGCCGTCTAAGCCTCCCAGGTCCACGAAGGCGCCGTAGTCGGTCAAGTTCTTGACCACCCCGCGCAGGACACGGCCTTCTTCTAAGAGCTGCAACGTCTCGCGCTTCCTCGCCTCCTGCTCGATCTCGACGACCGCCTTGCGCGAGAGCACGATGTTGCCGCGCTTCTTGTCGACCGAGATCACTTTGAAGTCGAGCTCCTTGCCTCGGAGCGATTCGAGGTTCTTGACCGGCTTGACGTCCACGAGCGATCCGGGCAGGAAGGCTTTGACTCCGATGTCGACCGCGAGCCCCCCCTTGATCCGATCGATGACGCGGCCCCGGACGGTCGAGCCCGAGCGGTACGACCGCTCGACCTCGTCCCAGACCTTCATCTTCTCGGCCTTGTCCTTGGACAGGACGACGTAGCCGTTCTGGTCCTCGGTGCGCTCGAGGAGGACGTCGACGGCGTCCCCCTCGTGAACGGTCACGTTGCCCGAAAAATCGGTGAACTCGGCGAGCGAGATGATGCCTTCGGACTTGTACCCGATGTCGACGATGACCTCCGACGGCGTGATCGCCAGCACCCGGCCCCGGATGATCTGACCCTCCTGGAGGTTCTTGAACGAGTTTTCGTATTGCGCCAGCAGGTGCTCGTACTCCTGTGGCGACAGCTCTTCTTCGGTTTGCATCGGTTCGGCTTGCCGACCCCCTTTGTCGTTCTCAACGGGCATGGGACAGGGATGACCCCCTCATAAGTCTCTGAAAACGCGAAATATACTTCGCGGCTCCGCTCCTAGTCAACCAAGGTGCGAAGCGGGGTCAGGTCTTGGACCTGACCCCATCCTGCCGACTCAGCCGACCTGTCTATTCACCAGAAGAGGGGTCAGGTTAAAACCTGACCCCGCATTTTCTCTATGCGCTCTTCTAGCTCCACCACTATCTCGTTCACCGGGCGGCGGCCGGTGTCGATGAGCGTATAGCTCTCGTCGAACGTCAGAGGGGAGTCGGACCGGGTCGAGTCGTCGTGGTCGCGCCGTTCGATTTCCGCGCGGACGACCTCTTCCGGCTGGGGCGTTCCGCGTGCCGCCAGCTCCCGCGACCGGCGCTCCGCGCGCACGTCGAGCGGCGCCGTCAGGAAGAACTTGTGCGGCGTGTCGGGAAAGACGCGGGTCCCGATGTCCCGGCCTTCGAGCACGCCCCCGGCGCGGCCGGCCAGGCGCCGCTGCTCCGCAACGAGACGGCGGCGGACCGCGGGGATCGCGGAAACGGCCGACGCGTACAGGGAGATCTCGGGGAGGCGGATCGCGTCGGTGATGTCGCGGCCGTTCAACCGAACGCGTGTCTGCCCTCCGGTGACGTCGAGATCGAGCGAAAGAGACTCCGCGAGAGCGGCCACCCGGTCCGCGTCGGCCTTCGCGAGAGGAAGGGTGATTCCGCGCTCGCGGGCCGCGAGACCAATTGCCCGATACATCGCGCCGGTGTCGATGTACGGGACGTGGAGGCGCGCCGCGAGCGCCTTCGCCACGGTGGACTTACCGGCGCCCGACGGTCCGTCGATCGCCACGATCGGAGGGGGCGTCAAGGACGCGCGGCTCTCCCGAGCTTCTGGAGCCGCTCGACTTCCCCGCGGGAAAGGGGGCGCCACGCCCCGGAGGGAAGATCGGCGTCCCGGATCGGACCGATCGCGACGCGCTTCAGCTTCGAGACCGGGTGGCCGATCACTTCGAACATCCTCCGGATCTGCCGGCTCCTCCCCTCCGTGAGCACGACCTTGAGCCAGGAGTTTCCCTCTCCGCCCCGCGCCGTCGTGGAGACCCGGACGATCTCGGCCGGCCTCGTCCGGCGGCCGTCCAGGAAGATCCCGCGCCGGAGCTTTTCGAGCTGGATTTCCGTCGGAACGCCCGAGACCTTCACGCGGTATTCCTTGGGGCATCGGGTCGACGGGTCCGTCACGAGCCGGGCGACGCCGCCGTCGTCGGTCAGGAGCAGGAGACCCTCCGTCTGCACGTCGAGCCGGCCGACCGGCTTGACTCCGCGGGCGAGCCCGGGCGGCAGCAGATCGAGCACCGTGTGGCGGCCCTCGGGGTCTTCGGTCGTGGTCACGTATCCCCGGGGCTTGTTCAGGAGCACGTACGATCGCCGACCCGCGCGGGTCGGGATCCTTTTCCCGTCGACACGGACCGCGTCCGTCTCCGGGTCCGCGCGATCCCCGAGCGAGGCCGCGCGGCCGTTGACCAGGACGCGCCCTTCGCGGATCCAATCCTCCGCCTCGCGGCGCGAGGCGAGCCCGGCCTCCGCGATCAGCTTCTGGATCCGGACCGCCGACAAGCTCAGGGTTCCTCTTCGTCCGCCGTTTCGGCCGTCTCGACGTCGGTGTCGGAAACCGCGGTCTCGGGGGACGTCTCCCCCGTCGTGGCGGCCGGGGACACATCGGCCTCGACCGTGGCGGCGAGGTCCTCGTCCAGCTCTTCCGGCTTCGGCAGGTCGTCGAGCTCGTTCAATCCGAACCGGACGAGAAAATCGCGAGTCGTCCGGTAGAGGAACGGAGTTCCGACCACCGGTTTTCTTCCGGCGGTCGTCACGAGCTTCTTCTCGAGCAGGGTCGTGAGCACGCTCGCAGAGTTGACGCCGCGGATCTCCTGGATCTCTGGAAGGGTGATCGGCTGCCGGTACGCGATGATCGCGAGGGTTTCGAGCGCGGCGAGGGAGAGACGGCTGCGCTCCGTGACTTCGTGGAACCTCCGCAAGAGCGAGTCGAACTCGGGCCGGGTGACGTAGCGCCAGCCCCCCGCGACGTGCTCCAGCCGGATGCCGCGCGAGGCCTGTTCGGATTCTTCGGCGAGCGCCGCGAGCGCCCCCGCCACCGCTGCCGCAGTCGCCTCCAGCGCCTCGGCCAGCTCCGCCTCCCGGACCGGCCGCGAGGACGAAAAGAGGAGAGCCTCGAGCGCGGGCCGGATCTTCCGGACGTTCGATTCCCGCGGCGGGGGTTCGGCCGCCGGCGCTTCCTCCGCGGTGCTCTCTC
Organism: Acidobacteriota bacterium; assembly: GCA_003222385.1. GTDB lineage: Bacteria > Acidobacteriota > Thermoanaerobaculia > UBA5066 > Gp7-AA6 > Gp7-AA6. The sequence goes on from QHVV01000010.1 coordinate 43,270, forward strand.
TCGTCTCCTCCACGTCAGCGGTAAGTATCGCGCACGTCCGCCGCGGCGAAGGAGACGTCGGTCCGCGTGACGTGGATCTCTCCGAAAGCGGCGCGCTGGAACGCTCGGGCAACGCCCAGCCGGATCAATTCGAGCATGGCGAGAAACGCCGTGACGGCCTCCGCGCGGAACCGCATCTCTCCTAAGAAATCGAGGAGCGGGAGCGTGCGCTTCTCGTCCAGCCGCGCCAGCAGCTGCACCATCTTGTCGCGCACCGAAAACCTCTGGTGCCGGATCTCGAGGGCCGCCGGGTGCGCGAGGCGGTAACGCTCGGTCGCCTGGCGGAACGCTCCGATCAGGTCGAAGAGCGAGACCTCCAGCGTCTCTCCTTCGGCGGAGGGCGGCGGCGAGGTCGGAGGCCTCGGCCAGAGCCCTGCCCTCAGGACGTCGACTTCGTGAAAAGTCTCCGCCGCGTCCTTGTAACGCTCGTACTCGGCCAGGCGGCGGGCCAGATCCTCGAGCGGGCTCTCCTCGGTGGCGCCGGACGGGCGCGGCAGGAGCATCCGCGACTTGATGTAGATGAGCTCCGCAGCCATCGCCACGTATTCGGACGCGACGTCGAGGTCGAGCTCGCGCATGGTTTCGAGGTAGGCCGTGTACTGCTCGGTGATCTCGGCGATCGGGATGTCCGTGATCGAGACTTCATTCACGCGGATCAGGTGGAGGAGCAGGTCGAACGGCCCCGCGAATGCCGAGATGTTGATCGGCGGAAGGGCTCTTTCGGCGGTTTCGTCGGTCATGGCTCGGGACTCAACCGGACCGCTTCCCGGACCCGTTCCATCGTCTCCTCGGCTACGGCGCGGGCCCGGCCGTCCCCGGCGTGCAGCACGTCGCGGACGACGTCGCCCCGCCGCGAGAGGAGCGCGGCACGCTTTTGCCGGATCGGCTCCAGCGCCGGATTCATGTTGGAGATCAGGTGTTTCTTGCAATCGACGCAACCGCGGGCGGCGGTGCGGCACTCCCGGTCGACGACCGCGACTTCGTCGGGAGGCGAGTACAGCACGTGAAACGGAAAGAGGTTGCAGTGGTCGGGGTTGCCCGGGTCCTGCCGCCGGACGCGGGCGGGATCGGTCACCATCGCCATGACCTTCTCGCGCACGCCCTCGGGCGATTCGGAGACGCCGATCGTGTTGTCGTACGACTTCGACATCTTCCGGGCGTCGACCCCGTTGACCTTCGGGGTCGGCGTGTAGAGAGCCTTCGGCTCCGGGAAAACCGGCCCGTAGAGGCTGTTGAAGCGGCGAACGATCTCGCGGCAGATTTCGAGGTGGCTCGCCTGGTCCTCGCCCACCGGGACCAGGTTGGCGCGGTAGATGGCGATGTCGGCCGTCATGAGAACCGGGTAACCCAGGAACCCGTGCGTGGCGAGGTCGCGCGACCGCAGCGCCTCGATCTGGTCCTTGTAGGTCGGCACGCGTTCCAGCCAGCCAAGCGGCGTGATCATCGAGAAGTACAGCGCGAGCTCCGCGTGCTGCGGCACGCGCGACTGGAGAAAGACCGTGGCCTTCTCCGGGTCGAGCCCGACCGCCAGCCAGTCGAGGACGGCATCACGCGTGTACGCCGCGAGCGCCTCGGTGTCGGCGTAGTCGGTCGTCAGGGCGTGGAGGTCGGCGACGAAGAAGAAGCATCGATACTTCCCGGAGTTCTGTAAATCGACCCAGTTCTTGACGGCTCCGAAATAGTTGCCGAGGTGGACGCGCCCCGTCGGTCGAAGCCCGGACAGGACGACCGGGTCGGTCACGGGATGCCCCGGAAGACGATCGCGTAAACGCCGGTGAGCACGGGCCGGAAGACCCGCGAGAGAAAACCGCTGTACAGGAGCAGGATCAGCAGAAGGAATCCGAACGGCCGGATCGTGGCGTAAACGCGGGCCACGGAAGCGCCGAAGACCGACATCGCGACGCCGCTTCCGTCCAGGGGCGGGATCGGGATGAGGTTGAAGACGCCGAGCAGGACGTTGACGACGGCGAACTGGAAGAGGACGTACGTCAACGGGGCGAGCGCCCCGGCAGCGAACCGATCGCCCTGAACCGCCAGCCCGAGGTCGAGGATCGCGCGCGGCGCCGCCTGCTTGATGCCGAGCAAGGCCGCCAGCGCCAGGGCCGCGAGGAAGAAGTTCGAGACCGGCCCGGCCGCCGACACCACCAGGTTCGCGAGGCGCGGGTTCCGCGTGTTGGCGAGGTTCACCGGGGTCGGCTTGGCCGCCCCGAAGATCATCCGACCGGCCGAGAGGATGTACATGAGCGCAGGCAGCAGCACGCTGCCGAACGGGTCGAGGTGGCGGAGCGGGTTCAGGCTGATCCGGCCCAGATCGCGGGCGGTCGTGTCGCCGAATCGGAGCGCCGCGTAGGCGTGCGCCGATTCGTGGAACGAGATGGCGAAGAGGATGACCGACAGCTGGATCGCGAAATCGACGATCTTGAAGGCCACGCGCGGCCAATATACCCGGATTGAGCAGGCCGGCTCGGCCGAAACCTTTCCCCGGTCGAAGCGTCTCTCCTTGTCGAGCGTGACGGCGTGGCCGGCGGATTGATCGACGACCGGAGTCTCCTCGAGCGGATCCGACGGGGGGACGCCGGCGGGGCGGAAGAGCTCTTCGAGCGATACGCCCCGGCTCTGCTGCGGTTCGCGAGCCGGATGCTTTCCGACCGCGAGACCGCCGAGGAAGTGACGCAGGAGGTGTTCGTCAAAGTGATTTCCCGGGCGCACCAGTACGACGGCCGCGCCGCGGTCTCTTCGTGGCTCTTCGCGATCGCCGCGAACGCGTGCCGCGACCGGAAGCGGCACGACCGCCGCGCGACGATCGTCCCGCTCGAGGCGGTGGGCGACCTGTCGGCCTCCGGCGAAGGGGCCGACGCGCGGCTGGAGAGCCGGCAGCGCCGGGCGGCCGTCCGCCAGGCCCTCGCTTCCCTCTCCGACGAACAACGCGAAGCGCTCGTGCTCGCCCGGTACCACGGCCTGCCGTACGCCGAGATCTCGAAGGTCCTCGGGATTTCCGTGGGCGCCGTCAAGACCCGGATTTTCCGCGCCGTCGAGACTCTGAAGGCGCGCTTTTCCGAAGGAGAACGTTCATGGAATGCCGCGAACTGACGGACTACGCGGTCGATCGACTGCTGGGAGAGGCCGCCGCGCCCGAGCGCGACGAGCTCGAGCGACACCTGGCGGGCTGCGGGTCGTGCTCGAGAGAGCTGGCGGCGCTCGAGGAGACCTGGGGCGAGCTCGGGACGGACCGGGACGACCCGGTGACGCCGGAGTTCCGCGTCCGCACTCTCGAGCTTCTCGAGGACGAGATGTCCCGGCGCCGCATCCGCGAGTTCCATCCCCGGAAGCGCGCGCTCCGGATCTTCGCGCAGGCCGCGGCGCTCGCGGTCGCGGCCGCCGCCGGATTCCTGGTCGCCGCGAGAGGGGGCTTCCCGGCGAGGCCCGTCTCCGCGGGCTCTCCCCTCGAACCGGCTGCCGGCGCGAACACCGCTCCCGACCTCGCCGTGAATCCGCGCCTCTCCAACGTGGCGTACCGGACGGAGCCGGACGGCCGCGTCGGAATCGAGTTCGACTCGACCACCCGCCATTCGGTCCTCGGACGGCCCGAGGATCCTCAGATCTCGCGTCTCCTCGCATACCTCCTCTCTTTGAACGTCCAGACCGCCGGGGAGAAGTCGCGCGCGATCGAGCTCGTCTCGGGACACTCGGGGCCCGGCGCCGCCGAGGCTTCGCCCGACGTCGTCTCCGCTCTCGGAGCGACGCTGAAGCGCGACCGGAATCCGGGAGTCCGCAAGAAGGCAGCCGAGGCGCTCGCGTCTTTCCGATCGACGCCGGAGATCCGCGCCGCGCTCCTCGACGCGCTCGCGAGCGACCCGAACCCCGGGGTGCGCCTGGTGGCGGTGGAGGCCCTCGCCGCCTCGGCGAAGGAAACGCCGGATCCCAAGACGATCCAGTCGCTCCGGGAAAAGGCGTTCGACCCGCAGGAGAACGGATTCGTGCGCGCCCGCGCCGCGTCCGCTTTGAAGGCGATCGACCTGTGACCGGGCGTAACTCCGACCGCGCGGCGGCGTCTCCGGGAGAGATGAAAAACCGGGGACAGACCACGGTTTCATACCGACTCCTTGTTTCTCGAACCTCTGGTTCTGTGAAACCGTGGTCTGTCCCCTCTTTCCTGTGGCTCCTCCTGGCCATCGGCGTGGCGCTGATGTTGATCGCCGCCGGCACACTCCGCGCCGAGGAGACCGTCAACCGGACCGAACGGATCTCCGCGACGCTCGCGCCCGGCACCGCGGTGCGGATCGAAAACGTCTCCGGTGACGTCGTGGCCACTGCCGGCCCGCAGTTCTCGGTGGTCGCGAAGATCGTCGTCGTCGCCCCGACGAAGGAGCGCGCGGAGGAGATCCTCGGCAAGGTGCGTCTCCTTCAGCTGCGCGAAGGCGACGAGTTCTCGATCGCGACGATGTGGCCCGAAAGCCGCTGGCGGTTCGACCGCGAGCGCCTGGCCCGCCGCCGCCTTTCCGCGCGCTGCGACGACTGCCGGATCAACGCGCGTTTCGACGTCACGATCCCGCCCGGGGTCGCGGCGGCGCTCGAGACGGTCAACGGCGACGTGGTCGTCAAGGACCTCGACGGGGACCTGGACCTGGAGACCGTGAACGGAAAAGTCGAGGCGCAGGGCGTCCGGCGCTCCCTCGAGGCGCACACGGTCAACGGAAATCTCGTCGCGCGTGCCGTCGCCGCGAGGCCCGGATCCTCGATCGACCTCCAGACGGTCAACGGCGCGGTCACTCTCACCCTGCCGAAGGACGCGCGCTTCGACGTCACGGCCTCGACGATGCATGGCTCGATCGCTTCGACCTTTGCGCTTCCGCGGCGGGCGGCGGAGGCGGAGGACGACCGAGTTCGCAACCGGAAGCTCCGCCGCATGGCCGTCGAAGACCGCGAAGACGGAACGGCCGTCGTGGACCTTCGCGATCTCGAGAAGGAGCTCGATCGATCGATGAAGGACGTGGACATTGAGATCCGCGACTCGATGCGGGCGGCCGAGGAAGCCGCCGCGGACGCGGTCCGCGAGGGCGTTCGCGAGGGGGTGGCGGGAGGTGTCCGCGACCGAGTCCGCGGAGGCATCCGCGGAGGGCGCACGTTCCGGATTCTCGATCCGCGCCGCTCCTATTCCGGCCGCATCGGCGAAGGCGGGACGATCGTGCGCCTCGCCGCGATGAACGGCTCGATCCTCCTGCTGGCGAGCGGCAGCCGACCCGAGGACGCGCGGCCCGTCGTCTCCGAGCGGCAGTCGTTTGCGGTCACCATTCCGAAAGTCGTGGTCCGCACCCGCGAGGTCAAAGTCCGCGTCCCGCAGGTGAGCGTGGTCCCCCGCGTCCCGCCCGCCGCCCCGCCGGCGCCGGCGGTCGAGGTCCCGGAGCAACCGGGCGTCCACGCGTTCGCGCTCGGAGCTCCGGTCGTGCGGGGCAACATCGCCGGAGATTTTCTTTCGACCAGCGGGACCAGCAGTTACCGGCTCGGGGACGTGTCCGGGCGGGTCTGGATCCTCACCCACGCGGGCGAGATCGTGGTCGGGTCCGTGGGCGCGGGAGCCGACGTGAAGACGCTGGGCGGCGACATCCGGATCGGGGCGGTCAAAGGAGACCTCGGAGCGCAGACGCTTGCCGGAAACGTGCGCGCGAGCTCGGTCACCGGCGCCGCCCGGGTCGAGACTTCGGGCGGAGACATCCGGCTCGGCCGCGTCGACGGCGTCCTGCGCGTTCGCACCGGCGGCGGAGACATCGTGGTGCCGACGGCGGCCGGGGCGGTCGCGGCCGTGACCGCGGGAGGCGACGTCCGGATCGCGATCGCGTCCCGGCAGCTCAAGAACGGCGTCACGATCCAGAACGGAGGCGGGGACGTCACCCTGACCCTGCCCTCGGATTTCCGGGGCGACTTCGACTTGACCGTCACGGAGTCCGATCCGTCCGAGCCCGCGATCCGATCGGACTTCCCGGAGATCTCGATCTCGCGTCGCGAAGGCGTCGTGCGCGGAAACGGCACCGTCAACGGCGGCGGCGAAAAGGTCCGCATCCAGACGACGTCCGGCACGATCCGCCTGAGAAGGGGACCGGCCGCCGGCAGATAGCAGCTCCCTCGCGTCCAGGCGACGCAGCCCTCCTTTTTCGGCGCGACATGGGTCGCGCCCTTTTTCTGGGAGGCGGCGGTTCTCCCGGCGCCGCTCCGGTTCACGACCGGTTCACGGTCCCTTCGAGTAGCTTTCCCCGGCCGGCGAGGGCCGCTTTCGGCGCCCGTCTCTGCTAGCGTTCGACGGCAGGCGGTACGCGGCGAACGCGCGAGAAAGGAGCAGCGATGGGAATGAAGGAGAGGGTCGAGCAGGAAGCCAGAGACCTCGCGGCCCGGGCGGGCGAAATCCTGAAGGAAAAAGGGGAAGAGCTGCTCGGCGAGGCGAAGGACAGGCTGACGGACAGGGTCTCCGACATCGTCGACGAGCAGAAGAAGAAAATCGCCGACAAGCTGACCACGGACACGCCGAAGAGGAAGTAGTCCTTCGGCATCTCGAAAGGCGGGCGCACGATGAAGATTCGAGCTGGATCGCTTCTCGTCACCGGTCTCGCGGTTCTATTTCTGGCGGCCGGCTCCCCCGCCTTCGGAGCGGCGAAGGCCAAAGGGGAGAAAGTCGATTTGAACTCCGCCTCGCAGAGCGAGCTCGAAGCGCTCCCCGGCGTCGGCGCCGCGACCGCGAGAAAGATCATCGAAAACCGGCCGTACTCCTCGGTCTCCGGTCTCTCGAAGGCCGGCGTGTCCGAGGCCACGATCGCCAAGATTCGCGGCCTCGTGAAGGCGGGCCGCACGACCATGACGAGCGCCGAGAAGAAGGAAGAAAAGGCGGCTGTCAAGCAAGAGAAGCGCGAGACCAAACGGGAGAAGACGGCCGAGAAGGCGGCGATCAAGTCGGGGGAGAAGGTGGACGTCAACTCCGCGTCGCAGGGGGAGCTCGAGGCTCTGCCCGGAGTCGGCGCCGCGACGGCGAAGAAGATCATGGCCAACCGGCCCTACTCGTCCCTGGCCGATCTCTCGCGGGCAGGCGTGTCCGCGTCGACCATGGACAAGATCCGGGACAAGGTCAAGGTCGGCGGGCGGCCGAGAGGACGACGGAAAGGACCACGAGCCGCGAGCCGGCGACTGCCGCCAGAGAGGAGCGGAAGGCGACTTCCACCGGAGCGGGAAAGTCGGAGCCGTCCGTCGCCTACCAGGCGCCGCCGTCGAAGGGGATGGTCTGGGTGAACCTCGACACCAAGGTGTACCACCGCGAAGGGGATCGCTGGTACGGGCGGACGGTGCACGGCAAGTACATGAGCGAAGCCGACGCGAACCGCCAAGGTTATCGCCTTTCGAAGGAGAAGGACGAGCCCGGAAGACCGTGACTCGGAAATCCCGCTCGATCCGAAGGCCCGCGCCACGCGCGGGCCTTTTTCATCGGAGGCGCAGGACCTTTACCGACTCGATCTCGACCTCGCCCCCGAAACCGGAGCGCGGGTCGTGTCGCATGCCGCCCGTCAGGTATTCGCGCAGGCCGGAGCGGAACTCCCGCCACTCTCCGTCGAAAACCGCGACCGTCTCGGACACGTCGGCGACGTTGTCCCGTTCGAGGCTCTTCAACTGGTCGCGCGTCAATGGCGGAGACGAAAGCCAGCCGCGCCGGGCCAGCGATTCGAAGGAGCGCGCGAGGAGCCTTCCCCACCAGAGGGGAAGGTGGAGGAGCGGCTTGCGGCGCTTCCCGAGCACGGTGGCGATCTCCCGATAGATCTCGTTCAAGGTCAGGACGTCGGGTCCTCCCACCTCGAACGCCTTTCCGACGGTCTCGGGCTTTTCGAGCGCGTCGCCGAAGACTCTCGCGACGTCGTAGACCGAAACCGGCTGAAAGCGGGTCTCTCCGCGGCCGATCACCGGGATGAAGAGGGGGTTCTTGTCCACGATCGGTGCGAGCAGCGACACGAAACCGTCACCCGGCCCGAAGATGATGGACGGCCGGAAGATCGTCCAGTCGAGGCCGGACTCCCGGACCGCCGCCTCCCCCGCCGCCTTGCTGCGGCCATATTCGGAAGGAGAGTCGGCGGACGTCCCCATCGCGCTCATGTGGAGCAGCCGGGGGACTCCGGCCAGCCCGCAGGCGGAGACCACGTTCTCGGCGGCTTCCCGGTGAACCCGGTCGAAAGTCTGCGGCCCCTTCTCGTGGATGATGCCCACGAGATGGATCACGGCATCGCGGCCCGCGATTGCCGGAACGAGCGAAGAGGGGTCGAGGACGTCGCCGCGGACGTTTTCGACCGGCCGGTTGTACCGGTTGCGCGTGCGATCGGGACGGCGCGCCAGCACGGCGACCTCGTGCCCGCGCCTCCGAAGCGCGTTGACCACGTGGGTTCCGACGAAGCCGGTACCGCCGGTGACGAGAACTTTCAACTTCCCTCGCTTTTCGGCGCGGAAGAATACCCGAAGAGATCGCTTGCGATCGTCTCGCCGCGGGAGAGCCGGTCGTTCGCGGCTCTTCTCGCTTCGCCGAGCCGGGAAAGATCGCGGATGGGATCGGCCACGCGCATCGCGGCGATCCCGGATTGCCGCGTGCCGAGGAGGTCTCCCGGGCCGCGGGTCTCCAGGTCTTTTTCGGCGATCACGAAACCGTCGCTCGTCTTCTCGAGGACCCGCAGCCGCTGCCGGGCTTCCTCCGTCGCGCTGCGCCCGACGACCAGCGCGCACCAGGAACGGCGCGAGCTGCGCCCCACGCGGCCGCGGAGCTGGTGGAGCTGCGCGAGCCCGAAGCTCTCGGCGTTCTCGACCACCATGAACGTCGCTTCGGGGACGTCCACGCCGACTTCGACGACGGTCGTCGACACGAGGATTCCGACCCGTCCGGCGGCGAAGTCCCGGAGAACCCTCTCCCTTTCGGGAGGCGGCAGCCGGCCGTGGAGGACTCCGATCCGGATTCCGGGGGCGAGCGCGGCGACCCGCGCCGCGGTCTCGCTCGTCGCGGCGACGTCGCGGTCTCCTTCGTCGATCGCGGGCACGACGACGTAAACCCGCTCGCCGGCGGCGACACGCTCGGCGGCGAATCGGTAGATCCTCTCCCGCGACGCCTCCTCGCGGACGCCCGTCGAGACCGGCGACCGCCCGGGCGGTTTCTCGTCGAGGATCGAGACATCGAGCTCCCCGTAGATCGCCCACGCGAGCGAGCGCGGGATCGGGGTGGCCGTCATCACGAGAACGTGCGGCGAGGCGCCTTTCCGAAAGAGGCGCGAACGGTGCGCGACGCCGAATCGGTGCTGCTCGTCCACCACGACGAGCGCGAGCTTGCGGAACCGGACCGGAGATTCGACGAGCGCATGGGTCCCGACGAGCACGTCGATCTCTCCCGCCGAAAGAGCGGCGAGGAGCGAGCGCCTCGGCGACCCTCGGACCCGTCCGGTCAGGAGCGCCAACCGGACGCCGGCCCCGGACAGCAGCCGCACGAGCGTCGCGGCGTGCTGCTCGGCGAGGACTTCCGTGGGCGCCATGAGGGCGGCCTGCGTCCGGTTCCGCGCCGCGAGCAGGAGGGCCAGCGCGGCGACGACCGTCTTGCCGCTGCCGACGTCCCCCTGGAGGAGCCGCGCCATCGCTTTGCCCGAGCCGAGGTCCGCCGCGATTTCGCGCACCGCCCGTTTCTGCGCGCCGGTCAGCGGAAACGGCAACGCGTCGCGCGCCGCGCGCGAGAGCTCGGAGTCCGCCACCAGGCGGATGCCGGGACGCTCGTGGAGCCGCGCGCGTTTCCGTTCGATCCGCGCAGCCATGACGAGAAGCTCCTCTTCGACGAGGATCCGCCGCGCCCGCGCGCCGGCCTCCGGCTCCTCCGGAAAGTGAACGTCTTCGAGCGCCCGCAGGATGTCTTCGGGCCGGGCGCTCGCGGCCGCGAACTCCGGTGAAAGAGCGTCGAGAACCCGTCGGACGAGAGTCCGCCAGCGGCGGGAAGCGACGTCCGCGGCGCGGTGATAGATCGGCACGACCCTTCCGGAGTGGAGCGGATCGCTCTCTTCCCCTTCCTCGAAGAGCTCGGTTTCCGGGTTCTCAATCCGCATTTCGCCCCGCGCTCCTGCGACCGGGGCTCCGTAAATCGCGGCCGTGCGGCCGGACTGGAGCGCCTGCGCGAACGAGGGATAGCGGTTGTGCCAGACGACCCGCAGAGCGCCGGTGCCGTCGTCGGCGACCGCCTCGATCCGGAGCGTGCCGCGGCGCATCCGGAAGGAGCGCACGCCGCCGAACCGCACGAGGAGCGTCGCGGGCGTCCCCCAGGCGAGCTCCGCGATCGTGGAGTAACGCCGACGGTCCTCGTAGCGGAACGGCAGCGCGAGGAGGAAGTCGGCGACGGTCGCGAGACCCGCCTGCGCGAGCCGCACGGCGAGTGCGCCGCCGACCCCGGGAATTCGGGAGACCGGATCGGAGAGCGAGAGCCAGCCGGGACCGGGCGGCATCGCGGCCGGAGCGTCGGTCGCGTCCCGGCTACGTTGCCGCAGCCGTTTCGAGCGTGAGCGGCACCAGTCCGAAGCGGAGCTCGTCGCCGCCGGCGACCGGCACCGGGGTCCCCGTCACGACGCGGGAACCGTTGACGAACGTGCCGTTCATGACGCCGATCTCCTCCATCAGGTAGAGCTTCTCCCCCATCGGATAGATCTTGGCATGGCGGCGGGACGTCGAGCGCTGGGGATCGAGCGCGGCCAGATCGACGTCCGGCGTGATGCCTGTGACCGGGTCTCCGCGGCCGATCAGCGTGTCGCCCTCGGGGTGTAGGAAGAACTCGGCTTTACCGCCGGACGCGACGAGCCGGAACGCACTCGGCGGGACGACGGAGCGGCGTTCCGGAGGCTTCTCCTCTTCGGGTACGCGGTGCCCGAGCGCCTCTTCGAGCATCCCGGTCAGCTCCCGCTGGCGGCGCGAAAGCTTGCGCATCATCCGGACCGCGATCTCGGTGTTGCTCTTCAGCATCGCGTCGAAGGTCGCGCCGTTGATGCGCACCAGCTCGATGTCCGTCTTCGCGCGGGCCGATGCGGTTCGCGGAAGGTCCTCGAGCACACTCATCTCGCCGAAGAAGTCCCCTTTTTCGAGGGTCGAGAGCACCCGTGTCGAGCCGCCGATTTCCTTCAGGAGCTCGACCGTCCCCGACTGGATGATGTACATCTCGGTTCCGATCTCCCCTTCGGAAAAGATGATGTCGCCCATCGGGTGGGTCACGAGGTAGCGCTCGAAGGGACTCTTCGGCGTCGCCGGACCGGCGCGGAAAACGGCCTTCACGCGGCCTTCACTCGACAGCGGCCTCGGGAAACTCGATCCGGCCCGACTCGAGATCCACGCGGATCCGGACCCCGAGAGGCAGCGTTCGCGGCGAGCCCAGATGTCCGGCGGGGAAACCCATGGCGACGGGGAACGGCGCGCCGGCGAATCGGAGCCGCAGCCAGGCGCGGACGTCTTCCTCCGACTCCACGCCGCGTCGCCCCGGCGCGACCGATCCGATCACCATGGCCTGCAGCCCATCGAATGTACCGGACCGTTCCAGCTGGGTCAACATTCGGTCGAGCCGATAGGTCTCTTCCCCGACGTCTTCCCAGAAGAGGACGGCGGCTTCGCCGCGGATCGCTTCGGGAGTGCCGCAGAGCGAAGCGATGAGAGACAGGCAACCTCCCACGATCGGACCCTCACCTGCGCCTCCGCGGAGCACCTCGTCCGGGGCGACCGAGTGCGGAGCGGGAAGCGCGCCGCGGAGGACGGGCTCCCAGTCCAGGGAACTGGAGTGCGCCAGTTGAACGGCGACGAGAGGTCCGTAGAAGGTGACGAGCGAAGCGTGGGTCCCGAGGTAGGCGAAGAGGGCCGTGAGGTCCGAGCCTCCGAGGTGGATTTTCGGTCTCGCCCGAATCTCGCCGGCGGTCAGGTGGCGGAGGATCCGCGAAGCTCCGTACCCGCCTCGGGCAAAGAAGATCGCGTCGACGGACGAATCGTTCACGAGCTCGAGATAAGCCGCCGTGCGCTCCTCGTCGCTGCCGGCGAGGAAACCGTCGCGGCGGCGCAGGTTCGACGCTTCCACGATCCGGTAGCCGCGCGAAGCGAGGACGGCGAGGCCCTCCTCCAGACGGGCTTCGTCGACCGGACCCGAAACCGCCGCCACGCCGATGGTGGCGCCGGAAGTAAGCCGGGGGGGTTTGACCAGGGAAGCTCCGGGGCTCAGGTCCGAAACTCTCTCAGCCGCCGGTCGCGAAGCGACCGCCGCGGCTGAAAGTCAAAGTCCGAGCGGGCCGGTAAGCCGAATTCTGTGACCCGGTCGCCCGGGCCTGCGATCATTCCTCTCGTCCCGAGGTCTCCCTCGGGCTCAAGCAGCCGACCCGGAGACGGCCCGCCCGAAAGCGGGACGGGACGGGCGCCCTCCGTCTCCCTATTTGGCCTTGCTCCGCATGGGGTTTACCGTGCCCCCTCCGTTGCCGGAGGAGCGGTGCGCTCTTACCGCACCGTTTCACCCTTGCCGTCCCGAAGCGTTTGCCGCGGGAGGGCGGTCTCTTCTCTGTGGCACTTTCCTTCGCGTCGCCGCGACCGGGCGTTACCCGGCATGCCGCCCGTACGGAGTTCGGACTTTCCTCCCCGATCTCTCGGGGCGATCGCACAGCCCGCTCGGACCGCCGAATTCTAGCAGATCGGGTCAGGATTTCCGGTTCGCGTCGTCTTCGAACCACCGGACCCAGTCGTCGACGTCGACCGGCGGCTCGGACGCCGCCGGGGTGCCGGCTCGAGCCGCTGCGCCGAAGTGCGCCCAGAACTCCGCGGGCGACAGGGCCTTTGCGCCGGCGTCGCGGGCGCGCCGGGCGAGCGCGCGGTCGGCGGTGACGACGGTCGTTTCTTCCGGACGCTTCGAGCTCTCGACCGCCCGGAGGATTGCATCGTCCGCGCTCACGTTTCGGGCGAACTCGACCGACAGGGCGCCGAGCACGAGCGATCGTCCAGCGCCGTCGAAGAAGAGAACGACGCGCGCGCGGGTGCGGCGCAGCCGGTCGGACACCTCGCGAACGAGGGCGGCGCGGTCCTCTTCCGATGCGGCGCGGCCGCGCTCGGTTCCGATCAGGTTGTCGCCGTCGAGAAGGTACGCCAACGGCGGCGGATCAGACTCCGGCGGTCTTGATCCGGCGCCGGGGATGCTGGAGGCGGAAGAAGAGGACGGCCAGAGCGCGCTTCACTCGCGGCAGGTGCGTCGCGAGGACCACGAGCAACCCCGCCAGGAAGAGGGCCGTGACCCACGGCACGAAAAAGACGAGCGTCGCGAGGACGACGGCGACGATGTCCTCGGAGAGGGAGAGCGCGAGGTGCGTCCAGCCGCTGGTGGCCGCGGTCGATTCGAGACGGGTCGTCGACTTCGTGACGTGCGCGGCGAGGGTCGCGGCCGCGCCGGCGAGGCCGACCGCGACGCGCCCCGGAAACGAGGTCGACGGGACCGACGAGATCGCGAGGACCGCGCCCACGACCGGTCGCAGGAGGGTCTGGGCGAGCTCCCAGAACCGGTCGAGCATCGGGATTTTCGTGATCACGAACTCGGTGAGAAAGAGGACGAGCGCGAAACTGAAGACGGTCTGGCTCCCGAGGAGCGCTGCCGCCGACCCCGGGAACTCCTGCGGCAGGAGCCGGTAGAGTCCCTGCGCGAGAAGCAGCACCGCCCACGCGTTGAATCCGGCGGCCCCCGCCAGACCGAGGCCGGTCAGAAGCCCCGTCACGGTCGGGCCCGTCTCTGCCGGTGCGTCATCCGCCCTTTTTCTTCCGGAGGCGCGAGAAGAGCCCTCGCTTCGGCTCCGGCGTTTCGTCCAGTTTCGGGGCTGCCGCCGTGGCCGGGCCGAAGATCTCCTCCATCAGGGCCGAGCTTTCGGGGCTCGGCTCGACCTGGTTCGCTCGGCGCGCGTAGGTCTCCGCCTCCTTCTTCCGCCCGTTCGCCGCGAGAGCGCGCGCGGTCAGCCTCATGAAGTCCGCCCGCAACGGGGCGAGCCGCGTCGCTTCCTTCAGGTTCTCGAGACCCCGTTCGATCCAGTTCTCGTTCTTCAACTCCACCTCGCCCAGACGGAAGAGATATTCCGGCCTCTCGGGAGCGAAGTGGACGGCTTCACGGAGGAGCTCCACGGCCGGGAAGAAGTCCTTCGCGTTGATCAGCTCCATGGCGCGGTCGAAGTTCTTCGCGGCCAGCTGGCGGCGCGCCGCCGGATCGACGGCGGCCTCCGTCGCGAACATCCCGGGCGCGTGGTCGAGCTCGCGATCGTATATGCCGCGCGATTCGGAATCGACGAGCGTGTCATGCGCTTCCTTCATGCGTTCGAAAACCGCTGTGAGTTCCCGGTCCATCCCGGCCAGGTCCGGGCGGTGGCGCAGGTCGGGGTGGAAGAGCCGGCTCCTGTCGAGATAGGCGCGGCGGACGTCTTCCGGCGAGGCGTCCCGACCGAGCCCCAGGACGTCGTAGTGCGAGAGCCAGTCGATCCTGCGCCAGGTGTTGTGAACGAGGTCGCGGTGTCCCGGCGAGGGTTTGGGGGTATCACTGGATACTTCGACGTTCAGCGCGGCAACATTCCCGCTGCTCTCCCGGCGGGGAGTCGGA
>QHVV01000046.1 GCA_003222385.1 Acidobacteriota bacterium
CGGCGCCGCCCGCGTGAAGGATCTGATCTTCATGGCTCGGCTGGTGGGTGCTGACGAGGCGGCGGCGATCGGGCTGGTGAACGAGGTGGTCCCATCTGAAGAGGCGCTGGAACCGCGGGTTATGGAGATCTGCTCCACGGTCTCCACAAATGCACCACTCACGCTGGAGACGGCTAAGGAGGCGCTCCGCCGCATCCGCGTGCAGATGACGCCGCCGGACGGGGGTTCGGACCTGCTGACAAAGGCCTACATGAGCGAAGACTTCCGGGAGGGGATCGAAGCGTTCTTCGCCAAGCGCCCGGCCCGGTGGAAGGGCCGCTAAAGCCTGGGCCTCCCCACCAGTAAGGAGGCCGATCTTCAAAACCGTTTGCGGTCGTCCGTAGAGGTCTGTACAAGTTCACCTTCAGCCGCTGACGTCCGTCCCGTCGACCGATGCCAAAGGCAGCCAGCTTTACGTCGAGCAAGACTGCCGCTCACTTTGCGTTGGCTACCGCGGTCGGGTTGCTCGAGAAGGTTTTCTAACCGTTTGTAGTTTGCGGCTTTGTGCGCGTATTCTCGCGCCGAGCGTCGGACCCGACCAATCGTGTTCATGCGGGCCCATGCGGCTTCACCCAAAGCCCTCTGCCTAGCCGCTGTGTGCGCTGGGTCTACCTCCGTTGCCAGACACGATTTCGACTCGAGGGAGGCCGTTTTCAAGAGTGACCGGAAACGGATCGGTGAGCTCCCCAATAAACCGGCCGTCGCGGCCAAACATGCTGAAGGCCAGGAACTGTAGTCGTCCATTCCGGTCTTCGATCAGCTTGCCGCCGTAGTGCGAGCCAATTGTGTCCACAGCGAGCATGCCACCGTCTGAGAAATTGAATGGGCCGAGCGCATGATCGGAGACGAGACAGTACGTGCCAGTCACTCGCTTCACAGAGCGCGCTACTCGGCTTCGGGTGCGGTCTTTTGACGCATACGAAAAGAGCAGAAAGAAACGCTCGGAAGCATGGACGAGTTGAGGCACCTCGAGATGGCCAAATCCACTCGGAGTGGCGAGTGGGAGGAGGATGTCCCAATCACGCAAGTTCATGGATCGAGCATGGCCGATGACGCCACGCGTGTCGGGCGCACCCGAACGGCCTCGTGCAGTGATCAATGCATGAAATGAGCCATCGGACTCATCCTGGAACACCCACGGGTCGCGCCACGCTTGCTCGTACCAAGTGCCGAGGTCAAGAACCTCGTACCAGCGACTGTCGGCTTCCAGAATTGGATTGGCCGGATGCTTCTTCCACATGTACAGGTCTGCCGAGGTCGCAAGGCCGATGCGCTGTACGAGGCCACCTTCAGACCGATTAACCCCGCTGTAGAGCATGAACCACCTACCCTGGTGTCCAATCACGCTCCCGGTCCAAGTAGCAAGGTCGTCCCATTCGCCGTCCGCACCCGGGTGAAGTGCATCGTCGATCACGGTCCAGTTCTTGAGATCGCGAGAGATTGCGTGGCCGATCGTTGCGCTATGGTGCCGCAACTCCGGAGAACCGAGCGAACGCGGAGCCTGGAGATAAAAGAGGTGGCAGTCCTCGCCATGCCAAACGTGCCAAAAGTCCCACAGCCAGTTGTCGCGCAGCCGAAGGGTCATCGCTCGTGACAGGATCGAATCGAAATCAAATGGAAGTTACCGCGGCTCGAATGCCGTTGGGTGGCCTCGCCCAGGACATAGGCGGCTATAGAGGGACGGGCATCTCCAGATGCCGCGTCGCAAACGCCCCGATCCAACCCGATCCGCTGAGTCGGGAAAGGATCCTCTTCCCGGCCGGACGAACTCACATCGATTAGGGTTTCCACGCCGACGATCCTCACCGTGTCCTATTTCGGCGGCGGCGCAGTGGACTTGCGCACGATCAGCTCAAGAGGCAGCTGCTCCGCTATTGGAGCGGGTAGTGGATATGGGGCAGAAATGGCCTCCAGGAGTAGCTCTGCTCCTCGGGCTCCGCTCAACGAAAGGGGCTGCCGGACAGTGGTGAGTCCGACGTACTCTGCGGCCTCGATATCGTCGAAGCCGATGACTGACAGTCCAAGCGGCACACTGACGCCGAGGTTGTTGGCGCCGTCGAGAACCCCAAGCGCTTGGGTATCAGACGCTGTAACCACCGCTGTAGGTGGGTGTTCAAGGCTGAGTAGCTCGGCGGTCAGCCGGTGGGCTACGTGCCGCGCGTGCGGTCCCTCTTTAATGTATGCGGTCGGAATTTCCAGACCAGCCTTTGCCATGGCGCGCCGAAAGCCGGCGCAGCGATCCACACTGGAATCGAATCCGTAGGGGTTGACACTCGGGTCACCGACGAAAGCGATCCGGCGGTGGCCCAGCTCAATAAGATGCCTCGTAGCCAAGTCGCCCCCAGCAACATTGTCAATGTAGGTATGCGATAGAGCTGGGTACCTGAAGTCCACGACGACAATAGGCACCCTGGCGGCCAGCAGTCGCTCCAGCTCGCGCTCAGGTGGTGGCATGGCGATGACCAATACGCCGTCTGGCCGGCCGTCGACCACGTTCCTGAACTGTTCGTGCACCTGCTCTGGCCTGCCAATGTTGTAGAGCACGATGTCGTAGCCGCTTGCCGTGAACCGCTCTTCCGCTCCGCGCAGGAGGAGAACAGCGGATGGGTGGGTGAAGAAGGGTGCGAGCACGCCAATTGTCATCGCGCGTCCGCGCGACAGCCCACGAGCAATCTGGCTTGGGCGGTAGTCCAGAGCCTGGATAGCCTCTTCTACTCGCCGCCGGGTCGGCTCGCGTACTGGTGCCGTGCCGTTGACCACCCTGGAAACGGTTGCCTTAGCCACTCGGGCGGCCGCCGCAACTTCTGCGATGTTGGCCAATCGATGTTGGCGTTGTCTGGGAACCGGTTTCACGCTTGAATCGTACCGTCTTTGACAGCTCGCCGGGCCTGTGCTACGGTCTGTCTGAAACCGGTTTCACGAGACAAACGGAACGCGAGCTTAGCTGAGTGGGTCATGACGGCAGGGGTAAAGGAGGCCTGAACGATGAGAAGGTGGGCTTTGGTGCTGGTGCTCTTCGCGCTTTTGGGCCCGGCATGTGGTGGCGGCGGAGGCAGCACAACGTCCACCGCAAGTTGTACCGGCAAGGTCGCCGGCGGACCGGTAACGGTCAAGGCCTGGTTCCACAGCGGGCAGGGCAGCGAACGAACCACGATTACGTCACAAGTTGCGGCCTTCAATGCCAGTCAAAACGACGTAAAAGTCCAGCTCGTACTTTTGCCAGAGGGCAACTACAACGACCAAGTAAAAGCGGCGGCTGCCTCGGGCGGGTTACCTGACATCCTCGACTTCGATGGACCATTCCTCTACAACTACGCTTGGAATCGCAACCTAGTTGCTCTCGACAGCTGCATTTCGCCTGACCTGAAGGCGAACCTACTGGCGTCGATCGTCAAGCAGGGCACATACGCTGACCACATCTACGGAGTTGGAACCTTCGACTCTGGGCTTGGTCTCTACACACGCAAGTCAGTGCTCATCAAGAATGGCATTCGGATCCCATCAGGTCCGCAAGACGCGTGGACCGCGGACGAGTTCAACCAAGCGCTCAAGACACTGCAGGGGGCTGGCTTCAAGAAGCCTCTCGACCTCAAGATCAACTATGGCCAAGGTGAGTGGTATACATACGGTTTCTCGCCCATCATCCAGTCGGCGGGGGCTGATCTGATCGACAGGCGTAACTACAAGTCAGCCGATGGGGTGCTCAATGGCTCGGCTGCGGTGCAGTCACTCACAGCCTTTCAGTCATGGTTCAAGCAGGGCTTCGTTGACTTCAACGTCGATGACACTGCATTCCTAAAGGGACAGTCAGCCATTTCCTGGGTAGGTCACTGGGTGTTCGCGGACTACAGGAAGGCGTTTGGCGATGACCTGGTAATCCTGCCACTGCCGAATTTCGGGAAGGGAAGCAAGACTGGAATGGGCTCCTGGCAGTGGGGAGTCACCTCTAAGACAAAGAGCGTCGACGCAGCTTGGGCGTTTATCAACTACCTGCTCAGGGATCAGCAGGTGCTCCAGATGACCGGTGCCAATGGGGCCGTGCCCGCCACCAAGTCGGCAAGTGCCGCATCGACGCCATTCGCCCCAGGCGGTCCTGAATACATTTTTGTCCAGCAGCTCGAGTCGAGCGCGGTGCCCAGGCCGCAGACGCCAGCCTACCCGTCGATCACTCTCTCATTCCAGAAGGCGATCAATGACATCCTGAACGGTGGGGATGTGAAGACGGCACTGGACAAAGCCGTCCAGGCCATCGACACCGATATCAAGGACAACGACGGCTATCCAGTAAAGACGTGAGCGACCGCTGGCCTGGGGGCGATGAACCCCGTCCCCAGGCTGCAGCAATGGAGTCGACTTATGATTTCAAGCCCGACTACGAACCTGAAAACGCGAGTCGGTCAGGACTCGGTGGTCCCTTGGTTGTTCTCGCTACCGGCGATCTTGATGCTCATTGCCTTCCTGGTCACGCCATTCGTGCTCGCCGCAATTTTCTCCTTCACGAACCTCAGGCTGCTTTCACCCATCCCACTGCGATTTGTCGGGCTTCAGAACTACGTCCGGATCCTTCAAGACCCGATTTTCTACCGCGCGCTCGGTAACAATCTCCTCTTCGTAGTCATCGTCGTTCCCGTTCAGACCGCCTTGGCACTCGCGCTCGCTGTATTGGTCAATCAGAAGCTGCGTGGGGTCAAGTTTTTTCGAACTATCTACTTCGCGCCGGTCGTGACTGTGATGGCAGTCGCCGCCACCGTGTGGCGACTCCTCTATGACCCAGATGTAGGTTTCATCAACGGTCTCCTAGGCGCTGTCTCGGGGGGAGCCGTGCACCCCAATTGGTTGCGGAGCACCAGTACCGCCTTCCTGGCAATCATCATCATGTCGATCTGGCAGGGAGTCGGTTTTCAGATGGTGATTCTCCTGGCCGGCCTACAAGACATACCTCACGACCACTACGAGGCAGCCGTCGTGGACGGGGCAAGCGGCTGGCAGCAGTTCAGGTTCGTCACGATTCCTCAGCTGCGCAACCAACTGCTTTTTGTCGTGACCATCACAACCATCCTCGCATTCCGACTGTTTGATCAGGTGTATGTGATGACCAGCGGCGGGCCGTTGGACAGCACTCAGACTTTGATGCTGATGCTGGTCGACGTGGGCTTTGGCAGGCAGCGCATAGCACAGGGCTCCGCGATCGCGGTCATCTTCTTCTTGATCGTGCTCTCGATAAGCGTGGCGCAGCGGCGCCTGATCCGCGAGGAGGCCACATGAGGCCGATGTCGGTAGGGAGGCTGGCGAGAAGTGAGCCACGGAGCAGCCAGATCACGATAATCCAACCGCGGCGCCTGCCAAGAGTGCTCGGCGCTCTGGCAACGTACGTGGGGATGACTCTCCTCGCGGTCATATTCTTGGTCCCGCTGCTCTTTGAGTTCGTCGGCAGCATCAAGCCGAACGATAGAGTCCTGAGCGAGGGCAGCTCGTGGCGCGCATTCGTACCGACGGCGATCACGTTTGAGAACTACGGCGATGCCTTGGCTCGAGCTGATCTCGCACACCTTTTCATCAACTCGCTGATCATCACTTCATCGATCGTCGTTGTCGGCATCATTGTCAACAGCTTGTTCGGCTACGCGCTGGCCCGCATGAGTTTTAGAGGCAGGGGCTTGCTACTCGGGATTGTGATAGCCCTGATCATCATTCCGTTTCAGGCGATCGCGGTTCCACTGTTTTTCATGATGGCGAAGATCGAGTTGCTTGACACCTACCAGGTGCAAATACTCCCTTTCATTGCAAGTCCCTTCTTCACGTACCTGTTCTATACCTTCTTTCTAAGTATTCCGAAAGAGCTGGAGGAGGCCGCTCGAGTCGACGGCGCCGGCCCCCTGACCGTCTTTTGGAGGGTCGTAGTACCTCTGGCGCGACCCGTCTACGCCACCGTCGCGATCCTAAGTTTCCTTTTTGCCTGGGGTGAACTGCTTTGGCCGGTGCTAGTCACAAGAGGTCCTGAGGTTCGCCCCCTGCCGTTGGGAATAGCAGTCTTCCAGACCCTGCCGCCGCTGCAATGGGGAGACATCATGGCCTTCGCCACCGTTATGACGCTCCCACTACTTGTTGTGTTCCTTGCTTTCCAGGATGCCTTTGTTCGCAGCGTTGCTCGTACGGGGATTAAGGGTTGACGTCGTGGCTTTGAAGGCCCGCGCCTGTGTCTGCGCGGCTAGCCATCCTCCTCTGGCATCGGTGATCCGACGGTCGGTCCAATGAGCGGAATAGTCGAGATCATCGGAGGGACAACCGTCGATATCTACGTGTCGGTGGCCCGCTTTCCGCCTGGAACTGGCGCCGAGTTCGGGCGCTCCACATTGGCCCACTGCGGCCGCGCCGCCAGCTTGAGCGTCGGTGGCAACGGCGGGCTTGCGGCATACATAGTTGGCAGGCTTGGCCAGCCGGCCCGCTTGCACACGCGGCTGGGGCGAGATTTCTGGGGCAGCTGGCTACGTGCTCAGCTTCAGGCGGCTGGCGTTGAACTGGCTTCGGACAGCACCGACGAGGAGAGTTCTACCAACATCGTCGCCACCGACGGTGGCGGAAACCGCCTCTCGTTCTTCCATCCCTTAGAGGCGCAATACGCAGTTGCAGCGCCCTTGCCTGACACCCGTGTCATGTTTCTCGGGGGATGTCCGCATCCAACTGCGGAGCTAATAGCCAGTTACGTCCGGCCGTATCGCAATGCTGGTGCCACCACTGTCATCGACATTGGGCCAGCGATTCCACGGCCGTTCAGATTCGACGATCTAGCGCGGCTAGCCGATGCGCTCGATCTCGTTACCTGCAACCGTGCGGAGCTACGCCAGCTTAGTGGCACGAGCTCGCTGCGGCGCGGAGTGCAGCTCATTCACAAACTGGGCATTCCAACACTCGTAATCAAGGACGGGGCGAATGGGGCCGTGTTCTCGACATCCGACGACAAGCATCTGCACCTCGTTCCCGTCGAGACGACGGAGCCAGCAACAGGCTCGGTCGGCGCCGGTGATAGTTTCAATGCGGGCCTCCTGTACGCGCTGGCCAATGCCAAAAGTGTCGCTGTCGCAGTGGCATTCGCTAACCAGATCGCACGAGACGTGTTACGTGCAACTGATCGACTCAAAGTGGACCTGACCGCTTCCAGCATTCACGAGACTGCAGTCGCCGATCAAGTTCGACTAATGGAGGTGTGAACATGCTTCCCCGTTGGGCGCAGAACTTATTGGAGCAGCATCCAGGAGCCGAGGAGCCCACCCCAGAGGTCCCCATTCCTTCCTGGCTCGAGGATGAGGTCAAAAAGAAGCCGCTCTGGTACATCATTCGGGAGTCCGATGTCGTTCGTGAGGGGCATCCGTTCGTTGTATATGACGAAATTCT
>QHVV01000011.1 GCA_003222385.1 Acidobacteriota bacterium
CTCATGCAGTTCACGAAGAAGATCTGACCCTCGGTGTAGGCGAAAGTACCGGTAATTCCGCCGGTCGCCTGGAGGATCGCGAAGCTGTCCCCCACTGCCGGGGTGAACCCGAGATCGACCTGAAGGTTCGTGCCCATGAGCTGCATCGCTCCGTCGATGCTCAATTGGTCGTACTGTGAGCCGACCGTCGTCCCGTTCAGCCGAACCCGAAGCACGGCGTCCTGCGCGAACTGGCCGTCGCCGGTCGAGTGGAGAACCCCGGTGGCGGTGGAGGTGCCGGGCGCAATGAGAAAGAAGTTCAGAGGTCCGACTGTGCCGGTGCCGCTCAACTGGGCGGCCTGAGTGTTCCCGCCTGTGACGGGGCTCGCCGGCTGGGACCCCATCACGAAGAGGCGAACGAACCCGCCGAAGCCGGCGGAGATCATCGTCGCGCCCATGTACGTGTTGTTGCCGGAGAGGGTCACGTCGAGGTTCCCGTTCGATAAAAGGCCGCCGGAGGAGGAAAACGTAAGCGGGTCCGACGCCAGACCGCTGATGACGCCCGAGATCGTCAGCTCGGCAGGAAGACAGCACGAAGGGGCAGGCTTGTAGACGGCGTGGTTGACTCCGCCGTAGAGCGCGATCGGAAGCGCGATCAGTGCGGTTCCCCCGGTCGAAGTGATGTTTCCGGCGAGAGCGATCGAATTTCCCGGCAGCGCGTTGATCGTGTAACCGGAACCCGTGAGCTGGATGGAATTGACGAACGTCACCCCGGGAATGTCATCGGTGCTCACCAACTGACTCGAGCTCGGAAAGACCAGGTCGGCGGCGGGGTCGCCCGCCGGAGTGCCGCCGCTCCAGTTGGCATTATTCGACCAAAAGGAGCTGACCGCCCCGGTCCAGGTATGCGTCGCCGCAGATAGCAAAGCGGGAAACAGTAACGCGCACACCACGCCGATTGATCGACGAACCGCCGATCCCTTCCGACTCGGCAACGGCGCCACGGACGTCATTGCTTGGGAGAGTCTAGCCCCGATAAGAAATTCGATAGATCGTTCCGCTCTCGTCGTCGGAGACGAGCATCGCGCCGTCGGGAGTGAACAGGAGATCCACGGGACGGCCCCACGCCTTCTCTCCCTGCAGCCATCCTTCGGCGAAGACCTCGTATCCCGCGGGCCGGCCGTTCTGGAGCGGCACGAACATCACGCGGTACCCGATCTTGGATCTTGTGCGTCCGGTTCCACGAGCCGTGCTCGGCGATGAAGATCCCGCCGCGATACTTCTCGGGGAACGTCCGACCCGTGTAGAACCGCATTCCGAGCGCGGCGACGTGGGGGCCCAGCTCGAGCGCGGGCGGCGTCGTCGCGGAGCAGGGCCTCCGGCGACCCAGTCCCGGGTCCGAAATGTTGCGGCCGTGGCAGGTCGGAAACCCGAAGTCCATTCCGGCCCGGGGAGCGACGTTCAGCTCGTCGGGCGGCACGTCGTCGCCGAGCATGTCGCGCCCGTTGTCGGTGAACCAGAGCTCGTGCGTGTCGGGGTGCCAGTCGAAGCCGACCGTGTTGCGGATGCCGCGCGCGAACGTCTCGAAACCCGAGCCGTCCGGCCGCATCCGGTGGATCGCCGCGTAGATCGGCTCGGGCTGGCAGATGTTGCAGGGCGCTCCCACCGGGACGTAGAGCAGCCCGTCCGGCCCGAAGGCGATGAACTTCCAGCCGTGGTGGTGGTCGGGGGGAAACTCGCGGACCACCGCGGGCGACGGCGGGTTCTCGAGGCGGGACTCGATCGCGTCGTATCGCAGGACCCGGTGGACCTCGGCGACGTACAGGGCGCCGTCCCGAAACGCCACGCCGTTCGGCATGTTCAGGCCGCGCGCAATCCGGACGACCGACTCCGGACGGCCGGAGTCGTCGCGGACCGCGTAGACGCCGCCGTCTTCCCGCGTCCCGACGAAGAGCGTTCCCTTCGGGCTGCGGGAGAGCGATCGGGCGTCCGGGATGCGGGCGAAGACCCGGATCTCGAAACCCGCCGGGAGGCGGATCTTCTCAAGAGGGAGACTGCTCTCCCCCTTCGCCGAGAGGAAGACGGGGATCACCGCGGCCCCGAAGAGAACCGCGACCGCGAGAACCAGGCCCCGCCGGCGGTTCCTGCCGGTCTCCGGAGACG
The DNA here is from genome assembly GCA_003222385.1 of Acidobacteriota bacterium. GTDB lineage: Bacteria > Acidobacteriota > Thermoanaerobaculia > UBA5066 > Gp7-AA6 > Gp7-AA6. Next base: position 2,143 of record QHVV01000011.1, read on the forward strand.
TCGCGCCGCTCTTCAGCGGGTCATCTCCGAAAGCCGGTCGAGGAGCCGGAGGACCTCCGCCCAGTCGCCCCCGGCGCGCGAGTACGCGCTGGAATCCCGGAGAGCGCCGTCGATCCGACGCGCGTCGTCGGAGAGCCGGTCCACGAAGGGAGCGATGTCCCGCCGGTCCACGGTCGAGGTCGTCACGCGCGAGTCGAAGTCCCGCGCTCCCGACACGAAATAGGAGAGGTCCGCGAGGAGCCTCCGATCGGAGTCGGCGGAGCCCGGTCCCGAGCGCTGCGCCGTGTCGCGGGCGAGAGATGCCCGAACGACGATCTCGTGCGCGGTTCGACGAAGATCCTCGAGCGCGCTGCCCGAGATCACGCCTCCGCCGTACGGAGAGGTCTCCGGCGCGCGATACGGTCCTCCATCCGGCGGGAGATCGACGTCCGAGCCCGCTGCCAGCCGCCGCATCCGGTCGATCGTCCGGAGGGACTCCTGCCAGCTTTCGACGGCCACGTCGGACGCTCGGACCTCGCGGGTCCGCGCCTCGTAGTCGCGCGCCATGCGATCGAGCTCGGCGACGTCGTCGCGGACGTAGCGCGGCGGGTTCGCCGTGTCCTCCATCCGATCCCGGAAGCGACGCGCGCTCTCGAGCAGGTCGGACAGGAGCGGCATCTCCGCTTCCGAGACGCGCGAGGCGCGGAGCTCCTCCCGCGTGGCCTGGAGCCGATCGACCAGCCGACCCGACAGGATGCGCATCCGGTCGTACCGCGATCCGCCGAGATCGCCGTATGCGGGCTCGGGGGGAGGCGAGGAGTACGACACGCCGCAGGCAACCAGGAAGAGCGGCGCGAGAAGAACCGGGAGCACGAGAAGCCGACTCGACGCTTTCCCTCTCATATCTGCCTCCCCGAAACGAACAGGAGAGCAAGATCCTTTCCAACCGCTCGTTCGCCGGACACTAGAATCGAGCCGGTCATCCGCGTATGCCAATTTCCACCGGGACGCGCCTCGGTCCCTACGAGGTCCTTTCGCCCCTGGGGGCCGGGGGCATGGGCGAGGTCTACCGGGGCCGCGACCCGCGGATCGGCCGCGACGTCGCGATCAAGGTCCTGCCGGAAGCCTTCTCCAAAGACGTCGAGCGGCTGCATCGCTTCGAGAAGGAAGCGCGGTCCGCCGGAGTCTTGAACCATCCGAACGTCCTCGTCGTCTACGACGTCGGCGAGCAGGATGGTTGTCCGTACATCGTCGAGGAGCTTCTGGAGGGAGAGACTCTCCGCGAGCGGCTCGTGCGGGGTGGTCTGTCTGCGGACGAGGTGGTCGGCTATGGCGTGCAGATCGCGAGCGGGCTCGCGGCGGCGCACGAGAAGGGGGTCGTCCATCGGGACTTGAAGCCGGAGAACCTGTTCCTGACCCGCGATGGCCGTCTCAAGATCCTCGACTTCGGCCTGGCGAAGCTCACGCAGCCCGAGACGAAGGACGGCGCCGCGGCGGAGGCGGCGACCCTCTCCGCCGGGACGGAGGCAGGAGTGACGCTGGGAACCGTGGGTTACATGTCTCCCGAGCAGGTTCGCGGGATGTCCGCCGACGCGCGCTCGGACATCTTCTCCCTGGGCACTGTCCTCTACGAGATGGCCACAGGTCAGCGCGCATTCCGCGGGAGCTCGCCGGCGGAGACGATGAGCCGGATCCTGACGGACCAACCTCCCTCGGTCACCGACACGCGACCCGACGCGCCGCGGGCGCTCGACCGCGTGGTCCGACGCTGCCTGGAGAAGGAACCGGCCCGCCGCTTCCAGTCCGCGAACGACGTCGCGTTCGCGCTGACCGACGCCTCGTCCGAAACGGTCACGGCACCCGGCTTTCCCGCTTCGCGGTTTCGCCCGAGGCGCCTGTTACCGCTCGCCGCCGCGGCCGCGCTTCTCGCGATCGGCTTTCTGCTGTGGCAACGCATTTCGACGTCAACCCGCGGCGGAGCGCCGCCTCGGCTTTCGTCGCTCGCCGTCCTGCCGCTCCGGAACCTGTCGCGCGATCCGGCGCAGGAATACTTCTCGGATGGAATGACCGAAGCGCTCATCTCCCGGCTCGCACAGATCGGGACGCTGCGGATCATCTCCCGGACGTCGGTAATGCAGTACAAGGACACGCGGAAGCCTCTCCGTCAGATCGCGCAGGAGCTGAACGTCGACGGGGTCATCGAAGGGTCGGTCATGCGCTCCGGGGACCGCGTCCGGGTGACGGCGCAGCTGATCGACGCGCGGAAGGACGAGCATCTCTGGGCAAGAGACTACGAGCGCGATCTCCGCGACGTCCTCGGGCTCCAGGCGGAGGTCGCCCAGGCGATCGCTCAGGAAGTTCGCGCGAAGCTGAATCCCGGAGAGGAAGCCCGGCTGGCGAGAAGTCGTCCCGTCGTGCCGGAGGCACAGGAGGCCTATCTCAAGGGGCGCTTCTACCTGGGCCAGGGGACGGAAGACTCGATCGAAAAGGCGATCGCGCACTTCAATGACGCGATCGCGAAGGACCCCCTCGATGCTCGCGCCTACGCGGGCCTCTCGGACTCCTATTCCGGCCTCCGGAGCATCTACCGCGCGCCGAGCGAGGTGATGCCGAAGGCCAAAGCAGCGGCACAGAAGGCGGTCGAGCTCGACGACGCTCTCGCCGAAGGACACGTCTCTCTCGCTCTCTCCCGGATGTACTACGACTTCGACTGGCCTGGAGCAGAGCGGGAGTTCCGTCGGGCCCTCGACTTGAACCCCAACCTCGCCGAGGCCCACGACGGCCTGGCCCTCTACCTGATGGCGAACGAGCGCCACGGCGAGGCGATCGCAGAAGTCGAGTTGGCGAAACGACTCGACCCGCTATCTCCGACCATCCTGGCGGACGCATCGTGGGTCTACTACGGGGCGCGGAGGTACGACCGAGCGCTGCAGGTCGCGCGGGAGTGGGTCGAGCTCGCCCCGAGCTCGCCGTGGGCGCACACGTATCTGGGCCTTGCGCTTCAAAAGACCGGAAAGATCGACGAGGGGATCCGCGAGCTCGAGCGCGCGGCCAGGATGGATCGAAGCGTGACGATCCTCGAGTGGCTGGGCGGCGCCTACGCCGCCGCGGGGCGCACGGTCGACGCGAACCGCATCGTGGCCGAGCTGACCGGCCGCGCCGAGCAGCGTTACGTCTGTCCCTACGAAATCGCGACGGTCTACATCGGCCTCGGGAAGAAGGACGCCGCCTTCGAATGGCTCCGAAAAGGGGTCCGGGAACGCGCCGACTGCATGCCGTGGATCCAGGCGGACTCGAAGATCGATCCTCTTCGCCGCGACCCGAGATTTCCGGAGATCCTGCGGGGCGTCGGTTTCCGCCCGTCTCAGTAGAACGGGTGGGTCCGCGGAAGCGGCTGGACGTCCGGAGTCCAGGGCAGCGGCGCCGTGCCCTCGGAGAGCATCGGCCGCCTCCAGATCATCGGGTGGGGAGCGAACAGGCGACCGGTCTCGTCCAGGAACTCGACACGCAGGACTCCTCCTTGCGTGACGGCGTTCGAGTCGAGCGCGAAGCAGAGCGCGAAGCGCTGATATTGATCGGTCAGTTGTGTGCCGAGGAAGCTCGTCCGGTAGACCCGGACGGAGCCGAGCGCCGCGGTCACGATCAACGTCAACTTCTGCCGGTCGTTGGTCGGCTCCGTCACTCTCGCCTCGATCGAAAGACAGAGGTTCTCCCCCGGCTCGAAGAGCGAGCCCTCGATCTCCTGGGACGCGAAGCTGTTCACGAGCGTCGGGTCGGGGACCGTCGGAAGCTGCGGGAACGTGTAGATCTCGCCGGTCGCGACACCGCCGTCGATGCGGAAGAACTCGCTCTGCGGAAACGCCGCCGGGCCCGAGAACCAGGGCGTCCAGAGAAGGTCCCCCTTCTCGTCCGCGGGTCCCGGGGGCGGCGGCTGGCCGGCCGCCGGAAAGACCGAGCCTCCGCCGTCATACGTTCCGTTGCCGTTCGAGCCGTCGAGCGCGAAGGTCGTCGGCGATCGGACCGTGATCTTCCACCATCCGTTCGCCGCGGTGTTGCCCGAGACCCCCTTGATGCCGACGGTGTCTCCGTCCGAGAGACCGTGCGGGATTCCGGTCGCGATCTCGATTGGCGAGGCGTTCGTCGCGCCCCGGATCGAGAACCACTGCGGCAGCGGCAGGCTCTCCGTCGCCGCGCCGCTCGTGAAGGAAGAGTTCGCGAGCTTGTTGAAGTGAAGCCGCTCGACCGCGAGCGAGCGATCCCGCGGCGAATCGTCGGAGGCGCGCTCCGCGTCGACGCGCGAAGAGTCGAGCGCGGCGAGCACGAGTCCCGCCGCGAGCAGCCCGGACGCTTTCTTCGCCGGCACGCCGACGGACCGTGCCAACCGGGTGCCAGCCGCCCGGAGCCCAGTCGCTTCGGTTACAGGCGTCCGGTGATCAACAGGATGATGACGACCAAGAGAATCAGCCCGAGAAGACCGCTCGGCCAGTAACCCCACCCCCTGCTGTAGGGCCAGGTGGGAACCACTCCGAGGACCAGCAAGATCAGGATAATGAGCAGAATCAAGCCCATGACGGCCTCCTGTCACCTCGCCAGAGCATTGGTCGTGCCAGAGGTGTCCTCACAGAAGGTCACCGGCCGCGGCGCCGCGCGATCCAGCAGGCGAGACCGAGGGCCGACCAGAGGCCGAAGGCGATCCACTCGGCCGCGGTGAAGCTTCCCGGGACACCCGGAACGACCTTAATCGCGACGACCGACGCCGCGACGAGTGCGCCGGCGGCCGCGGCGAACCGACCCGGCTCACCCCGTTGCCGAAGCGCGAGCGCAGCGACACAGCTCGCGAGCCACCCGACGCCGACGGCGAGCGAACCGACTTCGGAGATCGGGACGAGCACGGCATCCCCGAGGAGCGCTCCCAGGACGGAGAGGACCGCCATCAGCAGGATCGCGTTCTGCGGAGTTCCGCGGAGCGGATGCACGCGGGCGAGGCCGGGATGGACGAGGCCCCGCCGCGCGATGCCGTACAGCATCCGCGTCGCGGCCACGAAGTTGCCGTTGAAGATCTTCACCAGCGAAAGAAACGCGGCGAAAACGACGAGGCGAGCGATCGCCGATGAGCCGAAGGCACGCGCGAACGCCGCCTCCGTGCCGAGGTGGCCGGTCACGAGATCTCTCCACGGAAAGATCCAGGCGACCGCGAGGATGATCGTCGCGTAAAACAGAAATCCGGCGACTTCGGCGAGCGTGATCGCCCGCCCGAACCGGCGGGGCGGAAAGCCGGGACGCGCCTCCTCCGATTCCTTTCCAACCGATTCGAAGCCGGTCAGGAAGTACGGCACGATCTGGAGGACGAGAAACATCGACAGCCAGGCGCCGGACGACCCGGCGTGAGCGAAGAGCGGCGGGAGACGGGCCGGGCTTCCCCGGACGAACGCGAGCGCCGCGAAAATGCCGACCAGCGCGAGGAGCCCGAAGGTCGCGATGTCCTGCAGAACGCCGGAAAACTTCATTCCCCGCGCGTTCAGCCATGCGATTGCAGCCGTCAACGCGAGCCCCAGCGCCAGGCGCGGGGCGAAGATGGTCCGTCCGGCGACTTCGTAGAGGGGAGCCGTGTTGAGAGCGGGGATCACGCGGGCGAGCAGGTTGCCGATCGCGGCCGTTTCCCACGGGCAGACGATCGCGTAGGAGAGCACCATGGTCCACGCCGCGGCGAAGGCGACGGACGGGGGAAGGACGCGCTCGGTGTATGCGATCTCGCCGCCGGCATCCGGAAAGCGCGCGACGAGCCGACCGTAGGTCCGCGCGACCGGCAGGAGAAGCACTCCCCCGAGGAGAAAGCCGAGCGCGGCGCCGCCGGGCCCGCCCCGCCCGAGCCAGTCGTCCATGAGGACGACCCACCCGACGCCGACCATCGTCCCGAAGCCGAACGTGAAGTACTCGACGAGCGAGAGAGTCCGGTGGAGACCGGAGGAAGACGTCGGCTCGGTCGGCGTCACGGTGTGCAAAGGGATCTCGTAGGGGATACTTCCGGCCGAGTCTAATGGGGAGCGCAAAGAGAACGGGGCGTTCCTCCGGGCGCCGGCCCCGGGTGGGCACCCGCTCGCGGCCGCTGGCGCGCCGCACCGACGGATTCGGCGAGTCCGTCATCCGAGAGATGAGCCGGTTCGGCGCGGAAGTCGGAGGGGTCAACCTCGCCCAGGGCCTGCCGGACTTCGAGCCGCCCCGCGAAGTCCTCGACGCGCTTTCGAAGGCGATCTCGGACCCGGAGCACCACCAGTACTCCTTCACCTGGGGCTCCGCCGCGTTTCGGAGCGCTGTCGCCGCCAAGTACGCGCGGATGAATGGCATGCGGCCCGACCCCGAAACGGAAGTCACGATCACCTGCGGAGTCTCGGAAGCCGAGGTCGCCGCGATCCTCGCGCTCACCGAGCCGGGCGACGAAGCGATCGTCTTCGAGCCGTGGTACGAGAACTACCTGCCCGCGTGCATCCTCGCCGGAGTCAAGCCGCGCTTCGTCCCGCTCCGGGAGCCCGACTACGCGCTCGACTTCGACGCGCTCGAAAAAGCGCTGCGCCGCCGAACCCGTCTCCTGCTCCTGAACACGCCGGGGAACCCCTCCGGCCGCGTGCTGACCCGCGACGAGCTCTCACAGATCGCGCGAATTTGCTCGCGGGCCGGAGTCATCGCCGTCGTGGACGAAATCTACGAGCACATCTGGTTCGACGGCCACGAGCACGTCTCGCTCGGATCGCTGCCCGGAATGGAGCACTCGACAGTGACGCTATCCGGCCTCGGAAAGAGCTACGCCGTCACCGGCTGGCGCATCGGGTGGGCAGTCGCGTCCGCGCCGCTGACCTCTCGGATCCGAAAGGTTCACGACTACCTGACGATCTGCGCGCCCGCCCCGTTCCAGGAGGCGGGCCGGGCCGCGCTCGCGCTTCCGGATTCCTACTACGGGAACCTTCGCCGGGAATACGCGGCGAGGCGCGAGATCCTGCTCGCGGGGCTCGACGCTGCCGGGCTCGCTTTCACGCCGCCGCAGGGGGCGTACTACGTGATGGCCGACGCGGCGGCGCTCGGATGGCGGGACGACCGGGCGTTCGTCGAGTTCCTGGCGCGGCGGGCCGGAGTCGTGGCCGTTCCCGGCTCCAGCTTCTACGCGAGGAACGGTGGACGCACGCGCGCTCGCTTCAACTTCGCGAAAAGGAAAGAGACGCTCGAGGAAGCCGCGCGGCGGCTGGCGAAGACGGACCTGTCGGCGAAGATGCCGCGCTGAGGCAGGCTGCCGGGCAGCCTGCCTCGCGCGGGAGAGTTACGCAGCCTTACGGGCTCTCTTGCTCTTCATCGTCTTGACGAGCGAGACGACCGTGACGTGGTTTCCCATGTCGCCCTTGGTGTATTCGACCTTGACCCGCTGGCCGACCGCGACGTTCCCCTTCATCGAGACGTCCTTGTCCAGATCGAAGGAGAAGTCCTTGTCGTTCGGACCTGTGACCTTGATCTTCTTGCCCGCCTCGTATTCCTTGACGGTCCCGACGACGGTCTCGGTCTTGGTCTTGACGTCCGGTCCCGGCTGGTGGACGACCTTTTCGGTCTTCTGGTGTACGGTCTCGCCCGACGCAGGCATCGTCTTCGCGGTGCCTCTCGCTGCCGGCTTCGACGTGCTGGCGGCGGTACCGACTCCCATCGGCGCCGTGTAGAGCGCGATGACGGTCACGTGCTCCTTGCCGTCGTTCCCCTTCATCCACTCGACTTTCGCCATCTGGCCCGTGGCGACCGCGCCGTCGATGCGGACGGATTCGTCGAGATCGAACGAGTAGTCCTTGTTGTTCGGGCCCGTGAGCTTGATCTTCTTACCCGCCTCATATTCCTTGACGGTCCCGACGACCGTCTCCGTTTTCGTCTTCACGTTCGGGCCCGGGCCCGTCTGCTTCGTCTTCGACTCCGTGTGGAGCTTTGTCTGCGCGAGGGCCGCCTGTGCTCCGGCCAGAAAGCAGAGAGCGGCTGCAATTCCTAAAATGCGCTTCATGGATTGTCACCCTCCTGGCCAACGGAATGGTGGCCACAAGCAGACAGAGCAAAAAGCGTGACAGGCTTTCGCCGAGATGAACAGACAGTGAACAGGCGCTCCGTTCCGGAAGTGACACGACCGACTAGGATTCGGCGATGAGTCTCGGCAGGGCTGCGGCGGGAGCCACCGGGCTCGCCCTGTGGCTGCTCCCCGCTGCGCTTCTCGCGCACAAAGACGACTACCTCGGGGACACCTTCGTTTTCGTGACCCTCGAGGCCCGCGAGCTCGAGCTCGAGTACTGGCTGGACGCGCAGGACGAGCCCCGCGGGCTGCGGCACACGACCGGAATCGAATACGGCATCACGAACCACCTCATGGCCGACGTATCGGCGCGGTGGCTGCAACGAGCCGGAGGCCCCTTCGCGTTTTCGCAGGGGTTCGTCGAGCTTCGTTATCGTTTCGGAGAGGAGGGCCGCCACCTGATCGATCCTGCGGCTTCCCTCGAGTACGAGGTGCGCCGCGATCCCGAAGGACGCCGGCGGCGCCTCCTGGAGCCACGCCTGGTCCTCTCACGCGACTTCGCGGGATGGAACGTCACGACGAACTTCTTCTACTCGATCGTGCTGGACGAGCCGGGCCGATCATCGTTGGAAGCCGCCGCCGGGATTCGCTCGCCCGCTTTCGGACGTTGGAGCACCGGCCTCGAGTTCCGGCGCGAGGTCGCTCTGGAAAACGAGACGCTCGTCATCCCGCAGATCTGGTACCGGATATCGCCCGAAGCGTACGTCAAGGCGGGGGGCGGCAAGAACTTCGCAGGCGAGAAAGGCAACTTCGTTCGAATCGCCTTCGAGGTCGAATTCTAGGCGGCGCCGATCCGTTTGGCATCGGAGACCTCCGCTCCCTCTGAAGCAAGTCGCGGTCCGCGGATCACGCCGCGTAGCGCTCTTCGACCGTCAGCGCAAAAAGAACTGTTCCGGCCAGGCCCACCGCGCCGGCCGCCAGAAACGGCACGGTCGGCGCGATTCGCCAGAGGAGGCCGCCCGCGAAGGCTGCCGGCGCGATGGCGCAGCTGCGAACCAGGTAGTACAGGCCAATCGAGCGGGCGCGAACCCCTTCGCGGGAGAGGTCGACGATCATGGCCTTGCGCGCGGGCTCGCCGAGCTCACGAAGCCCGCCGATCGCGAACGCCGCGACGAGCCCGGGGAAGCTCCTCGAGAGGGCGACGGCCACGGGAAACGCCGCGAAACACAGGAAGGTCGCGATCACGAATGGTTTCCTTCCGGTGCGGTCGGCGATCTTCGATGCGGGAACGTAGACCAGGATGGACGTCGCCATCTGAACGGCGATGAGCGCTCCGTAGCGCGGCGCGTCGACTCCCACGACGTTCGTCGCGAAGAGGACGAGAAAGACGTCGACGAGGCCTTCGCATGTCCGGATGAAGATGTCGGAGAAGAGGAGCCATCGCAGCGGACCGGGGAGCGACCGCCACACGTCCCGGATTCCGCTCACGGCCGGTTCTCGCACGAGAGGGATGCGGACGCGGGCGACGAGAGCGAGCGTGGCGAAAGCGAGCGCGATCGTGATCGCGAGGGAGACGCGCACCCCGCCCTTCACTCCGCGGAGAGCGATCAGAAACCCTCCGAGCGTGGGCGCGACCACGATCGGGAGCCGGCGGAGAATGGCCTGCACGGTGAAACCCATCGCGCGCCGCCCCCGCGGAAGAGCGTCCCCCACGACCGCGAAGAGGGCGGGGCTCGCCATGCTGGCCCATGCCATGGTGAAGAAGAGACCGGCGAGAACGAACGGCCAGGAGGGGGCGAGGGCGTAGATCGCGTAACCGACCGACGCGAGACTCACGAAAACGAGCAGCGCACGCCTCCGCCCGTAACGGTCCGCGATCCATCCCCCGGGGTACTGGTACGCGCCGTCCAGGAAGTCCTTCAACGTTCCGTACAGGCCGATCGCGAGCACGGGCGCGCCGAGCGCCTGGAGATATTTCGGCAGGAAGCCCTTCCACAGGTTTTCCCCCAGACCGAGGAGGAACATCGCGGACCCGACCGCCACGACGTTGCGCTCGAGCCCCAGCGAGGCCATCCTTCGCATCCGGAGACGAGACAAGAGCCGGTTCAATCAGATTGATACTAGCAGTTGCTATCTAATTATGGCTGTTGCTAGAGTCATACTTATGGCCCGGGTCTCCGGTCTCGCGTGGTACGTGCTGGTCCATCAGCTCCCGCCCCGGCCGCTCTACCTGCGGGCGAAGATCCGTCAGAGGCTGGCCCGGGTCGGAGCAATCGCTCTGAAGAGCTCGGTCTACGTCCTGCCTCGCCGGGAAGACTGCCTGGAAGACCTCGAGTGGATCGCGGAGGAAGCGCGGTCGGGAAACGGAGAGGCCTGGATCGGTGAGGCGCGCTTCGTGGATCGGAAGGTCGACGAGGAGCTCGTGCGGAGATCGCGGGCCGGGCGGAACGCCGATTATCGGGAGCTTTCCGGTGAGCTCCGCGGCGCCCCTTCCGGCGTCGACGGCGCGGCCCGCCTCGCCCGGGCTCGAAAACGGCTGGACGAAATCGCGGGCATCGATTTCTTTGCAGCGCCCGGACGCATCTCGACGGAAGCCGCGATCGAACGGCTGCAGAAGCGGCTCGAAAGGAGGGATCGGACCATGAAAACGCAGAAGAAGGCTCGTACGAAAGACCTCGTCGGACGCACGTGGGTGACCCGCCGGGGGATCAAGGTGGACCGGATCTCCTCGGCCTGGTTCGTCCGGAGGTTCGTCGATCCTAAGGCGCGGTTCCGCTTCATCGATCCGAAGAGCGAGACGGCGCGACCGAACGAGATCGGGTTCGACATGACGGGCGGTGAGTTCACCCACGAGGGGGACCGGTGCACGCTGGAGACGCTGGTCCATCGGACGGCGGTCGCGGATGCGGGCCTGCGGCCGATCGTTCAGATCGTTCACGACATCGACTTGAAAGACGAGAAGTTCGGACGTCCCGAAACCATCGGGATTTCGCAGGTCCTGGCGGGACTCTTCGCGGCGACGTCGGACGACCAGCGCCGTCTGGAGCGCGGCTTCGCTCTGTTCGACGACCTTTACGCGTCTTTTCGGATGGAATCGCGGCCCGCGAGCCGGCCGGACGGATCGAGCCGCCGATAGAGGCCCGGCAGCACCAGCAGCACGAGCGGCCCCGAGAGAACGAACCCTCCGATGACCGCGATCGCCAGCGGCTGCTGGAGCTGCGATCCCGCTCCGAGCGCGAGCGCCAGCGGAGCGAGAGCGAACGCGGTCGCGCAGATCGTCATTGCGACCGGCCGGAACCGTCGCTTTGCCGCGAGCCGCCACGCCTCGTCCACGGCCGAGCCGGAGCGGAGCGCCGTCCGCGCCTCCTGGATCACGAACACCGCGTTCTCGCCGACGATGCCGACCATCATGATCGCGCCGACGAAGCTCGAAACGTTCAACGTCATGCCGGTGACGATGAGCGCGCCGAAAACTCCCGCCAGCACCGCCAGCGCGATCAACCCGGTCAAGACAGGCGCACGCCAGTCGCCGAACTCGAAGAGCAGGACGACCCCGACTAAGAGCAGACCTCCTACCAGGACGAGCAGGAGTCCCTTGAACGAGCTCTGTTGCTGCTCGTAGAGACCGCCGAACTGAAGCGACATGCCGGCCGGCAGCGCGAGGCTCGAAGAAAGCTTCGATCGGATCTCCCCGATCGCCCCTCCGAGGTCGCGCCCGGAAAGGCGCCCGGTCACTCCGAGGAAGGTCTTCAGGTTGTCCCGGTCGATCTCGGACTCCGGCTCTCCGGTGGAGATCGAGGCGACACTCGAGAGCGGCACGAGCGCTCCGGAGGGCGAACGGACCTTCAAGTCCGGAAGTCCTGTCTGGCCCCTCTCGAAGACGCGCACGTCGTAGATCCGCTCCCCGATGCGCAGCGTTCCGGCGACCGTTCCGACGACCGCCGGCTCGATCGCGGCGTGCAGGTCGTCCACCGTCAGACCGAAGCGACTCGGCTCGACCTCGCCGGCTCCTCCGCCCGGGACGCGCGTCCGTGGACGGATCTCGAGCGCGGGTCCGGCGACGACGATTCCGTCGAAGACGTCCTCGACGCCCTGCACCTTCCGAACGATCGCCGCAGCCGACCTCGCCTTTTCTTTCAGGAGCGCCTGATCCTCGCCGTAGATCTTCACATCCACCGGCTGCGGGACGTCGCCGGTCAGGTCGCCGATGTCGTCCTCGAGGAGCTGGCCGAAATCGGCGCGGATCCCGGGCTGCGATGCGGCGAGCTTCGCTCTGAGATCGTCGATCACTTCATCGACCGGCCGCCGCTTCGATCGCGGCTTCAGCTTGATCACGTAGTCTCCGCTGTTCGGCTCCGTGATGAAGAACCCGAGCTGCGTTCCGGTGCGGCGCGAATACGTCTCGACGTCCGGAAGCGCGCGGATAATCCTTTCCGCTTCGTTCAACATCGCGTCCGTGTCGGTGAGCGACGTTCCGGCGGGAGTCCAGTAGTCGAGAATGATCGAGCCCTCGTCCATCGACGGGAGGAAATCGGTGCCGATCGCCCGATACAGGAGAAAGCCTCCGGCAAGGAGCACGAGCGTGACGGCGATGCCCGGCCAGGCGTGGCCGACGAAGAACCCCGCGACTCGGTCGAACCTTCCACGGTCCCGAGATTTTCGGGGCCCGGTCGGCTTCGGATGCCCGATCTCCGAGGCGGCCGGGACGACGAGGGCGGCGAGAAGGAAGGACACCGCCAGAGCGAGCGCCATGGTCAGCGCGAGCGGCCGGAAGAACGCCCCCGCGACTCCGGTCAGGAGCGCGAACGGAACGAAGATCACGATCGTCGAAAGGCTCGATCCGACGAGCGCCGGGGCGAGATCGGTCAGTCCTTCCCCGGCCGGGTCGTCGACCCCTTCTTCCCGGTTGCGGTGGATCTTCTCGACCACGACGATGGCGTCGTCCGCGATGAGGCCGAGGGCCGCCGCGATCCCGCCGAGAGTCATCAGGTTGACCGTCTGGCCGGTCGCGGAGAGCAGCAGCAGAACGACCGCGACGCACAGCGGGATCATCAGGATCGCGATCAAGGACAGCCGGAAGCTGCGGAGGAAGACCAGGAGGACGAGCGCCGCCAGCGCGACGCCGATCAAGATCGCGTCCCGGACGCCGCGGACCGACTGGGAGACGAACTCGGCCTGGTCGTAGAAGGGCGTCCAGCGAGCTCCCGGCGGCAGCAGCGTCGGCTGGTCCCGGAACAGCTTTTGGATCCCGTCCGCGATCGCCACCGTGTTCGCCGCGGGCTGCCGCACGATGTTGACCAGGACCGCCGGACGGCCGTTCGCGGTCGTGCGGATGTAGGAAACGGCGTCCGCCGCCGCGATCGTGCCGAGCTCGTCCAGGTGCGCGGGAACGCCTCCTCCCGCGAGCGGCACGGCGATCCGGGAAAGAGCGTCCACCCCGCCGACGCGGCCGTCGACCAGGGACAGGTAGAGCTCGTGGTTCGCCTCCGTCAGGCCGGCCGAGAGCACCTGGTTGTTCTTGCGGATCGCCTCCACCACGCTCGCCGCCGACAGCTGCCGGGCCGCGAGGGCGTGCGCGTCGAGGTTCACCTGGAACTCGCGTTTGCGCCCTCCCTGCACCTGGACCTGCGCGACGCCGGGGATGCGGATCAGCTCCGGCTTCAGGCGGTACTCCGCCAGCGCCCAGAGCTCCGACTGGCCGAGGGTATCGGACGTGATGGCGAAGCCGAGGATCGGGAAAATCGCGGTGTTCATCCACTCGACGTCCACTTCGGTGTCGGCCGGCAGCCGTGTCCGGACCCTCGCGATTTCCCCCTGGACGCGCTGCAGCGCCACCTGCATGTCGGTGCCCCACTCGAAATGGCCGGAGAGCTCGCTCGAGCCACGGGAGGTCGTGGAGAGGATCTTCAAGATGCCCGGTACCCGGAGCACCGCTTCTTCGAGCGGGCGGGTCACCGTCGTCATCATGTGGGCCGCGGGCTCTTCGCCGACGTCGGCGATGACCTTGATCACCGGAAAAGTCACGGAAGGAAAGATGGACGACGGAAGCCGGAGCGCCGCGAAGACCCCTCCCGCCGCGAGCAGGAGGAAGAACAGAAAGATCGCGGCCCGCCGTTCGCGGGCCAGACGCAGGGGGCTCAAGGGCGCACGACGACCGGCTGGGACTCGGGCAGCCCGACGAGGCCCGACACGATCACCGGCTGCCCTTCCGCGAGCGCCGGCTGCCTGATCTCCGTCCGGCCGCCTTCGCGGAGGCCCGTCTGCACCGAAATCCAGTGCGCGCGGCTCTCCTGCACGACCGCGATGCGCGAGATGCCGGTCACGTCGTCCCGGAGGATCGCGGCATCCGGAACGGTGGCGACTCCCGCGCGCTCGCCGACGACGATGCGGGCCGTTCCAAAGAGGCCGAGTCCCATGTCGGGCGCCGACCCGGAGAGGTCGAGGCGGACGGAGCCCGTGAAGTCGGCGGGATTTGCGGTCGGAAGGATCCCGTGGACGCTGGCCGGAATCGGTCGGGGGCGTCCCGCGATCTCGATCGTGGCGGGCTGCACCGCGTGAACTCTGGGCAGATCGGCCTGAGAGACGTCGGCGAGAAACACGACGGACGCCGTGTCCTGGATCGTCAGGATTTCCTGGTCTTCCGCCAGGCGGTCGCCCGCGCTCGCCGCGCGGCCGGAGACCCCACCGCTCCAGGCGGCCACGAGCGGCTTGCGCACGAGGTTCTTTTCGGCGAGCGCGAGGGCGCGCCGCGCGTCCTCTTTCTCCGCGGGAGTCGATGCCTGTCGCGACATCTCTCGCGCCCCGGAGACGGCGGCCTCGCTCTCGCGCGCGACCATCGTGCCGAGAAGCTGTCCGCGATGGACGACGTCCCCGTCGGCGACGCGTAGTTCCGTCAGCGTCCCGGCGAAAGGCGCCCGCAGTTTCTGGGAGCTCAACACCGCGGTCTTGCCAGGAGCGGAAACGACCTCGGAGAGGTTCGTCCTCTCGACCTTCGCGACCTTGACCGGCGTCGCCGGCGCCGGCGTTTTTTCCGCGGAGCGCTCCGCCCCGGAAGGTTTCGAAGACTCCTCCTTCCGGTGGCAGGCCGCCGCGAGCAGGACGGCCGCGAGGACGAGGCGCGCCCGACTCAGGGAGTCCCCCAGCGCTCGGCGAGGGCGCGCGAAATCCGGTAGCGGGACACCGCCTCGGAGAGTCGCACGGTCGCTTCGATCGAAGCGGCATACGCGTCGATGACCTCGAGCGAGCTCGCCGCGCCCCCGCGATAACGGCTCTCCGCCTCGAGGTAGGCGTCCCGCGCCGCCGGCTCCGCCCTCGCAAGGAGCGCGATCTCCTGCGAGAGCGCGCGAAGCGCCGAGCGGGCCTGCTCCCACTGCCGGTGGGAGTCCCGCCTCGCGAGCTCCACCTTCGCCTTCGCCTGGGCCAGAGTGTGGTTCGCTTGGGCAACGCGGGCGCGGATCGCTCCGAAATCGAAGATTGGCCAGCTGAGCGAGAGCGTGAAGGAGTATCCGGCGTCGCGGCGCACCCGATCCCAGAACGTGGCGTCGGGATGCATCGCCTTCAAGTCGGCGGGCACGAGGTGCGAGGTATCCGATCCCCAGAACCCGACGTCCGCCGACAGATCGAGGTGCGGCTTGCGCTCGGCGCGCGCGACCGTCAGCGCGGCGTCGGCCGAGCGGACTTCCGCGAGCGCTTCCGCGACTTCCGGGGTTTCTCCCCACGCCGCCGATTCCGGCGGCGCAAGATCCGGAAAGGCCGGAGACGCGAGCTCCAGAGGCGCGGCGGGAGGGCGCCCCATGAGATCGTTCAACGCGATCCGCGAGTCATCGACCCGCCGCTGCGCTTCCAGGAGGCTGGCTTCCTCGGACGCGACGCGAACGTCCGTCTTCAGGAGATCCGCGGCGACCGCCTGTCCCGAGGCCTGCCGGCTCTTCAGCGACGTCCGGTAGCTCTCCAGTCGCGCGATCCCGGCTCGGCGGGCAAGCATCTCTTCGCGCGCGGTCAACATCTCGTTGAACTGTGTGACGACTTCCAGGTAGAGGTCCTTCTCGGCGATGCGGTAGCGCCCGCCCGCCGCCGCGAGATCCGCCCGGGCACGCGCCACCGCGGCGCGGCGGGCCCCGCCGTCGGTCAGGGGCTGGCGCCCGAGGGCCTGGAGTCGAAACTCGCCCGCGTTCGTCACGACCGGGTCGTACCCGGACGGCGGGGCGTAGGTGAATCCTCCTTCGACCGCGACCTTCAGCCATCGCTCCGCGCGCGCCTCTTCGACCTTGTCCTGAGCGATCGCGACGTCGTACGCGGGGATGGGCAGGCGGGCATTCGCCGCGCGCGCCTCGCGCAGAGCCTGATCGAGGGTGACCGGCTCCTGCGCCGTGGCGGCGGAGGCGAGAAGCGAGGCCGACAGCAGCAGGAGCGCGAGCTTCATGCTGCGGTCTCGGCGGAGCCGCTGTGCGACCGGCGTAATTCCTCGTAAAGCCGCCGATACCCGGCGCACTCCTCCCGGAGCTCGGACATCAGGCCGCGGAATCTCTCCTCTCCGCGAATCGACTCGAGCAGCGGATCGATCTCGAAGAAGCCATGGCACGGGAATCCGTTGTGCGCTGCATCGGCGAGCCAGCGCAGGGCGTCGTCCTTTTCTCCGAGCAACGCATGGATGCAGGCGATGTCGTACTGAGCATGGTGATAGTGGACGAACGATTTCTTGTTCTGGATCGTGAGCTGGATCTGCTGGCGCGCGCGTTCGGCATCCCGCTCGGAGGCGGCAATGACGCCGCGGACGGGATAGAACAGGACGTCGTTGGGGAACTGACGCGAGGTGCGGTCCACCACAGCCGCGGCCTCGGACCGCCGACCGAGCCGGATGAGGCAGTGCGCGATCTGGTGGTAGATCCAGGCGGCCGGCGTTTGAGTCGACGCCTGCTCGGACATTCCGAGCGCCCTCTCGTACTGACCCAAGTGATAGTGCGCAAGACCGCGGTGGATCAGCGCCAAGCCGTCCGCTGGGTCGATGGCCACTGCGGCTTGGGACGCGCTCAAGGACTCTTCGAACATCGATGCGTGGTCGAGCACGACGGACAAACGAGTGTGCGCTTCCGACAGACTCGGTCGTCCCGCGATCGCCGCGACCAACTCGCGCATCGCGCCAACGTGGTCGAATCCGCTGCGCGGAGTCCAGAGAAGAGAGCCGCGGAGATACCGCCCCTCCGGCAGGTGAGGGTCGACCGATAGCGCTCGCTCGCACATCTCCGACGCGCGCGCTTGCCAGTCGCCTTCCGGTTCGTAGTTCAATGCCATCTGGAGGTAGGCGGCCGAAAGTCCCGCCCAGGCCAGCGCGAACCGAGGATCCGCGTCGCGGGCTTGCTCGAATGCCTCGATGGCGCTATTGACGTCGGACAGCGTGCCATGGAAGAGGCTTGCTCGCCCTTTGAGATACAGCTCGTAGGCCTCTCCGGCCGGACGCGGAGTCCGAGCGAGGCGGCGCTCCTCGGAAGGTGTCAGCTCGACCTCGAGGGCCTCGGCGATCTTTCTCGAGACTTGGTCCTGCATCTCGAAGATGTCGTCGAGCGAGGTGTCGATCTTCGATCCCCACAGGGACCGCCCGTCGGAAGTTCGGATGAGCTGGACCGTGACCCGAAGCCTCGACGCGGAGCGCTGAAAGCTTCCATCGAGAACGGCGTCTACACCGAGCTCGCGGCCCGCCTGCTGCGGATCCACGGAGAGGTCCGTGTAGCGGAGAATCGCCGCGGTCGGACGCACGAGGAGCGACCGGACCGTTGCGAGCTCGGTGATCGTCGCGTCGGCAAGCCCGACTCCGAGATGAGCATTTTCGGGGTTACGCGCCAGGTCCTTGAAGAGAAGGACGGCGATGGATCGTTTCCGGGACGGATCGTCGGGCGAGGCCAGCAGCGGCGGCGCCGATTCCGCGGCGGACACTCCCGAGACGGCTTCGATTCTTTCTCCAGGCACCTCCGGACGATTCTCTCCAGACCCGAGGAGACGTCGCGGACTTTGACTTCGGCGAAATCGGAGGGTTCTTCGGTCAGGATGGCGTTCATCGTTTCGACCGCGGAGTCGGCGCGGAAGGCGCGCCGGCCCGTCAGCATCTCGTAGAGGATCGTCCCGAAGGCGAAGATGTCGCAACGGTGGTCCACCGGCTGTCCGCGCACCTGCTCGGGCGACATGTATCCGACGGTTCCCAGGATAGTCCCCGGCTCGGTCGCGTGAGCGACGGTCGGCGCCTGCGTGGTGCGGAGGGCCACCGGGTCGATGGATTTCGCCAGACCGAAGTCGAGGATTTTCACGTGGCCGTCCCGCGTCACGAAGACGTTCTCGGGCTTCAGGTCCCGGTGCACGATCCCCCGTTCGTGCGCCGCTGCGAGTCCGCGCGCGATCTCGAGGCCGTGCTCCGTCGCTTTCCGGACGCCGATCGGCCCTCCCTCGAGGTGTCCACGGAGCGTCGCGCCTTCCAAGAGCTCCGTGACCGCGTAACGGACTCCCTCGTACGTCCCGAAGTCGTAGATCGCGAGGATGTTCGGGTGCGAGAGCGCCGCGACGGCCTTGCATTCACGCTCGAAGCGGGAGAGAGCGTTTACGTCCTCGGTGAGCCGCTCGGGAAGAACCTTTACGGCGACGTCGCGGTCGAGCCGGCGATCGCGGGCGCGGTAGACCTCGCCCATGCCTCCGGCACCGAGAGGCGCCAGGATCTCGTAGGGACCGAGGCCGGTTCCCGGAGAGAGGCTCATGGGGCTATCGGACCGCGCCGCTCCGGACTCAAGACCACGCGAGCTTCACGCGGCGGAGCGGAGTTTTCAACGAGAACCATGTCGCAACGCCCGGAGGGCTTTGTGGTCGAAGTCCTTGCGAAGACGGATTCGCCCGGCAAGCTCCGTGAGATCCTTCTTGCGACGGACTCGGACCAGCTCCCGAAGCGCCATGTCGATCAGCTCGCGCTTCGTTCGTGCACCAGTCAGACGGAAGGCCTCCCGGACGAGCTCGCCATCCAGGACCACATTGGTTCGCATTGCTCCCTCCTCGATGTGCAGAGGAATGCGTATTCTCACATCGAGGCCGGCGGCAGTCCGGATCGGCAGTCGGCTACAGCTTCACGAGGCACCACTCCTCGGACCATGGGAGGCGCGACATCTGGAGAGAGGGCTTGCCACCTGACTGCACCGCGAAGCCGTCGCTGAAATTCACCCCGAACCCGTTCTCCGGGTCGTAGAGACCCGGCTCGACCGAGAAGATCATTCCGGGCTCCAGCATCGTGTAGTCGCCGAGCGCGAGATACGGCGGCTGATGCCCCTCCATCCCCATGCCGTGCGCCGGGCGGTGGTAGATGTACTTCTGCATCCCTTCCTTCACCTGGTGCTGATGGATCTGATAGGCGACGGTCGAGCACGCGATGCCCTCGCGGGAGAGGTCCTTCTGCATCACGCAGCAATCGCGGGAGACCGTCCAGACTTTCTTCTGGTGATCCGTCCACGGAGCCAGGAGAAAGGCGCGGTACAGCTCGCCGCCGCATCCGCCGATCTCGACGCCCCCGGCGATCTGCAGAGCCTGGCCTTTCTGGATGCGGTTGTGATGGAACTGGTTCGGGTGGGGATAGCCGGTTCCCCGGCCGACGCGGACCCCGACCCCGAGCTCGACGCCGACTGCGGTATGCGGTGTTCCGTCGCGCCTGATCCCCTTGAGCAGGAGGTTCGTCCCGAACTCCTCGGCCGCGTGGCCGAGCTCGTAGTCCGTCAGGTCCGTCCCCTTCGCGAGCAGGAGGTCGCGCGCGAAGGCGTGCGTCTCGTCGAAAACGCGATACGCGCGCCGCCAGAGCGCGAGCTCCTCGGGAGTCTTGACCATACGCATCTTTTCGCAGCGATCCGAGATCGATCCGAACTCGGTCGTCTTGATGAAGATCTTCGCGGCCGACTCCTTCTGCCGGCTGTTCTGCTCGCGGTCGGTCGCGATGCGCTTCCCGTCGTAGCCCCGCTTTTTCAGCCCCTTCAACACCCACTCGTAGAGATTGACCTTTTCTCCCTGCTGGACCTTGCCGAGGTTGGGGAACGCTCCTTCGGCGTGCTGGAAGTCGAAGTAGGACTCAGTCTCCGTGGCCCACCAGCTCTTGACGAGGTCGCGGTCGAGCCCCGGATGGAACCAGATCGCCGCCATCTTGTCGGCGGGGAGGAAGACCATGAAGGGGCGCTCCGTCGTGGAGTGAAAGAGGCCCGTGAAATAGATGATGTTCCAGCGGTCCGACAGCAGAGCGCCCGAGTAGCCCTGGTCCTGGAGATACTCCTGCAGGACCTTGACGCGGCCCTTGTGCCATTCGAGCGGCAGGCGGTCGACCGTGGCGGGAACGAGGCCGTCGTCCTCTTTGAGGAAGAGCGCCGCGGACTTGGAACCATCGACCCCGGCCTGAGCAGCGGCCGTCCGCGCGAGGAGAGATCCCGCCGCGGCCGCACCCGTCGTCGCGAGAAGCGAGCGCCGACTGATCTTCATTGGTCCCTCCGTGAAGAAGCGGAATCGTATCGGATCAGCGGAGTCCCGCCACGACGTAGAGCTGGGAATGGCCTCGCCGCAGGCCGTACGCGAGAGCCCGACCGTCGGGGGCTACGACGATACGGTTTACGTTGCCGGCCGCCTCCGCCAGCCGGATCTCCCTGACGACGACTCTTCGGCCGGTATCCGGATCCAGGCGCAGAATGGTTTTGACCGGCTGCACCGCCCGGATCGCGATCGGCACCCTGAGACCCTCGGAGACGAAGATCGTCCGGCCGTCCGACGTCCAGCCGATCGGGACTTCCCGCGCCGCGAGGCCCGCGATCGGACGCGACGTTCCGCCGGCGACCGGATACCGAACGAAATTGCCGGGACTCTGCGCCGCGAGCAGAAAGCGGCCGTCCGGTGAGAGGGCGCCCGTCACGAAATAGGGAATGGCGAAACCCTCCGGGCTCACCGGACGCGGCTTGCCGTCCGGAAGATCGACCCTGTGGATCCTCCAGTTTTTCCGGGGCTCGCGCGCGGAAACGAGGAACGATTTCCCTTCGGGCAGCCAGACGGCGTTGGAGATTTCTTCGAATCGGAGTAAGGGCAGGGTGCGAGGTTCTCCCGTGCCCGTCGGGATGAGACGGAGCCCTTCCGCCGGATCGGGGAGCTTGACCAGCACGGTGCTCCCGTCGGTCGAGAGCGCCAGGCCACGGCCCTCTCCCAGGCGGACCGCGGGAGACCCATCCATCTTACGGAGATAGACGGATGCAGTTCGCCCGCCGGCTTCGCCGATCTCGTTGAACAGGACCGCCTTCCCGTCGGAGGTGAGATCGAAAGGCTCGGGCCAGTCGAGCCACGTCAGGTCACGCTCGGCGGAGTCGCCGGGGCCGGAACCCCACAGCCCATTGATGATCGAGTGATGAGCGAGGAGCACGTGGCCGTCGCGCGAGATGTCGTCGAGCTCGAGCTCGCCCGGCATTTGAGCCACCAGCCGCAGCTTTCCCCGGCGATCGACGGCGTGGAGCCCGCTCGGTTTTCCCGGCTCGGACGATCCGGTGAACCAGACCTCCTTACCGTCGAGAGACCAGCAGGGAGCGCCGCCCGGCAGGTTGAATCCCCTGACGAGCGCGCGCGGAGGGCCGCCAGTTCTCCCGACGACCATCACCGACCCGCTGTCGTAATCGAAGAACGCGATCTGGTCGCCTCCCGGGGAGAACCGTGGCGACCCGATCTGCCCTCCTTCGTACAGGACTTTCCCGACCGGGAACTCGAGCCGTACACGCCCGCCCACGCCCCGAACGATCGCGAGCTCCTCGCCGCCGGACGAAAAATCGGCTCCGGCATACGGGACGTGCTCGATCGTCGGCCGGGGGGTCCCGCCGGCGAACGGGACACGGGCCAGGGTTCCGAAGGGGCCGACTTCATTTATCAGAACCGCCATTTCGCCGGAGCGCGAGATCGCCAGAATGTCCGCGTCCATGCCGAACGAGCGGGATTCGGGACTCTCCGGACGAACGGCATACAACCCTCGCGGCTCACCGCCGAGCGCTGCGCCGTAGACGATCGTCTGGCCGTCCGGCGTGAAGCGGGCGTTCTCCAGCGCGGCGGTGCGGAACGTCAGGCGCTGGAAAGTGGGCGCGGAGGTCCCGGCAATCTGCTTCGAAGCGACGAGCCATCCGGCGACGGCACCGACGAGGAGCAGAAGGAGAGCCGACGCGAGAACCGTGGACCGCCGGAGCCGGCGGAGGGGACTCGGTCCCAATGAAAATGCCTGCTCCGGCGCGCTCGTGATCTCCGAGACATGATCGCGGACGCTCGCGAGGTCCCGCGCGAGATCGCGGGTCGAGGCAAAGCGCTCCTCCGGATCCTTCGCCAGGCATCGCTCGACGATCCATCGCAGCGGCGGCGGCACCTCGGCGCGCACTTTCCCGATCGGTTCGGGCTCCTCCCGGATGATCGCCGACATCGTCTCGGCCGCCGTCTTGCGCTGAAACGGCTTCCGGCCCGTCGCGATCTCGTAGAGGATCGATCCGAACGAGAACTGATCCGACCGGAAGTCGAGCGGCTCCCCGCTCGCCTGCTCGGGTGACATGTATCCGACGGTCCCCATCACGACGCCGGGATGCGTCTCCGGCTTCGCGAGCGTCGGCATCACCGATACGCCGCCCGACTCGGGCTCGACGAGCTTTGCCAGGCCAAAGTCGAGGATCTTCGCGAACCCGTCTTTCGAGACCATGACATTTTCGGGCTTCAAGTCCCGGTGCACGATCCCCGCGGCGTGCGCCTTCGCGAGTCCGTCGGCGATCTGCCCTGCGAGCGCGAGCACACGGCGAACGGGCAACGCGCCTCCGGCGGAGAGCTCCCGCAGCGTCCGTCCGTCCACGAGCTCCATCGCGATGTAGGAGGTCGAGTCGGAGCGGCCGATGTCGTGGACCGTGACGATGTTCGGGTGGTTGAGCGCCGACGCGGATCGGGCTTCCTGCTCGAAGCGCGAGAGCCGATCGGCATTCTCCGAGAGCTCGGGCGGAAGAACCTTCAGCGCGACCTCGCGGCCGAGCCGGGCGTCCCGCGCGCGATAGACCTCGCCCATTCCGCCCGAACCGAGCGGAGCGAGGATCTCGTAGGGACCCAGCCGGGATCCGATGGGAAGCGTCATCGTGAAGGAGCGAGCCTTCTTCGAAGAATCCTACCGCCCGGAGCGGGCGAGTGGACGGCGGCGGGTGCAGGCCCGCAGGGCCTGCACCCGCGACTTCTTCAGAATGCCTGCGAGCTCGAGAAGGAGACGAGCCACCCGCGGCGGCCCTTCAGATCCGGCCGCAAAGCGTAGGCGACGTCGAAGCGGACGAGCGCATGCCTCGACGCGCGCGGCAGGCCCACGCGCAATCCCACGCCGGCGTCGGCGCGCAGATCGGAGAGCCGCATGGGGCTTCCCGGCGGCCAGGCATACCCCGCATCCACGAAAGCCGCGGCGCCCAGCACGATCAGGTGGAGGAGCTCGGGGGTCAGACGGACGCGGTCTTCCAGGTTCACGATCAAGCGCCGGTCGCCCGCGAACGCGTGGAGACGGTAGGCGCGCAAACCGTTCGCGCCGTCGGCCTCGAGCTGGACTTCTTTGTCGAGGCGATCTCCCCACGAGAGAAGGACGCGCCCGGCGAACGTCTGGGCCGAGCCCTCGTCCGGGCGCCAGATGCCGAAGACCTGTCCTTCGGCGAGCGTGTTCTCGAAAGAGCTTCCACGGGCGCGGGTCGCCGCGGAGAGGGAGCCCACCAGGAACCCTCGCGGGAAGACGAGCCCGTGCGACCACTGCAGCGTCGCCCGGACCGCCTCCTGCGCGCGCCAGACCTGAGGGGAATAGCCGAGCTCGAGGGAGAGCGCGTCCCCCAGGTCGAAGTCCTCGTCGCGCAGAAAGAAGGCCACGTCGTGCTGAACCGAAAAAACCGGCCGCGCGAGCTCGAGCCTCGCGAAGAAGAAACCGAAGCGGCGCTCGTCCGGAAGGACGAAGCCGTCGGGTTCGCGAAGGACCGGTCCGAAAGTCACCTCCTCGCGGCGGTAGCCGGCAAAGAGCCGCATCACGGGACGGTCGCCTTCGTCCGAGAGCCTCTGCCCGCCCGACAGCTCGTAGGATCGCGTGCGCATCGCGAAGCGCGCGACCTCGCTTCCTTCCGCGTAGAGCCGGGTCTGCTGTCTCCCCTGGTCGTAAAGGAGCGTCCCTCCCGCCGGGGAATCGAGGGAACGGAATCCGCTCGTGAAATCGAAGAGGCGCCGATCGCCGTCGCTGTTATGGTCGTAAAGGAGGTCGAGTGAGAGGCGCCTTCCGAGAAACTGCGGGTCGGAGTAGGAGACCTCGCGCGTCGACCGTTCCGGCCGTTCGTCCGCGCCGAGCGACACCTTCTTGCCCAGTCCGAAGATGTTCTTTTCCACGAGCGAGACCCCGTAATGCACCTTGCCGCCCGCCCGGCCGAGAGACCCGGAGACTTCCGTGGTCCAGGAGTCGCGGACCCGGACCAGAACGTCGACCTCCCCTTCACCGACCGGCTGGGAGGTGATGCTCACGGTCCGAAAGAGCCCGAGCGCGCGCAGGTTTCTCTCGGTCTCGGCGAGCCTGGGCGGATCGAGCGCGTTCCCCTCGGCGAAGAGCAGCTCGCGACGGACGACTTCCGCCCGCGTGACCCCGTGGATGGCGTCGGCGGCCCGGGCCAGGAAGGAAGACTCCGCGTCCTGGAAGACGTTCTCTGTCTCGATGCGGATGTATCGGATGCGCGGGGGCGCCTGCGCGGACGCCGGGGCGATCGCGACCGCCGCGGAAAACAGGGTCCCGAAGAGAAACGCGCGGACGCATCCCCGGCTCCCGTGCAAAGGCCGCACACTAAGATTCGAGGGATGCGCGGGGTGAGGGGGTCGTCGTCGTGAGAGCACTGGTGGTCGAAGACGATCAGCGGCTCCGTTCGCTGGTCGTGAGGACATTAGCACGCGCCGGGCTTGCCTGCGACGAGGCCGCGCGAATCTCGGAGGCCGAAGAGCTCCTCTCGGTCCACGACTACGACCTCCTCGTGCTCGACCGGCGCCTGCCGGACGGCGACGGCCTCGAGGTCTGCCGGCGGGCGCGTCGGAACGGGTTCGGCCGGTCGATCCTGGTCTTGACGGCGCTGGACGATCCGACGTCGACCGTCGAAGGACTGTCCGACGGCGCGGACGACTACCTGGGCAAGCCCTTCGACCTGGACGTGCTGGTCGCGCGAGCCCACGCTCTCCTGCGCCGCAACGAGCGCCGGGCGCCGTCGCAGCTCGTTTCCGGCGACCTGCGGCTCGACCCCGGACGGCGCATGGCGTGGCACGACGGCTCCGAGCTCTCTCTGACCGCCCGCGAGTTCGCGATCTTAGAAACGCTCATGCGGCGCGCGGGCAGCGTCCTGTCGCGCGAAGACATCCTCGAGCAGGCCTGGGGCGAACGCGAAGAGCCGATGAGCAACACGATCGACGTATTGATCGCCCGTCTCCGGAAAAAGCTCGATGCGCGGGGATCGTCGTCGCGGATCGAGACCGTGCGCGGAGTGGGATACCGCCTGACGTGATCCTGCCCCGGCC
The DNA here is from genome assembly GCA_003222385.1 of Acidobacteriota bacterium. GTDB lineage: Bacteria > Acidobacteriota > Thermoanaerobaculia > UBA5066 > Gp7-AA6 > Gp7-AA6. The sequence goes on from QHVV01000011.1 coordinate 27,710, forward strand.
CCAGAAGGCGCGCACGCGGATCGCGCTCGCGGGCGCGGCTCTCTCCGCGCTCCTCCTGCTGCTTCTCGGGGTGGGCGCGCGCACGACGGTCCGGGAGCTGACCTTCCGCGACATCGACGAGGAACTGCGGACGCTCGCAATCGCGGTCGGCTCCGACTTCGAGATGGAAGGTCTCGGCTACCAGGAGTCGCTCGCGAAAGGCCTGGAGGCGAACGTCTTCGAATTCCGCCTGCAGCACCACTCCGCGATTCTCTTCGACGGAAAGCGCGCTCTGACGATCTCGGGAGATCTGGTTCGCGGGAGCCGCTCGTTCAGCGTCGCTCCATACAAGGGCCGGCCGGAGGACGCATATACCGCGGTCGAACCGTACAGCGGACAGCGCCGGATCTGCCGGTTCCTGGTCCTGCACCTGGGAGGAAAAGCAGTCGGCGCGACGCTGGTGATCTTCCGATCGATCGAGCCGGCGCTCAAGGCGCTCGCCCGCCTGGACCGGACGCTCGCCGGACTGGTGCTGATCGGATTCGTCGGGACGGCCGCGATTCTCGCGTTCGTGCTCGATCGGGCGTTGCGCCCGGTCGAGCGGGTCACGCGGCTGGCGGAATCCGTCGAGGCCTCCGACCTCTCGCGCCGCGTCCGGGTCTCCTCGGGAGGAGAGGAATTCCAGAGGTTGACGAACGTCATCAACTCGCTGCTCGAACGGCTCCAGGGCGCGTTCCAGGCGCAGCGCCGACTCGTCGCCGATGCCGCACATGAGTTGAAGACTCCCATCGCCGTGCTCCTCGGCGAGGCCCAGGACGCGCTCCGGCCGGAAACTGCCCGCGAGGAGCGCCGCCGCTCGCTCGAGACGATCGAACGGACCGCTCGCGGACTCGCGCGCGAAGCCGAGAACCTGCTTTCGCTGGCGCGGGCGGACACGGCTCCGGCGCCTCCGTCCGAGGTGGTGGACTTCGGCGTGATCGCCGAGAGGTCGGTCGAGGCCTCCCGCGGACTCGCCGCTCTCCGCGACGTGCAGATCGACCTCTTCCGTGAGAACGGGGCGCGCGTCCGGGGCGATCCGGCCGCGCTCTACCGGCTCGCGACCAACCTCGTCTCGAACGCGGCGGTCTATTCCGATCCCGGGACGTCGGTCGAGGTCGTGTCGGGAACCCGCGGCGGAGAAGTCTTCCTCGAAGTGCGCGATCGCGGGCCGGGCGTGCCGGAGATCGATCGGTCCCGCATCTTCGAGCGATTCGTGCGGCTCGACACCGCCCGCGCGAGGCATCCGGAGGGATCCGGTCTCGGCCTGGCGATCGTCCAGCAGGTCGCGAGCACGCACGGCGGCCACGTCGAGGTCGAAGAGCGGTCCGGGGGAGGAGCGATCTTTCGGGCGGTGCTCCCGGCTGCCTGAGGGTTCTCGGGTATCCAAAAAAGGGGCCGAAGCCTTTCGGCTCCGGCCCATTGGAGGGGGGATGTGCTTCCGCAGATCGGTGGCACGGGAAACCGAAGGGCCCCCGTTCAAGCTAAGACGCTTTTGCCACCATCTTTGCGGACGCAATCCGAATCGAGGTCGCGATGTTCTTGCCGTCCTTCTTCAGCACGCTCACGTTGGCGCGCTCGCCAACTTTAAGCTCTCCGCCCCGCACCTGCGTGGCAGCAGTCCAGGAGATCGGCGTCGCCTTTCCCGCTTTGTCCTTGAGCGAAAAAGTCTTCGCATTCTGATCGACGGAAGAAACCGTTCCCTCCATCGTCATCGCATGGTTCTTCCCTTTTGCGGTCGAGGTGGAAGCGACGCCGATCGCGAGAACGAACGCGATCAACGAGAGCCAGGCCGTTTTCTTCATGGGGGATTCTCCTTTCCCGGGGGCAGCGTAAGGAGGGCGCGGTGAACGCCGCGTGAATGGATTCGGGCGGGGAAACGATGAACCGAAGGTGAACGCCGATCGCCTCGCTTGGGGCTACTCGGGCTCGAGAGAGATCTGTGTCAGGGTGGGGTTGCGGTTGGGGTCGTTCACGGCGTCGAGCGCGGCGAAAACGATCCCGTCGTGGAAGAAGCTCCGATCCGACGCCCGCAGGTTGAGCACGAGCAGGCCAACACCAAAGACCTCGAAGTCGCCCGGAAGCCCGTTTTCCTGGATGAGCCGGCAGGCGATCGACGCGAGGCGATCGAGCGCTTCACCCGACGCCGGCTCCCCTTCGTCCTCGATCACGAAGATCCTTTTTCCGGGCGCCGCGTCGCGCATACTTTTCAACTTGAGCACGGCTTTTAGTCTATGGGGTCAGGTCTCCACTTGCCAGAAATAGGGGACAGACCACGGTTTCACACCAACCCCTTGTTTCTCGGACCTCTGCTTCTCTGAAACCGTGGTCTGTCCCCGGTTTTCACGAAGATGGCAAGACCACGGTAGCAAGGCTCGCCTCGTGGTGACTCGTGAAGACCTGACCCCACCTGATTTAAAGCGGCGGGCTGTCCGCCGGCTCGAAATGGGCGTGCTCGCGCTCGCGATCCGGCACCGCCAGGTTCTTCAGGATCCGCACGCAGCGATTCCAGCGGAGGATCGCCTCGTCGTTGCCAGCTGGGCGGATCTTCTCGGCCTCTTCGAACCACTTGAGCGCGTCCTCGAACAGGACGATGAGCGTGTGGGGCGGACGGCCCGCGGAAAGCTGCGCCTTCGCGAACCGTTCCCGCACGATCCCGGCGTAGTACAGGCGCTCGTAGGGATCCAGCAGCTTCTGAAAGGTCGCCTCGGCTTCCGCGCGGCGATCCGATGCCGCTCCGGTGAACTGGTCCGTGATGGCGAGCCCGAGGAGTCGCAGCGCGGTCTGCTCTCCCGGGTCGACGGCGAGCACGTCGCGACAGATCGATTCCGCCTCTCCCGGCTCGTTCAGCAGTCGGTACCAGTCCGCCTTGGCCGTGGCCTCGGGGATCGCCTCTCTCGAAATGGTCTTCAACTGGTGCTCCATGACGCCTCCCTCAAGTTCGTTTCCGACCGAAGACCTTGCGCAGGAGCTTCGCCAACGGGTCGTAGAAGTCGTCGATGACGCGCTCCTTCAGAGGAATGATCGCGTTGTCCGTGATGTGGATGTCCTCGGGGCAGACCTCGGTGCAGCACTTGGTGATGTTGCAGTAGCCGAGGCCCAGCTCCTCCTTCAGGAGCTTCGTCCGGGACAGACCATCGAGCGGATGCATTTCGAGCGCGGCGACCCGCACGAAGAAGCGGGGGCCGCCGAACTCCCTCTTCTTCCCGTGGTCCCGGAGGACGTGGCAGACGTTCTGGCAGAGGAAGCACTCGATGCACTTGCGGAACTCCTGCACGCGGTCGACGTCGGCCTGCGACATCTTCCAATCGGTGCCGGCGCGCGGCGAGAAAGGCGGGATCTTCCGGTTGACTTCGTAGTTCCAGGAAACGTCCGTCACGAGGTCCCGGAGAACCGGAAACGCCTTCATCGGCGTCACGACGATCGGCCGGTCGGCCGGCAGCGAATCCATCCGGGTTTTGCACGTCAACCGCGGCCGGCCGTTGACCTCGGCCGAGCACGACCCGCACTTGCCCGCCTTGCAGTTCCAGCGCACGGCGAGGTCCGGAGCGAGATAGCCCTGGATGTGATGGAGCGCGTCCAGGACGACCATTCCCGGCGCGACCGGGACGCGGTACTCGACGAGTTCTCCGCCGTCCGCCGTCCCGCGAAAGACCCGGAGGACCGCTTCCTTCATGGCGCCTCCAGGATCGTCTTCAGGTCGGGGGGCGGCTCCGGCACCGGCCGCTCCGACAGCTCCATCGCGCCGCCGACGCGCTTGACGACGATGTTCTTTTTTCCCCACGTCGGATCGCTCCTGGCGAAATCCGTCCGGCTGTGGGCGCCGCGGCTCTCCTCGCGCCGGAGCGCGCTCCGCGCGACCGCCTCGGAGACGGTCAGCATCGCCTTCAGATCGCGCGCGAGGTGCCAGCCGGGGTTGAAGAGCCTCGAGCCCTCGACGCGGATTCGATCCCAGCGATCCCGGAACTCCCGGATCTTCGCGAGGCCGCTCTCGAGGTCATCCCGGTTGCGGAAGATCCCGACCAGGCTCTGCATCGTCTCGGTCAGATCCCGATGCACCGCGTACGGGCTTTCCCCGTCGGGCCGTTCGAAGAACGCGAGCATCTCCGCGGTCGCTTCGTCGATCTGTCGCTCGTCGAACGCGCCCGGCCCGGTCCGGCCCGCCCGTTCGGCCGCCGCGAGCCCGGCGCGCCGCCCGAAGACGAGCAGGTCGGAGAGCGAGTTGCCTCCCAGCCGGTTCGCCCCGTGGAGTCCCGCCGCGACCTCCCCCGCCGCGTACAGACCGGGCACACTCGTCTCCGCGGTTTCCGCGTCGACCCGCACGCCCCCCATCATGTAGTGGCAGGTGGGTCCGACCTCCATCGGTCCCTTCGTGATGTCGACGTCGGCGAGCTCCAGGAACTGGTGGTACATGCTCGGGAGCTTGCGCTTCACGTACTCTGCCGGCTTCTGCGAGATGTCCAGGAACGCTCCGCCGTGCTCGGTTCCGCGGCCCTCTCGAACCTCCGTGTAGATCGCCCGCGCCACGACGTCGCGGGTCGAGAGGTCCAGTTTCTCCGGATCGTAGCGTTCCATGAATCGCTCGCCGAGACGGTTGCGCAGTACGCCTCCCTCTCCCCGGACCGCTTCGGTGACGAGCAGGCCCTGCACCCCGGGCGGCCAGACCATTCCCGTGGGGTGGAACTGCACGAACTCCATGTCGACGAGCTCCGCTCCCGCGTCGAACGCGAGCGCCATCCCGTCGCCGGTGTACTCCCAGGAGTTGGAGGTGATCTTCCAGGCCTTCCCGATCCCCCCGGTCGCGAGAACGACCGACTTCGCCCGGAACACGACGAAGCGTCCCTGTTCGCGCCAGTAGCCGACGGCGCCGCAGACCCGGTCTCCGTCGGTGAGCAGCTTCGTCACCGCGCATTCCATGTAGACGTGAAAGCCCATCTGGACTCCGCGGTCCTGCAGCGTGCGGATCATCTCGAGCCCGGTGCGGTCGCCCACGTGGCAGAGCCGCTTGAACGTGTGGCCGCCGAAGGCTCGCTGGAGGATGTCGCCGTCGGCGGTCCGGTCGAAGAGGGCGCCCCACTGCTCGAGCTCGCGCACGCGGTCCGGCGCCTCCTGCGCGTGGATCTGCGCCATCCGCCAGTTGTTCAGGAACTTGCCGCCGCGCATGGTGTCGCGGAAGTGCGCGCGCCAGTCGTCGGCGGGATCCACGTTCGCCATCGCGGCGGCGATGCCGCCTTCCGCCATGACCGTGTGCGCCTTTCCCAGAAGCGACTTGCAGACCACGCCGACGCTGGCCCCGCGCGCCAGCGCCTCGATGGCGGCGCGCAGGCCCGCGCCTCCGGCGCCCACGACCAGGACGTCGTGCTCGCGGGTCTCGTAGGGACGGCTCATCGGCGGCGAATCAGAGAAGCCGCAAATCGTGGATCTGGCCGCGCGCGAGCGCGCGGACGTAGAGGTCCGCGAGACCGACCCCGACGAGGCTCAGCCAGGCGAACAAACCGTGCCGCTCGTTCAGCGCGCTCGCCCATCCCCAGAGGCGGTGGCGCGCGCGGCCCGAGGCCGAACAGGAGAAGCAGTCGACCTGCCCTCCCGCGAGATGCCTCAAAGAATGACAGGAAAACGTGTAGAGCGTCAGAAGAACGACGTTGCCGGTCAGGACCAGCGACCCGAGTCCGACGCCGAAGCGGCCGTCGAAGCGGAACGAGCGGACCGCGTCGTACGCGAGGAACCCGAGAAAGACGATCGCGACGTAGAGGAAAAACCGGTGGACGTTCTGCAGGACGAACGGAAACGAGGTCTCCCCGCGGTAGCCGTGGCGGCCCTCGCCGACCGCGCAGGCCGGGGGATCCAGGAAGAACGCCCGGTAGTACGCCTTTCGGTAGTAGTAACAGGTCGCGCGGAATCCGAGCGGGCCGCCCAGGATCAGGAGCGCCGGAGAGAACGGCCACCAGCGGTGACCCCGGTCGATGAGCGGGGAATAGAAGGGGGAGACGTACGGTCCCCACTCGAAATACCGCCCCTCGAACGCGCGCGCCGTAGCGTAGATCGCGAAGAGGCCGAGCAGCGCGACGACCGGCAGGATCTCGACCCACCACGCGTCGCGGCGCAGGGTCGCGCCGAAACGGCTCCGAGCGGGAACGCCGCGAGCTTCCGACATCGCCGGGCACCTCTCGACGAAAAAGCCGCGCGGATTCTATCCGAGGGATCCGGGATCTGGCCCCTCCGGATCAGACCCCGTTCTGGACGCGCGTGTCCCTGGGCGAGGCGCGCTCCCACCCTTCGTTCGTCCGCTCGAACGCTTCGACCGCCGCCGGGAGGAACGCGCCCTCCCCGCGCTGCCAGATGCGCCGCTCGAGCGTGATGCGCGACGGCTCCAGGGACAGGACGTTGAAGGAGTTCGGTTCTCCCCTTTCTCTCGTCGATGTCGCGGTCCCCGCCTGGACGACGAGCGCCGAGCGTCCCGGCAGCTTGTAGCGGATCGCGGTGTGTCCGGTGTGGAACACGTGAAGATGACCGGAGAGGATGACGTCCGCGCCACACTCGACGAACATCTCCATGGCCATCCGCGCCCGCCCGACGAGGTCCGCATCCAGGCCTCCCTCCGGCAGGTCGAAGGGATGGTGCGTGACGATGAGGCGGAGGACGTTCTCCGGAAGCGCGCAGAGCCGATCGCGCGCCCGGGCGATCTGGCGCTCGTTGATGCGTCCCTTCTTGAACGTCAGGGAGCGCGCGGTGTTCAACCCGATGACCGCGATCTCGTCGTCCTGGTAGAAGGGCTCGAGATCTTCCGAGATGTACCGCTGGAAGGTCTCGAGAGGCCGCACGAAACGGAAGAGAACGTTGTAGAGAGGCACGTCGTGGTTTCCGGGCACGACGACCTGGGGCTTCGGGAGCCTCGCGAGGAAGTCGCGGGCCTCCCGGAACTCGACGCGACGCGCGCGCTGGGTCAGGTCGCCGGAAACCACGACGACGTCGGGATGGATCGATTGCGCCGCCGAGGCCAGAGGGTCGAGCTTCGCGCGATCGACGCGGCCGAAGTGCAGGTCGGAAAGGTGCATCACGACCTTCACGGCGCCTCTCCCTTCCTCTTTTCGCGGGGCACGACGACGCGCAGCGTCTTCGGCCGCACCCGGTAGCGCAGCGGGGTCTCCAGGGTCGAAATCTCTCCGTCGGTCGCGACCCGCGCGCGCCCGGACCGCGTCTCGATCGTGAGCGCGGCCGTTCGCAGCGCCTCGAAACCCCGGGCAGGCCGCAGCTGCCCCAGAAAAGCGCGGATCGCCAGGAGCACGAGGCCGCCCGGCCGCGCGCCCGGAGCGAGGTAGAGAGAGAGCTCGCCCCGGTCGATCCGATCGCGGCTGCCGATGTCGAACCCCTCGATCTCGTACGCGTTGTTTCCGACGAAGACGAACGGGGTGCTTCGCCGGATCTCGCGCCCGTCGATCGAAAGGAGCACGTCGAGCGCCGCGTGGCGGTGGAGCGCGTGAACGGTCGCCCAGACGAACGCGGGCCACTTCCCCCATTTGAGCCGCACGCGCTGCTCGTCCCGGTGTTTCACGATCCGGGGATAAAGACCGAGGCTCGAGTTGTTCACGAAGACCCGGCCGTTGACCTCTCCGACGTCGACGCGGACGACGCGGCCTTCGACGACGGTCCGCGCCGCGGCCTCCGCATCCGTCGGGATCTCCAGGTCCTTCGCGAAATGGTTGAGCGTTCCGAGAGGGATGACTCCGAGCGCCTTTTCACCCTCCAGGAGAACGGAAGCGACGGAACCGATCGTGCCGTCCCCTCCGGCGGCGACGACTACCTCGCTCGCTCCCGCCGCGGCGCGCCGGGCGAGAGCCACTACTTCCTCGCCGGTCGCCGCGAGCTGGACGTCCGCCTCCAGGCCGGCGGAGCGGAAGGCCTTCCGGATGCGGTCGTCGGTATCGCGATCTTCGGCGCTGCCGGAAGAACGATTGAGAATGACCGGTACGGGCGGGCGCATCGAGTTCGAAGTCCTTCGGAGAAAGAGTGCAAGAGTCTCGCCGGACCGTTGTATGCTCCGCGCCTCGTCAAAAAGGGGTCGAACAATGACCGTATCGCGCCGTCTCGGGACGGACCGCGTCTTCGCGCTGGCCGTCGTCTCCGGAATCCTGTGGTGCACGCATTCCGCCGCACTCGGTCTCGACCGGACGCCGTCCCGCGCGGCGGCGCCCCTGTCGGTCGACGGAGCGTTCTCCGATCTGCCGCGGACGCTGGCGGCCGCGCCGGCGCGCGCCTCCGACCTGGTCTTCGCGGCCGACCGGCTTTCTCCGGCCGATCGGCACGAGCTGCCGGCCCTCTCGTCGGACGAACGGCGCGGGCTCGGCCGATCCGAAAAAGGCCGGACGAAAGTCGGCCTCGTCCGCCGCCTCGAGTCCGCAGCGCGCCTCTCGACGCGGCTCCCCGCGATCGCGGCGGGAGGCCGGCTCTCGGTCGACGGGGGGCTGCTGGAGAGCGACGCGGACGATTCCCTCACCTGGACGGCCGCGTTCGTTTCGCGAGGCGCCGCCGGGATCCGTCTCCAGATCGCGGACGCGGACCTCGCCGGAGGCCGGGCCTATCTGTACGCGCGTTCCGGCGAGGTGCAGGGGCCGTACACCTTCGACCATCCGATTCCGGCCGAGGGCTTCTGGACGAACACGGTCTTCTCGGACGAAGTCTTCCTGGAGGTCCGGCTTCCGCGCTCCGGCTCGCCGCGGTTGTCGGTCGCGGCGCTGGCGCACCTGGAAGGGACGCCCCTCACTCCGATGTCGACGACCTGCTTCGTCGACGCGAGCTGTGTCCCGGCGGGAGAGTTCGCGGGCATCGATTCGGCTTCACGCGCCGTCGCGACGCTCCTCTTCGAGGAGGGAACCGGCTTCTACGCCTGCTCCGGCGGGCTCGTCGCGACCGCCGACCGATCCTTCGAGCCTTACCTCCTGACCGCGAACCATTGCTTCAGCAGCCAGAGCGCTGCGTCCACGCTGGAGGCGGTGTTCGACTACCGCAACCCGACGTGCGGCGGCGCGTATCCCAGTATCTCCAGCTTCCCGCGGACGCTCGGAGCGACCCTTCTCGCGACCGGCGCGACGAGCGATTTCACGCTCGTGCGCCTCGCGCAATCCCCTCCGCCCGGGAGCTTCTTCCTGGGGTGGAGCACCGAGGACTATTCGCGCCGCGGCGGGACCGCGATCTATCGACTGAGTTATCCCGCGCCGGCCGTCGGGATCTGGCCGCAGTACTACTCGCGCCACACCATCTCGGCCGTCCCGACGCCGGGCTCGTGCTCGGGCGCGCCGCAGGGCCACTTCATCTACTCCAAGGACTCTTATGGCGGAACCGCGGAGGGGAGCTCCGGGTCGCCCGTGCTTCTCGCCGACGGCCGGATCGTCGGCCAGCTGCTCGGCTCCTGCGGGTCGAACACCGGGGACGACTGCGACGCGACGAGCAACTCGACCATCGACGGCGCGTTCGCGGTCAGCTATCCGCAGCTCGAGCGATGGTTGAACGCGTCGGGAACGTCGACGCCGCCCGCCTCCACGTGCGTGCCGAACGCGACGACCCTCTGCCTGAACGGAAACCGCTTCCAGGCGCAGGTCTCGTGGCGCGTCGCCAGCCAGGGAACCGCGGGCAACGGCACGGCCATTTCGCTGTCCGGCGACACCGGCTACTTCTGGTTCTTTTCGAGCGGCAACGTCGAGCTGGTCGTGAAGGCCCTGGACGGCCGCGCGGTGAACGGATACTTCTGGATCTTCTACGGCGCGCTGTCGGACGTCGAGTACACGCTGACGGTCACCGACACGGCTACCGGCGCCGTGAAGACGTACTCCAATCCGCAGGGACGCCTGGCGAGCACCGCGGACACATCGGCGTTCCGCTAAAAGAGGCTCAGCCCTTCGGCGGAAATCTCTTCGCGAGCCAGGCCTCGACCTCTTCGGGGTGGTACCCGAACGGCCCGGGCTTGCCTTTGAAGACGATCGTGCCCTTCTCGTCCACGATGTAGAAGCGCTCGGGCCAGCCGGCGTAGAGCTGGTTGGCCCGGTTGTCCATGCGGTCCACCGCGAGCGGCACGTCGTAGTGAAATCGCTTCGCGAAGTCGTTGGCGATCGCCACCCGCTGCGAGAGCGTGCGCGGCTGCGGATAACAGACGCTCTCCTTCTCGTTCGATTCCATCTGCCACTCGTCCAGAGGATGCGCCTCCTTGATGTAGATGGTGAGGAACCGGGCGCGGTCGCCGTACTCCCGGTACATCTTCCCGACGCGCTCGACCGAGCGCCGGAACGGCGGTCAGGTGTAGCTGCCGAAGACGATGACGAGCGGCTTCTCGCCGATCGCGCTCGCGATCCGGACCGGAGTGCGGCCGTCCAGAGAAACGAGGGAGACGTCCGGCGCGGGGACTCCGACCCGGAGGTCCCCCTCGCGGCGCTGGTCGTACCGCAGCATTCCGAAGACGTTCCGCGGTCCGATGACCCAGAAGAGCGCGGTCACCGCGAGGACGACGACGATCGCGAGGCCGAGCAGCGTGCGGCGGACGACCTTCCTCACGTTCACTTCGACTTCTTCTCGACCCCGAAGAGATCGTCCACGCTCCAAGTTTTGATCGGCCCCAGGTTCAACGCCTTCACCTCGGACTCGATTTTGCCCCGGTCCCCGACGACGACGACGGCGACCTTCCCGGGATCCACGTACTCGCTCGCGACGCGCCGGACGTCGGCGGTCGTGACCGCCCCGATGCGGGAGACATACGTCTGGATCCAGTCGTTCGGCAATCGATAGACGAACTGCTCCGCCAGCCGGGACGCGATGTCACCGGTCGTTTCCAGCGACGCGGGAAAAGACAGCGCGACGTAGTTCTTCGCCTTCGCGACTTCGGCGTCCGTGATCGTCTTCCGGATCGCCTCGAGCTCCTTGAAAAATTCGGTCAGCGCCGGGGCGGTCTTGTCCGTCTGGACGGCCGCCGCGGCGACGAAGGGACCGGACGACAGCCGGAAGTCGAACCTCGACCTCGCGCCGTACGCGTAGCCGTGCTGCTCGCGCAGGTTCTGCATCAGGCGGGATGTGAAAGAGCCGCCGAGGATCGTGTTCATGACGGTCAGCGCGAAATAGTCGGGCGTCGAGCGCGGCGGCCCGATCCGTCCGATCCGGATCTCGGACTGCGCGGCGCCCGGCCGGTCGACGATCCAGACTTCGCGCCCCGGCACCTGCGGCGCCGCCGGGACTTCGGCCGCCGCTCCCGGGCCGGAGGCTTTCCAGCCGCCCAGGACCTTTTCGAGCTCTCCCCGGACCGAATCGGCGCCGACGTCTCCCACCACGACGATCGCGGCATCCTCCGGCCGGAACGTTCTCGCGTGGAAAGCGGTCAGATCGCTCCGCGAAAGCGCGCGCACGGAGCTCTCCGTCCCGACGGTCGCCGTTCCGTAGCGATGGCCGGGGCCGTAGAGAGCGCGCGCGAAAGCGACGGAGGCGATCGCCGCCGGCTCATCGCGCCACTGGAGAAGCTCGGTCAAACGGTCCTTCCGCACCCGTTCGATCTCGCTGGCGGGAAACGTCGGGCGCACGAGAACGTCGGCGAAGATCGGAAGGGCTTTGTCGAGCCGCTTGACCGGAACGTGGAGCGCGACGGCGGCGGAGTCCCAGCCCGCTTCCGCCGAGAGGTCCGCGCCGAGGAAGTCGGTCTCGTCGGAGATCTCGAGCGTCCCCCTCGATCCGGCGCCTTCGTCCAGCATGTCGGCGGTCAAGCTCGCCAGGCCCGGCTTCTCGAGCGGGTCGTTTCCCGCTCCCGCGCGGACGACCGCGTCGACCTGCACGACCGGCACTTCGTGACGCTCGACCACGAAGACCGGCAGGCCGTTCGAAAGGCGGAGCTCCAGGACGGGCGGGAGCTTCAAGGGCCGCACGGGCCCGAGAGCCGGAGGTTTCGAACGATCGGGTTTCGAGCGATCCGGCTTTCCGGGAGCCGCTTTCTGCCCGGACGCCGGCAGCGCGAAGACCAGGAGGGCCAGTGCGACCGCGGGGAGTCCCCGTCTCACGGCTTCTTCTCGGCCGCCAGCGCCTTCTTCCCCTGCGGCACGACCGAGAGGACGAGCCGCGCGTCGTCGCGCAGGTAGCGATTCGCGGCGGCCTGGACGTCTCGCGGGTCGAGCGACGTGTAGCGCGCGAGGTCCTCCGCGAAATAGTCGGGCCGGCCGGCGTAGAGCTCGTACGCGTTCAACTGATCGGCCACGCCGCCGAATCCGCCGACGCGCTCGAGCCCGTTGTAGAACGCGGATTCGATCTGGTTGACGGCGCGCTCGAGCTCCCGGGCCGCCGGAGGATCGCGTTTCACCTTCGCGAGTTCCTCGACCACGACTTTTTCGATCTCGGACAGACCATGGCCTTCCCGGGCCGTGACGATCAGCAGGAAGGTGGAGCCGAGCGGGCCGGAGTTCTGGCTCGCCGACACGTCCTGCGCGATCTGGAGGTCGTAGACGAGCCTCTTGTAGAGCCTCGAGTTCTTGCCGGACGCGAGCACGCGGGAGAGGACGGTCATCGCTTCGTCGCCCGGCGCGAAGGCGACCGGCGACAGCCACGCGAGATAGAGGCGCGGCAGCTGGACGTGGTCCTCGAGAGTCAGCCGCTTCTCGGAGGTCAGGACCGCGGGGGGCGCGGCGATCGGCGGCACGGCCGCCCCGCGCGGAACGTCGGAGAACCACTTTTCGACGAGGCGCCGGGCCTCGCGCGGATCGATGTCGCCCGCGACCACGAGGCTCGTGTTGTTCGGCCCGTACCAGCTCTTGAAGAACTGAACCACGTCTTCGTAGCTCGCCGAGGTCAGGTCTTCCATCGAACCGATGACGGGCCAGTGGTACGGATGGCTGGGAGGGAAGAGCTCCTCGGGCAGCTTCAGGAACGCCATTCCATACGGGCGGTTCTCGTAAGACTGACGCCGCTCGTTCTTGACGACGTCGCGCTGGATGTTCACTTTCTCGGGGCTCATCGCGTCGAGCAGGTAACCCATCCGATCGGATTCGAGGAAGAGAGCCAACTCCAAGGCGTTGGAAGGGACCGTCTCCCAGTAGTTCGTGCGGTCGTTGTCGGTCGAGCCGTTGTTGTCGCCGCCCGCCGCCTCCAGCCAGTTGTCGAAGTTCCCTTCGGCGACGTGGCCGGAGCCTTCGAACATGATGTGCTCGAAGAGGTGCGCGAAACCGGTCCGGCCCGGCTTTTCCCGCGCCGAGCCGACGTGGTACCAGGCGCTGACCGCGACCATAGGGACCCGGTGGTCCTCGTGGAGAATCACGTCGAGCCCGTTCGGAAGCGTGAACTGCACGTAGGGAACGGCGAGCTTTTTCGTCTCCTGGGCGCCGGCCGGCGCAGAGGCGAGAAGAGCCGCCGCGATCAGGGGGAGGAGGCCGAGGCGAACTTTCATCCTGGGCGCAATTTCACGCCGACGCATTCTAGCCGCGCGCGGGCGTCGCTTCGGTCCGCGGCTCGAGACACGCTTCGCCGCGCGCGAGGAGCTCCCGCACCAGGCGGACGTAGACGGCGACCGCCGCCTCGACCTCGGCGAGCTCCACCTTTTCCTCCATCCCGTGCGCGTCGCGGATCGAGCCGGGCCCGAACAGGATCGGCTCGCCCCACGCCGGCAGGAGAGGGAGATCGCACGCGAACGACACGACTTCTCCCGGCTCCCCTTTCGGACGGCGGAACGACACCGGGTCGGAGCGGTAGCCGACGGCGAGCTCCACTTTGCCCTGCGCCATCGGACGGACGTGAGCGAGAAGAGCCTCGATCGGATGGCCCGTTCGGAAGATGACCTCGGCGTGCGCGCTTTCCGCGATGACGTTCGGAGCCGTGCCCGCCTGGAGGACGCCGATGTTCATCGTCGTCCGGCCGAAGGCCGGATGCTCCGGCAGCTTCAGCTCGCGCAGGTCGTTCAAGAAATCGAGGAGCGGATCGACTGCGGACCGCCCGCTCTCCGGGATCGACGAGTGACCCGAGACGCCGCGCGCCTCGACCTCGATGCGGAGGCAGCCCTTCGAGCCGGCGACGAAGCGGCTGCCGGTCGGCTCCCCGCCGATCAGGTAACGGGCGAGGTGCGGGCGGCGGTTCGCCGCGAGCGCGCCGTCGGATCCGCGCTCTTCCCCGACGAGCACCAGGAGCCCGACCTCCCCCGCGCCGTCCCGCGCCAGCTCCTCGAGCGCGATCGCTTGCGCGGCGAGGGACCCCTTCGCGTCGCAGGCGCCGCGGCCCACCAGCACGTCCGCCTCGCGGCGCGGCGGAAAGAACGGCGGAACGGTGTCGGCGTGCGTCGTCAGGACGACGCTCGGGTGTCCGCGGTGGATGAAGAGGTTGCGCCGATCGGGCGCGACCTCCATGGACTCGACGGTCCAGCCCGATTGCCGGTAACGGTCGTCTAAGAACGAGAGCACCGGCTTCTCCGAGCCGGTCACCGAAGGGATGGCCACCAGGCGCTCGAGGAGGTCCACCGCCCGAGCGCCGGCGCCCGTCGAAGCCGCACCCGGCCGCATCGGCCGCGATCATAGACTTGAAGCCATGAAGAAGATTCTCGCGGTCGCAGCTCTGGCGGCGTTGCCGTCTCTCGCGCTCGTCGCGCCCCGCGCCCCGGACGTCGACGACGTCGTCTTCGAGGGGGGCCGCGTCGTGGACGGAACCGGCGCGCCGTGGTTCGTCGGGGACGTCGCGGTGCGAAACGGGCGGATCGTCGCGGTCGGGCCGCTCGGAAAACGCGCGGCGAAGCGCCGGATCGACGCGCGCGGCCTCGTCGTCGCGCCGGGGTTCATCGATCTCTTGGGACAGTCCGAGTACAACGTGCTCGTCGACGGACGGGCCGCATCCAAGGTGACGCAGGGCATCACGACCGAAGTGACGGGCGAAGGCGTCTCGATCGCCCCGCTCAACCAGCGGCTGATCGACGAGGAGCGCGACACCTACACGAAGTACGGCGTCTGGCCGGACTGGCGGACGCTGGACGGCTACTTCAAGACGCTGGAAAAGCGCGGTACTGCGATCAACCTGGCGACGTTCATCGGCTCCGGAGGTCTGCGCAGCTACGTCGTCGGCGAGCAGAACCGCGGCGCGACATCGACCGAGATCGCCTCGATGCAGGCGCTCCTCGAGCAGGCGATGCGCGAGGGGGCGCTCGGCATCTCGTCGTCGCTCCAGTACATCCCGAACATCTACTCGACGACCGAGGAGCTCACCGCGCTCTCGAAGGTCGCGGCGCGCTCCGGCGGAGCGTATTTCACGCACCAGCGTTCGGAGTCTTCGCGAATCGACGCCTCTCTCGAGGAGGTCTTTCGCATCGCGCGCGACGCGAAGGTGCGGACGCAGATCTGGCACCTGAAGACCGCCTACAAGCCGAACTGGGGAAAGATGCCCGAGGTGCTCCGCAAGATCGAGGCGGCGCGCGCCGAGGGTCTCGACGTCAGCGCGAACCAGTACCCCTACAACCGCGCCTCCAACGGCCTGGACGCGTGCCTGCCGCCGTGGGTCCGCGAAGGCGGACGCGACGCGTTGTTGAAGCGCCTTTCCGACCCGGGCGAGCGCGAGCGCGCCCGGGCGGACATGGCGCGCGAGACGACCGAGTGGGAAAACCAGTACCTCGGCTCCGGCGGCCCCGAGGGCGTGATGGTCGGCTCGGTCCTGTCCGACAAGCTCAAGGCGTACGAAGGAAAGACGATCGCGAAGATCGCGGCGGAGGAGAAGAAGGACCCCCGAGACGCTCTGATCGACCTCGTCCTCGCGGACCGGGCCAACGCGTCCTGCATCATCTCGATCATGGACGAGAAGGACGTCCGCGCGGCTCTTGCCCATCCGCTCGTCTCCTTCGGGACCGACTCGCCCGCGAAGGCGACCGACGGGCCCCTGTCGCACGAAGGTTCGCACCCGCGCGGCTGGGGATCCGCGGCCCGGATCCTCGGGCACTACGTGCGCGACGAAAAAGTGCTGCGGCTGGAAGAAGCGATCCGGAAGATGACGTCGTTCGCGACCGCGGTCTCGTCAAGGAAGGATTCCCGGCCGACCTCGCCGTCTTCGACCCGCGGACCGTCCGCGACGTCGCGACGTTCGAGGCGCCGAACCGCTACAGCGAAGGGTTCCGCTTCGTCGCCGTCAACGGCGTGCTCGTCGTCGACGGCGGGAAGCTGACCGGAAAGACGCCGGGCCGGGCGCTGCGCGGGCCCGGGTGGAACCGGCCGTCAGCCTCCGGCTTCGTGCCCGCCGCTTCGATTTCGAAATCCGGCTTCTGAAGCCGCGCCCGGGAGCCGGCGCACGGTCACAACGCCGCCGCGGAAAACGCGGCTGAAGTCGACGTCTTTCTCGGAGGTGAGCGACCGCCTCGTGTAGGCAATCACGTAGCCGTCCGGGTGCCGCGCGAACCAGCGCGACACCGCGTTGGAATCGATGACGTCGATCGAGCAGTCCAGCCGTCCCGCGAACTGGTATTCCCCGGAGTACCGACCGACGTGCGAGAGCGGGTGTCCTTCGCGCTGGAGGCGATTCAGGTGTCGACCGATGTCTTCGACGTCGTAGGTGCCGGCCGCCGCGCGGGCGATCGACCACTGGATCGCGACGACCGCGACGACCGCGCACATCGCGATCCGTTCAACGAGCCGCGAGCGCGAGGAGGCCGGCCGCCAGGCGAGACCGAGGCCGCTCGCGGCGGAGAGGAGCGCGCCGGCGGGCGATAGGCGCGAAGCCCAGGGCGGGAGCGGAAGGCGGTCCGACACGAGGGGGACGACGGCGAGCAGGAGCGCGAGGAAGAGAAGTGCTCCCGCGATCCAGAGAGTCTCGACCCGCCTCGGCGCGATCGGGACGGACGTGCCGACGCGCATCGTGAGGAGCGCGACCGCGGGCGCGAGCGGCAGCAGGTAGTAGACCTGTTTGCCGCTGATCGCGGAGAAGAGAAGGAGACCGGTCCCCGCCCACGCCGCGCAGAGGCGGACGCCCGGGTCGCGGGAGAGAGCCTTCGCCTGCCGGAGGCCGCGCCAGAGAGAGGGCCAGAGGATCCACGGGAACGCCAGGACCGGCAGGAACGGCAGGTACCAGGCCCAGGGACGCCGATGCGCGAATGCGCGCGCCACGCGGCCCGCCGTCTGGCCCCAGAGAATCGCGTCCCCGTAGTCCCGGCCGCCGGCGAGCGCCGCGGGAATCGCCCACGCGAGACCGATCGAGATTCCTCCGGCGACCGAGGCGAGGACGCGCGGATACCAGCGCGCGGGGCGCACCGATCCTCCCGACCACCACGGCGCGAGGAAGGCCACCGGAACGACCGGGACCAGGATCGCCGGTCCCTTCGCGAGGATGCCCAGCCCGATCCCGAGAGAGACGAGAGGCCAGCCCGCGGGCCCGCCTTCGCGCGACGCGCGGACGACCCCGGAGATCGCGAGCAGCGCGAAGAACGCGAGCAGCATGTCGAAGAGGAGCACGGTCGAAAAGAACGACCAGAAGAAGCAGCCGAGAAGCGCGAAGGGCGCCGCGGCCGCGACGTCTTTGCGATCCGGCCAGAGCTGCCGCGCGAGCCGCGCCATCAGGAAAAGGCTTCCGAGAGCGAAGAGCGAGGGAACGAGGCGCGGCCACCACTCGTTGACCCCGAAGACGCTCCACCCCGCCTGCATCAGCCAGAAGAGGAGCGGCGGCTTGTCGCTGTAGGGGGTGCCGTTCAGATGCGGGACGAGGAGGTCTCCGCGCTGCCACATCTCCCATCCGACCGAAAGGTAGCGGGTCTCGTCGATCGGCCAGGCCGGCCGCGCCGCGAGGCTTCCGGCCACGGCGAGCGCCCAGAGCGCGGCGAGCACGAGCGCCGCGCGGCGGCTCATGCGTCCAGCGGCGGCGGCGTCGCTCCGCCGCGGCGCTCCCGGGAGATGAGAGAAAGATTGCGCAGGTAGATCAGGAGGCCCCCCGCCTGTCCCAGGATGAAAACGGGATCTCGTTTGTAGATTGCGTAAACGAGGAGGACGAGACTGCCCGCGACGCTGAAGTACCAGAACCCGATCGGGATCACGCTCCGGCCGGCGCGCTCGCTCCTCCACCACTGCAGGAAGAACCGCATCGAGAAGAGAGCCTGCCCCGCGAAACCCACGGCCAGCCAGAACACGGGCGTTTTCATTCGGAGACTCCTCGTTCTCGTTCGGGCCGCCGCCCGCGCCTCTGCAGCCACAGGACCCCCAGGACGTCGGCGATGCCGGGCCAGAGGCGATCGTGCACGCCGTAGTGCGATCGGCCGTGGCGCCGCTCGCGGTGCTTGACCGGCACGGAAACGACGTCCGCTCCGCTCGTCCGGAAGAGCGCCGGCAGGAACCGGTGCATGTGATCGAACCAGGGGAGCGCGAGAAATGCCTCGCGCGGGAAGAGCTTCAGCCCGCACCCGGCGTCGGGGACCCCGTCGCGCAGGATCCGGCGGCGGAGACCGTTGGCGATTCGCGAGGAGACCCGTCGCACCCACGGATCGCGCCGGGCGCCGCGGTCACCGCAGACGAGAAGGAGCCCGTTCGGTCGGCGCGCGTCCCGCGCCCGCAGAAGAAGAGGGATATCGGCCGGATCGTACTGGCCGTCGCCGTCGAGCATCACGATCCAGGGAGCGCGCGCGAGCCGTACGCCCGTCCAGATCGAGGCGCTCTGTCCGGACGGCGCCCGATGACGCGCCGACCGGAGCCGCGGAAACTCGAGAGCTCCTTCGCGAAGCCGGTCGGGCGTGGCGTCAACGCTTCCGTCGTCCACCACGACGACTTCGTAGTCCACGGAGCCTTCGAGCGCCGCGGAGAGGTTGGTCAGGAGAGGAATGATGTTGTCGGCTTCGTCCCGGGCCGGGATGACGACGGACACGTCGGGGACGGCGCGCACGGACTCCCGGGTCAGCGTCGCTTTGCCACCGCGAGCCTCGCTTCGGCGAGCTCCAGCCTCGACCGGATCGGCTCGAGCGTTTCCCGGCTCGCGGTCTTGATCTCCTCCTCCGCCTGCGTGCGGTCCCGCTCGGCGGCCGCCACGTCGACCTCGGAAGGCTCATCGGCCGAGTCCGCGAGGACGGTCACGACGTCGTTCGAAACTTCCGCGAAGCCGGCGGTGATCGCGACAGCGCGTTCGACGCCCCCGTTCTTGCAGGAGACGACGCCCGTCTTCAAGACCGTGATCAGCGGCGTGTGTCCCGGCAGGATGCCCAGGTAGCCGAGCTCTCCGGGCATCTCGACCTCGTCGGCCTCGGAATCGATCACGGTGCGGATCGGCGTCACGACCCGGAGCTTCAACTTCATGAGCCATTCTCCCCGTTTTCCGTTTCCCGTTTTCCGTTTACCGTCTTCAGAACGTGCTCTGAATGACGCCGCCGTCCACCTGGATCGTGGCGCCCGTGACGTAACTCGCCCGCTCGCTCGCGAGAAAAGCGAC